>NZ_JBFUDZ010000052.1:0-38692 GCF_056404455.1 Mesorhizobium sp. P2_D1
ATCGTATTCAACTCCCCCGGCGGCAATGTCGGCAGCGCGCTTCGGTTGGGGCGTATGATCCGCGCGGCAGGGTTGGATACGCTTCAGCTTCGCCAATTGCAGTGCGCTTCAGCCTGCTCACTTGCCTTCTTGGGTGGCGTCCACCGTGGTGCCGAACCAGGTTCTATCGGCATTCATCGGGCTTGGTTGAAATCGGTTGACGGGATGTCCAGAGAAGAAGCAAAGGCCCGTTTCCAGCTCGGAACGGCCGCAATCACATCCTATGTAGTCGAGATGGGAGTGGACCCCGAGCTGATGGAATTGGCATCGAGCTATGACAAGCATGACATAAGATACCTATCGGCCAGCGAAATGGCAGAGTTGCGTGTGACCAATGTCGCAGCGAACCAATCGCCCGTAGATACATCGCAGGTGTCGACGAGGCCAGATCCTGCGCCTGCGCCCGTGCCCGCACCCGACGCAAGGCAACAGGCGGAGAGCGCTGCGGTCGCCTTCGTCAAGGATCTGATCGAGCATCATGGCGACAACGACGATTTCGCTCTTGCTCAAGTTCAGGCGTCCTACGCTCGCACGGTCGACTATTATGGCAAGTTGACGAACCTGAGTTCGATCATTCAGGACAAGAGGAACTATTACCAGCGATGGCCCGAACGGATATATAACGTCCGCAATGACAGCATTGTGGTCACCTGTGCAAACGATCGCTGCATGGTTTCTGGCGTCTATGACTGGGTTGTGCGCAGCCCCTCGACACACAAGCAGGAAAAAGGCGTAGCAGACTTTAGCTACACAATATCGATTGGTCCCTATCCCAAAATCATCGCCGAGACGAGTAAGGTCCGGAGTTGAGCAGCAGCGTTCTCCATCCCTGAGTCAGTGAACTTTCTTGCGAAAAAATCTGTTTGGCTATTTCGTATAGTGGCACACGCCCCTCCCGGTGGGGTACCACAGTTGATACAAAAATGAGTCCAATCCGGTGCCGCGCTGCCGCAACGCAACTGCATCTCGCATGTGGTGTCCAGCGACGATTGTTCAATTGACTGTGTGCCGTCAATTGATCCGGCCGTCGCCGCTGCGTTCGCCGTTCCGGCAGCGATCGCCGGATACCGCGCCGTGTTCGGGCTATCTCAGATCGGCGTGACCTCACTCCTCTGACGCGTTCCGAAGCCTTGGCAAAGGAGGACCGGTGCAGGTTCCAACGCCATCCGTCGACAGGCACACAACCGATGGCCGCGACCGTCCTGGCATCAGTGCCTACGCCTCGAACGCTCTCCCTGTGAACCACGCGGCCAGCTTTGCAAGCTCAGGCCCCAGCACGCGATCGTCGACGACAGGCGGCACGATGCCCCTGATGTCATCGACGAACGGCCGCAGCGCCGGCGGCGGCGCGCGTTCGGTGACGTGCAGCGCCTGCGAGGCCATCATCGCCAGCATCGCCATTGCCGCATCGACACAGCGGCCCGCTGTCGCCTCCTTGGTCCATGCGAAGAACGCCGTGGTGGCGACGTCGTCCTGTCCGGCACCGGCTGATTCCGTTCCCGGAATGAAGGTGCGTTGAGCGGCAAGCTTGGCCTGCTCGAGATAGCCGGTGATCGCCATCGGCACATAGCCGACACTGCCGTGGCCATCGCTGTCGGCCCAATGCCGCCCGGTCATCAGAAGATCAGGCAGCAGCGACACCTTGCCGTTCAAAAGCTTGGAGGCATGACGGTCACAGAGCAGGCAGATGTCGGCCCATATGGCCGCCAGATCATCCAGCGCCGGCGTCGCCATGGCGTTGTGATAGCCGCCGGTGCTGATGCAGCGGCCAAGCGGATGTGCGTCGTCCGGCGGGATGTAGACCGGATTGTCGGATATCGCGGCCAGCGAGACGGTAGCCGCCCGCTCGGCGGACGACAGCGCACGATGCGCCTGGCCGAGAACGCGCGGCACGATCCGATAGCTGACCGGC
Source organism: Mesorhizobium sp. P2_D1 (assembly GCF_056404455.1). Lineage (NCBI taxonomy): Bacteria > Pseudomonadati > Pseudomonadota > Alphaproteobacteria > Hyphomicrobiales > Phyllobacteriaceae > Mesorhizobium > Mesorhizobium sp. P2_D1. Next base: position 1,952 of record NZ_JBFUDZ010000052.1, read on the forward strand.
GCCTGATAATTGCGCCGCCCGTCTCCGGCGCCGACCAGAAATTCCCGCAACCCCTGGAGGGCCGCTGCTTCATGGTCGTCGCCCCAGAGCGTGTCGAGCGCAGCGTCGTAGTGCTCGAGCGGGGCGCGAAACGCTTCGATCGACAGTGCGAACACCTTGTGCGCCATCCGGATGCGGCGGCGAGCCGCGAGTGCTGCGTCGGCCACCAGCGCGGCGGCGCAGGGCGAGCCGTTGATCAGCGAGCCCCGCTCCTTGACCTCGAGGTCGAAGCGCGTTGTGAGTTCGGCAAACAGCGGATAGAGCGCCAGGATCTCGCCGGCACCGCCCTGGCCGGAGGCCGGTACCGTTGGCATCGGGCCACCGTCGAGCATCGCGGCAACGGCGAGCGCAATGCGTGGGGTGGTGGCTGCGTTGCCCTCGATGAAGTTGGTCAGCCGGGCAAGCGCGATCGCCCGGACCACCCGATCGGGCAAGGGATCGCCGAACGAGGTGGCGGCGGCGAACGCCTTGATGCGCGCATGGCGATCCCGCTCGTCAAGTTCGAGCTTGCGGCTCGCCAACTCCCCCATGGCGGTGGTTACGCCATAGATGACCGGCGGCGGATCGGATTCGATAAGCCTGAGGAACGAGGCTCGGCATTCGGCGATGCGCTGCAACGCCTTCTCGCCGATCGCCACCGTGTCGTTCTTCCAGGCGACACGAAAAACCGTGTCGAGGTTGATGTCTTCACGCGTCGACAGGGTGATTGGCATGCTTCTTACCGTCCAGGTGGGAGACCGCCGAGGGCGTCCGTCGACCGTCCCGATCGACATCATTGGTTTAGTAGAGCGGTTCCTCGAACAATATCTTGTCGCCGTCCACCAGCGCTTTGATCTGCGCGGTGCCGTCGCCGGCCAGCGCGAGGCGGATGCCGAACGGGCGCACCCGCATGTCGTTCTGGATCGCCGTCCCCTCGCCTTCCGGCAGATAGAAGCGCTCGATGCCGTAATCCGGGGCGATGGTCATGCCTTCGCTGCGAAGATCCCAGCCCTCGGCGACGTGGCCTGATATGTCGGCCTCGTCGGCAGCGGCCGGCGTCGGCGCCTTGCCGAACCAGGCAGTGGTCGGCTGCCAATAGCCGTCGGCACCCTTCTTCAAGCGGACGACGATCGGCGTATCGTCACTCGAAAATTTGTCGGCCGGGATGTTGGCGATCATTTTTATCGGTATCCGCGAAATCGGGTAGCCAAGGATAATGTAATCGCCGCGGAGAAGATCGCGCGGATCGACGGGTTCGATCTTCAGCAGCACTTCCTTGCCGTCGCGCAGGATCGCCGCCCGGCCGGCGATGATCCAGCTCAAAAATCCGATCTGGACGAGCGCCAGCACCAGCGCCGAGATGATCAGCCTCTTTCCGGTCATCATGCCGTGGCTCCCTTGGCGGCTGGGCCCTTCATGCGTTTTTCGATGCGGATGATGACGAGCGCGAGGATGCCGAGCAGCACCGCGGCGGCCAGGAAGAAGCCGGCCGTATCGAGCATCGATTGCAGCATCACCACATAGATAATGGCGATTTCAAAGGCGAAGCCGGCATAGGCAAGCCAGCGCAACCCGCGGCTTTCCCGCCCCGCCAGCACGATTGCAGCGACGATGCCGGCCAATGCAATCACCGAAGCGATGGCGAATCCGCTGTTGTAGGTGCTTGCCAGTTCGAACTGGACCATTGCCAGGCCGGTGAGGAAGCCGAGCAAAGCGTGCAGGGGCAAGCGGCCGCCGAGTTGCACGATGCTGTCGACCGGCTCCGGCGCAAAGACTGATGCCGTGAACAGTAGCGCCGAGACGATGACCAGGGGGATCGCCACCTGCAGTGTGGTGTGGTCCATGCCAAACAGGACGAGGTAGAACAGCAGCGACAGGATGATCAGGTGCCGCGCCGGCTGGCTGCGGGTCCAGAACGAGACGGCAAACAGCACGATCGCCATGACCACGAAGAGATGCGGAAAATCGCTGCGGCTGTAATAGTCGAAGCCTTTCAGGAACAGCCAGGCATCGGCGATGCCGACCGCAGCCACGGTCAACGGGTTCGACCGCAGCGCGACCGCCGCCAGTGCCGTGCCCGCGCCCCAGGTGACCAAGGCCGACGTCATGTCGCCGGGGAGATGATACATCTGGCCGATCAGCGCGATTGAACCGCCGAAGGCCGCCGCGGCCACGATCCACAATGCCTCGCCGATCGCCGCATGGTCGCGCGTCTTCARCASCGCGCCGCCGACATAGCCGCCAAGGATGATGGCAAAAAGTGCCGCGACCCGCGCCAGCCTTGGGATCGCATCCCAGTTGGCGGCGACGAAAATCAGGATGGCGGCGCCGAACAGCAAGGCGGCCATCATCGCCAGGATCGAGCCGAAGCTGAGCGATTTGCGCTCGTTTGCCTCGACATCGCGCGTCAGGGAATCGGCGGTCGCGGCGTCGATCAGGCCGGCCTGCCGCCAGCGCGCGATATCCGACCTCACTCGTGACGAATAGCCCGCCATGCCGCTTCTCCCCCAGCTTGGTCTTTTTTTCAACCGACCCGGTCAAACCGTTGACGCAACGGCATTTTCCGATTCGGGCTTCTTTGTGTCAGGTCCGTGAACGCGCGTTAATGCTGCATTGCACAATTTGCATTGCTGCCATGCAGCCATAGCACTTTTAAATCGATATAGGCCCGCCTATCTATGCTTCGTACACAAAGACGGAATGATCCGAAAGAAAGACGAAACGAGAAATACCATGAACCTGATCCGCAACTACCGCAACTGGCGCCGCTACAGGGACACCGTGTCCGAGCTGAGCCGCCTGAGCAACCGTGAACTGACCGACCTCGGCATCAGCCGCAGCGACATTCCTTACGTCGCTCGCAAGGCGGTCTAATTTCTTCGGACCGCAAATGGTCCGAACAAGTTTTGAAAAGAGAAAGACAATGAACCTGATCCGCAACTATCGTAACTGGCGCGTCTATCGCGAGACGGTTACCGAGCTGGGTCGCCTTTCGAACCGTCAGCTGCATGATCTCGGTATCGTCCGCGACGAAATCAAGATCGTAGCCCGCCGGGCGATCTAACCAGAATTTCGCCAGGGTCGACCTCCTCCCCGACCCTGACGGATCCGGTCAACCTTCACCTCCTCCCGAGGGTTGACCAACAAAACGGCGCCCGCCGCACCTCCTCCCGCGGCGGGCGTTGTTCCCCGGGGCAAAACGAATTTTGCCCCAGAGGTTTCGCCCCTTTCAAAAATGGCGAAAGAGATTTCGTCAAAGCCGACCTCCTCCCCGGCGATGACGAATACGGTCGGCCTTCACCTCCTCCCGAGGGTCGACCCCAAAAACGACACCCGCCGGACCTCCTCCCCCGGCGGGTGTTGTTGTTTTCAGGGGTTGGTTCCGCCGCAGCCGCTTGCCCTGCGCCACGCGCGGCAATTGCAATCACCGCTCCAAGCGATTATTCCGGCGCTCATGAGCAAAAATCCCATCCACATCATCGGCGGCGGCCTCGCCGGTTCTGAAGCCGCCTGGCAGGCAGCCGAGGCTGGCGTGCCCGTCATCCTGCACGAAATGCGGCCCCTTCGCGGCACCGATGCGCACAAGACCGATGGCCTGGCCGAGCTGGTCTGCTCCAATTCCTTCCGCTCCGACGACGCCGAAAACAACGCCGTCGGCCTGCTGCATGCCGAAATGCGGCTGGCCGGCTCGCTGATCATGAGCGCCGGCGACGCCAACCAGGTGCCGGCCGGCGGTGCGCTTGCCGTCGACCGTGATGGTTTCTCCGACGCCGTGACGAAAAAGCTCGAAGGCCATCCGCTGATCACCATCCAGCGCGAGGAAGTGCCGGGCTTGCCGCCGGCGGACTGGGACCAGGCGATCATCGCCACCGGGCCGCTGACCGCGCCTTCGCTTGCCCAGTCGATCGCCGAGGCGACCGGCGCCGACGCGCTGGCTTTCTTCGACGCCATCGCGCCGATCATCCACTTCGACACGATCGACATGGACATTTGCTGGTTCCAGTCGCGCTACGACAAGGTCGGGCCGGGCGGCACCGGCAAGGACTACATCAATTGCCCGATGGACAAGGAGCAATACCTCGCCTTCGTGCAGGCGCTCGTCGACGGCCAGAAGACCGAATTCAAGCAATGGGAAGGCACGCCCTATTTCGACGGCTGCCTTCCGATCGAAATCATGGCCGAACGCGGCGTCGAGACGCTGCGTTATGGGCCGATGAAGCCGATGGGGCTGACCAACGCGCACAATCCAACGGTCAAGGCCTATGCCGTCGTCCAGTTGCGGCAGGACAATGCGCTGGGCACGCTCTACAACATGGTCGGTTTTCAGACCAAGCTGAAGCATGCCGAGCAGGTGCGGGTGTTTCGCACCATACCGGGCCTGGAAAACGCCGATTTCGCCCGCCTAGGCGGCCTGCACCGCAACACCTACATCAACTCGCCGACCTTGCTCGACGCTTCGCTGCAGCTGAAGTCGCGCCCCGGCCTGCGCTTCGCCGGCCAGATCACCGGCTGCGAGGGCTATGTCGAAAGTGCCGCGATCGGCCTGCTCGCCGGACGCTTCGCCGCCGCCGAAAGGCTCGGCCAGGCACCGTCCCTGCCACCGCTCACCACGGCCTTCGGTGCCTTGCTCAACCACATCACCGGCGGCCACATCGTCTCCGAAGACGAACCGGGAAAACGCTCCTTCCAGCCGATGAACGTCAATTTCGGCCTGTTCCCGCCGATGGAAGCACCGAAGTCAGAAGGCAAGCGCCTGCGCGGCAAGGACAAGACCGTCGCCAAGCGGCAGGGGATAACCGCACGGGCGCGCGCCGATTGCCGGCAGTGGCTGGGGCTGGCATCCCAAGCGGAAGCAGCCGAGTAGCCCTGCTCCTCCCTTCAGTGCGGTCGCACATCCGCGACCGTTGGCCGTGGCAAGTTGAGCATCGTGGTTGCTGCCGCGAACACCGCGTCCGCGATGTGGGCATGGCCTTCCGCGGTCGGATGGAACGGACCGCCCAGGCAAACCTCAACCAGATCGAGCAACGCCCAATCCTGCGGCGGCGGTGGCGTGCCGCTCGCCTTGGACTGCACGAAAAGGCAGATATCGTTGATGGTGCGGAACCAGCGCTCGCGCGGCGCGTAGGCACGCGTGTCGCGAGACGCCTTGAAATCGGCATCGCGATAAGCAGAAAAAGGCTCGAATTCCGACCACTTGTCCGGTCGTGGCCCGTCCGCATGGTAGTAGGGCAACATCAGGCTCTCGGCGGCCGTGACGCCGCTCGACGAGCTCTTTTGCGCGCAGATCCCATGCTTGGCGAACGCGGCACGCTGGGCATCGACGAAATGCCAGTTTCCCGCGTGGGCGGCCTCGCGCGTCGCCGGGTAAAGCACATTGTTGGCGAAATCGCTGATGGGACGCAGCGTAGGCACGTCGATCGACAGCACCCCGCCGACATTGAAGCCTTCAAGCCTTTCACGCGGCGTGGCTTCGCCACAGAGCCTTCCGTCCAGGTTGAATTCGATCTTGGGAAACGCGGTCAGCACAATGTTGGGCATTCCACCGTTGCTGGCGATGGGCAGCGGCGCCAGCGCCTTTCGCAAGGCGGCAAAGCGCGCCGGCAATTCCTTTGCGCGGATTCGCGCCGTGGCGACATCATGCGCCTTGGCGATCCGGGCGACAGTTCGAATGACTGACGCGCCGAGGGCGTCGGCGCGCAAGCTGCTGTTGACGTTTGCGTATGGAGGCCTTGTCTTGGTCAGCGCTTCCACGATGAGCGGTGTGAAGCCGACATCGTTTCCACCGATGGACACGATCAGCATGTCGATCGTCCGCAGAAACCGCCCCGGTTTGCAGTCGAGGAGTTTGGCGCTGCGCAATGCGTGGCCTTGCTCGTCGGTGAGCGGCGTGTCGAAAGCCACTGTACGGGTTGCATGCGTGCGCAGCAGATCATCGCGGCACAGTTCGATCATCAGTCGATCGATCTGCGGCAAGTTGCGACGCAGTTTGCCGCCCGACGAAAAATAGGAATTGTTGACTGCCTCAACCCCGGCATAGGGAAAAAGCAGCCCTTCCGTCACTTCGGCCCCTGAGCAGGCAAAGCCGAGAAATGTCACTGCGCTGTGCTTGGGATCGGCAAGAGCGACCTGCAAGGCGGTGCGCAGATGATAGCTATAGGCCGAACGATGGCATTTGCGGTCGAGCCAGCCAGCCGGCGCATTCTGATAGCGGACCGGCAACGAATAGGCTGGCACCGATTTGATTGCTTGAGTGTCGGGGTCATAGACGAAGGAGATGTTGAGAAGTCTTCGTCTTGACAGCGGATCGATCTCGACCGGCGTATCGGGATTGCCTTCGCCCGACGAAAAACTGTCGCCGATACCGGCGATAAGTCGGTCGCGAACCCAGATGGCAGGTTRCGAAAGCACCGTGCCGTTCGGCAGGGTCACAGACACATCGACCCCGCGCGCTGCTTCCGGGATATCTGGTTCGAAGGGAATGCGCGCCTCAAAGAGCGCGGCGCAGGGCTGTTCCGCCGTCGCTGAAAGCCGGCCACGTCCGGCAATGAAAATCGGCCGCGCGGCTTGCCATCGGCAGATGCCGACCGGCGCGTCCGTCAAGCTGAAGACAACGGTGTGCCCTTGCGGGCGCACGTAGTCGGTACGAAGCGCGGTTCCGAAACTGTCGCTGGCGCAGGACGAATGCCACTGTTCTCGGGCGTCCCAGCAGGTGGAGCGGCGACRATTGACAGGGTTCGCCCAGCCGCGTTCGGGCCGGCCCGCGCCCTTGGGATTCGGATAGAGCGTGGCGTCCTGTTTGTACCACTCTCGCAGCCAACGCGGATCGTTGAGCAACCGTTCGAGATCGGAAACCGCCGTAGCCGTTAAGGCGCCGCCATGGGTTGCCATGACCTCGGCCATGGCTTCCCGCTGCATATCGAAATCGGTTGTTTCGGTGAAATACCGGAAAGGATGCTTGACCCGCCAGTCGATGGCTGGCGCAGCGTAAGTCAATGTTGTGGCGAGCAGAAAAAAGCAAGTGGATACAAGACGAAGCATGATCACCACCCCCAAAAGTACTAGGATGTCAAAAATAGTACCAAGCCATCATGCTGTCAAATTGCCACCAGGTCGTAGTTTACTTCACTATTCGGCCGGCGCAGCACTCGCCTCCGGTAAGCCCGGCTTGCCAGCTTCGCCCGGATTACGCCTGACATAGGCGGCTTTCAGGCTCTCCGAGGTCTCGCGTGAGCCGTCATGGCTCCAGCCCGGCGGCTTGATCAGGTAGTTCAGCCGATCGCTCAAGGTCAGACCCGGTGCAAAGGCATCTGTGAACATCCCGATCCATTCGTGGAACGCCACTTTCAGCGGATTGAAGGTGCCAAGGTTCTTGACGATGCCGTAGCGGGGCCGGTCCTCTTCCAGCTCTTCGACGAAGGTGCCGAACAGGCGGTCCCAGATAATCAGTGTGCCGGCATAATTGGCGTCGAGATAACGCGGATTGGTGGCGTGGTGGACACGGTGGTGCGACGGCGTGTTGAAGACCAACTCGAACCAGCCCCACATCTTGCCGATCGTCTCGGTGTGGATCCAGAACTGCCAGACCAGGTTGAAGCCAAAGGTGAAGGCAATAACTGCAGGATGGAAGCCAAGCAGCACCAGTGGCGCCTGCAGCACGAACATGAAGGTGAACAGGCTGGTCCAGCTTTGTCTCAGCGCCGTCGACAGATTGTAGTGCTGGCTGGAATGGTGGTTGACGTGCTCGGCCCACACCCAGCGCACCCTGTGCGCGATGCGGTGGTAGACATAGTAGCGCAGGTCATCGAGCAGGAAGGCGGCCAGGAACACCCAGACCGACAGGCCGAGATTGAAGACGCGGAACTGCCACAGCCACAGCAGCGCCCAATAGGACACCACGCCAAGCAGCAGCCCGGCGGCGACATTGCCGGTGCCCATCATCAGGCTGGTCAACGTGTCGCGCGTCTCGAACGAGCCCTTAGCGCGGCCGCTGCGCACCAGCCAGAGCTCGATCAGGATCGCGGCAACGAAGAACGGGATGGCCAGTTGGGTGACCTGCGGAAAGCTGTAGCTGTCCATCACGTCGCCTCCCCAGCGGAATTGGAATGTCGCGGCTCAAGCGCTTTCAGCAAGCCTTGCGCATCTGCTGCGCTGGCAAAGCGAAAGCGGCCGCCCTTCCAGGTGAAGTCGGCAAGCCGAAACGAGACCGTGTCTGCGTCGCCGGCAGTCAAAGCCGTGACGTCCCGAGATGTGACGATGCGGGTCAAAAAACAGTCGCCAACGCTGTGAACGATGCCGGTGCGCCCTCGCCCGAGATCGAGGAACGCCGTCCCGGCATCCGCCGTCAGGCGAACTGTCGCGGCCACCTCGTCGGGAAAATCCTCGGCGAAACGGCTCAGCGCCTTATCCGTGCCAGCAAGCGTGGCCGTCTTGCTGCCGCCGGTGAAATGTACGGCGGCGACCGACAGCGCAATGCCAAGGGCGACGATCGCGACCAGCAAAGGCAAGCTCATGGATGCAGCATCTCCTCCGGCCGGTCTGTCGTCTTTGGCAACAGTTTGGCCGGGTGACTCCTTAACATGATTGACGTTTACGTCAAAGTGCCGGCCAGCCCTTGCTCGCGCGACGCAGCAATAGCCAATGCCGGCGCAAAGCCGACAGTCGCGCCACGCCATCGAGCGGAGAGCCACTCTCCATTTTTCTGAGATAGGCACGCGACAGGGCCAGCGGCAGGAATGCCTGATGCAACGAGACCGGCAGAGCAGACGCGCCTTGCTCGAAGGCGGAAAGATGGTCGCGCGCCAGCGCCATCATCGCTGCCACCGCGCGTTTGGCGCCAGGGCCGCCATCGCCGGCAACAAACTCTTCCGGCGACGATCCCGCCGCGGCCAGGATATCGGCCGGGACAAAACATTGCCCACGTTTGCGGTGCAGCGGCAGCAGAAGCAGCAGGCCGGTCATCGCCTGCGCACAACCCGCCCTGCCCGCCAGTTCGGCAAACCGTGGCGCAGCGACGGGATCGAGCACCATCGCAGCAAGCTGGATGAGTGCGGCTGCCGTTTCGCCGCAATAGCCTTCCAGATCGGTGCGCGACGGCATCGGATCGTCGTAGAGGTCGAAAATGCGCGCTTCGAGCATGTTGTCGAAGGCCGGTTTCGGCAGGCGGAAAGCGGAAATCGTCGCCTTCAGCGCGTCGGCAACGGGGTGACCGATGCTTGCGCCATCATCTTCAGCGGCAATGACATCACGCCACCATTGCAACCGCACCTCGCCAGGCAGTGCTTCGTGGATGCGATCGCGAATGCCGGCGATCTCGGCATTGAAGGCGTAGAGCGAAAGCAGCGCATCGCGCTTGTCGGCCGGCGCGTAGAGTGCGGTGAGATAGCGGTCGTGGTCGGCGGCGCGCGCCGCATCCATGACGATTTTGGCATTCTGAGACATGTCAATCGACGGCGATGAGCGCGGCGGCCACGGCGCGGTCTTCCGCCAGCAGGACATTGTAGGTCCGCACCGCGGCACCGGTCGACATCGGATCGGACGCAATGCCTGCCGCCTTAAGCGCGGCCCGCAATGCTGCCGGCAATGGCCTCAGTTCCCTGCCCATGCCGACCAGCAGGATCTCGACCTTGTCGGCTTCGGCCAGCAGCCTGTCGAAATCCGCCGCCGTCAGCGCCAGGGGATCCGCCGGCTCCCAGCCATGGATGCCGGATGGCAGGCAGAGCAGCGAGCCGCGATGCGACATATCGGCGAAGCGGAACCCGCCATTGCCATAGGCCTCGATCGGCGCGCGGCCGGGGAAATGCGCCTCGCGGATGACGATGCCTTTGCCGGTCACCGTTCTGTCACCCCTTCGGGACCACGCGTCAGGTCGCGACCGCCTTGCTGCCGCCGACAGGCTTCTGCTCGTCGCTTTCAGCCTGCGGCCGCAGCTTGAACAGGATCAGCAGCGGTGCCGCGATGAAGATCGACGAATAGGTGCCGAACACGACGCCGAACAGCATGGCCATGGTGAACGACCGGATCACCTCGCCGCCGAACAGCACCAGCGCCAGCAGCGCCAGGATCGTCGTCACCGAGGTCAGCGTCGTTCTCGACAGCGTCTCGTTGATGGCGTTGTTCAGGAGTTGCGGCAGCGGCATTCGCTTGTATTTTCGCAGATCCTCTCGAACGCGGTCATAGACCACGATCGTATCGTTCAGCGAATAGCCGATGATGGTCAGGATCGCCGCCAGCGACGACTGGTTGAATTCAAGCCCGGTGATGACGAAGAAGCCGAGCGTCATGACCACATCGTGCACCGTCGCGACGATGGCGCCGACCGCGAACTGCCACTCGAAACGGAACCAGACATAGACCAGGATACCAACCAGCGCGACCAGCATGGCGATGGTGCCTTGCTTGGCCAACTCGCCGGAAACCGTTGGCCCCACCACTTCGACACGGCGGAAATCATACTGGTCCTGCAGTTCGCCGCGCACCTTGTCGATGACCGTCTGCTCGGCATTCTCGCCGCCATCCTGTGTCCCGACGCGTATCAGCACGTCGTTCGGCGCTCCGAACTGCTGCACCTGCACTTCGCCGATGTTGAGTTCCGTCAATCTGCCTCTGATATCGGCAAGATCGGCGTTGCCGGTTTTGGCCTGCACCTCGATCATCGAACCGCCCTTGAAGTCGATGCCGTAGTTGATGTCGACGGTCATGAACAGCACCACAGACAGCACCGACAGGATGCTCGACAGCGCAAACGTCCAGCGGCGAATGCCCATGAAGGGGATCTTGGTGCCGGGCGGAATGAAGGTCACCGGCGCCTTCGGCAACTCCTTCGGGCGCGCCCGGCGCAGCCAGATCGAGACCAGCAGGCGGGTGAAGGTGAAGGCGGTGAAGACGGTGGTCAGGATGCCGATGGCGTAGGTGATGGCAAAGCCCTTCACCGGCCCGGTGCCGAGATAGAACAGCACCACCGTGGCGATCAGCGAGGTGACGTTGGAATCGACGATGGTCGCCAGAGCCTTCGAGAAACCGGTGTCGATCGCCTGGATCACGGAGCGGCCGTTTCGCCGCTCCTCGCGGATACGTTCGTAGATCAGCACGTTGGAATCGACCGCCATGCCGATGGTCAGCACGATACCGGCGATACCCGGCAAGGTCAGAGTTGCGCCAAGCAGCGACAACAGCCCGACGATCATCGCCACGTGCACCGCCAACGCGATGTTGGCGAGGAAGCCGAGGAAGCCGTAGGCAACGAACATGAAGGCCACGACGAGGATCGAGCCGATGATGCCGGCGACCTTGCCAGCATGGATGGAATCCTGGCCGAGCCCTGGACCAACGGTCCGCTCTTCGATCACCGTCAGCGTCGCGGGCAACGCGCCGGCGCGCAGCAGCACGGCGAGATCGTTGGCGCTCTGGGCGGTGAAATTGCCCGAAATCTGGCCGGTGCCGCCGAGGATCGGCTCGCGGATCTGCGGCGCCGAAATCACCTGATTGTCGAGGATGATGGCAAACAGCTTGCCGACATTCTGTGCCGTGGCCTGGCCGAAGCGCGCCGCACCTTTCGAATCGAAGCGGAACGAAACCACCGGCTCGTTGTTCTGCGAATTGTATGTCGCCTGGGCATCGACGAGATTTTCGCCCGAAACGATGACGCGGTTTTCGATCAGGTAGGGAACCGGTGGATCGTCCTGCGAATACAGCACCGAAGAGCCGGCAGGCGGGCGGCCATTGAGCGCGTCCTGCACCGRCATCGACTGGTCGACCATCTGGAACGTCAGCTTGGCGGTCTGGCCGAGGATTTCCTTCAGCCTTTGCGGGTCCTGAAGGCCCGGCACCTGGACAAGGATACGGTCGTCGCCCTGCCGCTGCACAATCGGCTCGGTCGTGCCGAGTTCGTTGACGCGGCGTTCGACCACTTCGATCGACTGCGTCAAGGCGGTCGACGTGCGGTATTTGATGCCGGCATCGGTGACGTTGAACTTGAGCAGGCCGGGCTCGGAATCGTCGAGCGTCATTTCCTGGATGGAGCCGCCAGTGAACAGGCCGGCAGCGACGGGATCAGTCAGCGACTTCAACGCTTTCTTTGCGGCATCGAGCTGGGCGGGATCGGTGATGCGGACCTGCAAGGTCCGACCCGTGCCGGCAAGCCCGGTATAGCCGATCTTGGCGTCACGCAGCAGCGTCCGGATTTCGTCGCGCGTCGTCTCCAGCCGGTCCTTGATCAGGTCGTTCTGATTCATCTCCAGCAGGATGTGCGAGCCCCCCTGCAGATCGAGGCCGAGCGTCATCTGGCGCTTCGGCACCCAGCTGGGGAGTTGGGCCAGCGTGCTGGCGGAGAACAGATTGGGCGCGGCGAGGATCACTGTGATGGCCACGGCCACCCAGATCAGGATCATCTTGAAGCGCGAAAAATAAAGCATATGGCGTCGTCCGTCAGAGCGTATCCGCGGATCGCTCCGCCTGAAATTCGGTTATTTCTTGGCGTTCTGGTTCGCCACGGGCTCGCCCTTGACGCGCACATCGGCGATCGTCGAACGCAGCGCGGTCACCTTGGTGCCACCGCCGAGGTCGATCTCGAGTTCGTTTTCGTCGATCACCTTGGTCACCTTGCCGACGAAGCCGCCGCCAGTGACGACCGTGTCGCCGCGACGAACCGCGGCCAGCATCTCGCCACGCTTCTTCAGCTGCGTGCGCTGCGGCCGGATGATCAGAAAATACATGATCACGAAAATCAGGACAAACGGCAAAATGCTGATGAACATGTCGGGAGAAGCCCCAACGCCTTGGGCGTATGCCGGTGTCACGAACATCGAGGTACTCCTGAATTTTGAAAACAGCCGCCACCCGTCCTTGTGGAGTTTGGCGGCCCCTTGAAATTTGGCCGGAATATAGTCGGTAAAGTTGCCAATGCAACTGCGTGGCCGGCCAAATCGGCTGCTTTTCCGGCCTGTTGAGCCGTGTTAGAGCATGATCGCGAACAGCACGAGCCGATTTTCGGAAAAGATCACGCTCGAACAAAAGGTTGCAACCGGTTTCGAACCCGACGGAATCGGCACGCTCCCCACTTCAAAACGCGAAAAACAAAAGACCGACATGACCGACAGCAGCATTGACGCCCTCAACAAGAAGCTCGACAGCCTGATCGAGGCGGTTAGCCGCCTCGCCCCGCCGCCGGTGCCTGAAACGGACATCGGCGGGGCCGACTGCTTCGTCTGGCAGGCCGATCCCGGCTATCTGGAGCCGGTGCGCAAGGTCAACCGCGTCGACATCGGCCTGATCCGTGGCGTCGACCGCGTCCGCGATATCCTTGTCGACAACACCGAACGCTTCGCTGCCGGCTACGCAGCCAACAACGTGTTGTTGTGGGGCGCGCGCGGCATGGGCAAATCGTCGCTGGTCAAAGCCGTGCATGCGGAGATCAACGCCAGGGCCAAGTCCGACCTGCCGCTGAAGCTGATCGAAATCCACCGCGAGGACATCGACACGCTGCCGAAGCTGATGGGACTGCTGAAGTCAGCCCCCTTCCGCTTCATCCTGTTTTGTGACGACCTCTCCTTCGACCACGACGACACCTCCTACAAGTCGCTGAAGGCAGCGCTCGAAGGCGGCGTCGAGGGCCGCCCGGCCAACGTCATCTTCTACGCCACCTCGAACCGCCGTCATCTCTTGCCGCGCGACATGATCGACAACGAGCGCTCGACCGCCATCAACCCGTCCGAAGCGGTCGAGGAGAAGGTCTCGCTCTCAGACCGGTTCGGCCTATGGCTCGGCTTCCACAAATGTTCGCAAGACGAATATCTCGACATGATCGACGGCTATGTCCGCCATCACGATCTTTCCGTCGACCCCGAGACGTTGCGCGCCGAAGCGCTGGAATGGGCGACGACGCGTGGCAGCCGCTCGGGCCGTGTCGCCTGGCAGTTCACCCAGGACCTGGCTGGACGGCTCGGCAAGCCGCTCAAGGATTAGGGTCGGAGAAAAGCCACTGAAAAAGCCCGCTCCTTGCGGGGCGGGCTGAGCCGGCGGGCCGGACTGGAGGTCAGACGGCCCGCAAAAATCGCTTTCTTGTTCTATTCGAGACAGCCCGACTATTCGAGATAGCCAGAGGGGTCGACCGGGGCGGAGTTCTTGCGCACTTCGAAGTGCAGCTTGGGCGAGTCCGTCGTGCCGCTCATGCCCGACAGCGCGATTTCCTGGCCGCGCTTGACCTTCTGGCCGCGCTGCACCTCGATCGAGCTGGCATGGCCGTAGACGGTGACCAGGCCGTTCTCGTGGCGCACCAGCACCGTGTTGCCGAATTCCTTGAGGCCATCGCCGGCATAGATGACGACGCCGTTCTCGGCCGCCTTGACCGGCGTTCCCGTCGGCACGGCGATGTCGACACCGTCCTTGCCCGAGCCGAAACCGGAGATCACGCGGCCGCGCACCGGCCAGCGCATCTTGCCGATGCCGGTTGCATCCGGTGCAACCGCGTCGTCGTCCTCGGCCTGCTGGATGACCCTGGAATCTTTCTTCGGCGGCGTGTAGGACGCCAGCGTTTCCGACGGCGTCGTCTTTGCCGCGGGCTGCGTGGTCGCCGTTGTCACCGGATCGATCTTCGCCGGCCTGGCGCTGGCGACGGTCGCGGTTCCGCCGGCCGGCACCTTCAACGTCTGGCCGATCTTGAGCAAGCCGTCCTTCATACCGTTGGCCTGCTTCAGCGCAACGGTGCCGACACCGGTCTTCCTGGCAATCGAAGAAAGCGTGTCGCCCGACTGGACCGTGTAGGTGCCGGCAGCGCCGGTCGGCTTGGCCGCGGCCATCTGCGGCTTGGGCTCCTTGGGCTGGCTTGCGGCGGCCGAAGTATCGACCTGAGCGGCGGACTTGCCCTCCTTAAGCTTGGGCTGCTGCGGCAGGACGGCGACCTTGTCCGGCGCGGTGGCCGGCAGGTCGTGCTTGCCGTTTTTCGCCGGCTTGGCGTCGGCGACTTTCGCTTCCGATTTGCTGGAATAGGCATAGGCCGGGATGACCAGCTTCTGGCCGGTCTTCAGCCCCTTGGTCGGGCTCAACCCGTTGACCTTCATGATCACGTCGGCCGGCACCTTGTAGTGCTGCGCCAGGCCGGAAATCGTTTCGCCATCCCTGACGACGATCTCGGTTGCATGCGGCGAGCCGGCCGCCGCCACGCGTGGCGCGTCGGGCTGCGCAACCTTGAACGGCGATGCCGCCGGAGCGACGGTGCCGGTCGTGGTCCGGTCGACATGCGGCGCCGGGGCCAATGCGGTGCGTACCGGCTTTGCGGCAGGCGCGAGTGCCGGAGCCGGCTGTGCCTGCGCAACGGGCGGAGGCAGCGGCCGCGTCGAGACCGGTTCGAGACTGGAGCGGCTGACCGACTGCGTATGGCTGCCATCGACCGGAGCGGCCGCGACATCGCCCGGATAGGCCTGCACGGCGTCCTGCTTGTTGATGATGGCGCGCTGATTGTTGGTCGACGAGGTAAAGACATCATCGACGCTGTTGAAGCGCGAGGCCTGAGAGCTGCATCCTGCCGCAGCGCCTGCGACCATGAGTACGGCACAACCACGCATCAGGTTGCGTCCGCTTGTCTTCAAAACACTGAGTTGCATCGCACTAACCCGCACATACCCGGTACAAACTAGGCATGATTAAAGCGCGTTAATGTTACTCGTCGGTTAACCCCATAGAATCCGATGCGAATTTTCTTAAAATATTTGAGATCGCTTGCGGAGTGCCGAAGCTATGCTCAGGCCGGGCTGTTAAGTCGACTCGCCGAACCGAATGCAGCGGTTTGCGGCCTCACAATTCACAGGCCGGCGCCGCATGAAATATCACCCTAAATGACGGCGGCGACGCTGCGCAGGATCGGCTGCAGGCGCACGAGGCCGATGTCTTCGCGTTCGAACCGGCTGCCGACCTTGGTCAGCTTGGCCAGCACCTGTTCGCCCTCTTCGGGTCCGATCGGGGCGATGACGATGCCGCCGCTCGACAATTGGTCGAGCAGGAAGCGCGGCAGGCTGTCGAAGGCTGCCCAGGCGACGATGCGATCGAACGGCCCTTCATTCGGCAGGCCGCCAGATCCGTCCGCCTGGCGCACGATGACATTGCCTATGCCGAGCGCCTCGAAGCGCTGCCTGGCCTGCTCGACAAGCGTCTTGTAGCGGTCGGCGGTCACGACCCGCGCCGCCAGCCGCGACATCACCGCCGCCGTGTAGCCGGAGCCGGTGCCGATCTCGAGCACGCGGTTGCCCTGCTCGATGGCAAGGGCTGAAATCACCGCCGCCTGCAGGTCGGCACCTTCGATCGCCTCGCCGCATTCGATCGGCAGCATGCGGTCCGACCAGGCGATCGGATGGTACTGGGCGCCAAGGAAACCGCGCCGCGGCGTCGCCTCGAAGGCCGCGATCAGGGCCTTCGGCACCGTCCCCCTGCCGCGCAAACGCAGCAGAAAGGCAGCAAAACCTTCGCGGTCGTCGGTTGGGAGGCCCTGGTTCATGCAAGCGCCTTGCTCAGTTGGTCTCGGATTTCATGCGCGGTGAGGTCGAGCTGCAATGGCGTCACCGACACCAGCCTGTTGCGTAAGGCATGGAGGTCGGTGCCTCGCTTGCCTTCGACCGGCTCGCGGCCGAAACGCAGCCAGTAGTAAGGCAGGCCGCGCCCGTCGCGGCGCTCGTCGACCCACAGGCTGTGCACGAGCTTGCCTTGCGAGGTCACTACCGTACCGGCAACTTCTTCGGGGAGGCAGTTCGGAAAATTGACGTTGAGCAGCACCCCGTCCGGCAGCGGCGTCGCCACCAGTTTCTGCAGCAATGCCGGCGCCAGCGCTTCGGTCGTCTCGTAGGGAACGACCCGATCCTCGCCGACATAGCTGTAGCCCTGGCTGAGCGCGATCGAGCGGATGCCGAGCAGCGCGCCCTCCATGGCGCCGGCGACGGTTCCCGAATAAGTGACGTCGTCGGCGATGTTAGCGCCGGAATTGATGCCGGACAGGATCAGGTCGGGGGCGCCGGGCAGGATCTTCTTGACGCCCATGATGACGCAATCCGTCGGCGTGCCGCGCACGGCAAAATGCTTCTCGCCGATCTTTCGCAACCGCAGCGGCTCCGAGATCGACAGCGAGTGCGCATAGCCGGACTGGTCCTGCTCCGGCGCCACCACCCAGACATCGTCGGACAGCGTGCGCGCAACCCGTTCGAGCGACGCCAAGCCCTCGGCGTGAATGCCGTCGTCATTGGTCAGCAGGATGCGCATTATTTCGATTCGATCTTTTCCCGGCCGCCCATGTAAGGCCGCAGCGCTTCAGGAATGGTTACGCTGCCATCCTCATTCTGGTAGTTTTCGATGACGGCTATGAGCGCGCGGCCGACCGCGGTGCCCGAACCGTTGAGCGTATGGACGAAGCGGTTGCCCTTGCCGTCCTTGTCCTTGTAGCGGGCGTCCATGCGGCGCGCCTGGAAATCGCCGCACACCGAGCAGGACGAGATCTCGCGATAGGCGTTCTGGCCGGGCAGCCAGACTTCGATGTCATAGGTCTTGCGCGCGCCAAAGCCCATGTCGCCGGTGCACAGCGTCATGGTGCGGAACGGCAGCCCGAGCCGCTTCAGCACTTCCTCGGCGCATTGCGTCATCCGCTCGTGCTCGGCGAGCGACGATTCCTGGTCGGTGATCGACACCAGTTCGACCTTGTAGAACTGGTGCTGGCGCAGCATGCCGCGCGTGTCGCGCCCGGCGGAACCTGCCTCCGACCGGAAGCACGGCGTCAGCGCGGTATAGCGCAGCGGCAGTTTTTCATGCGCTGTGATTTCTTCGCGCACGAGATTGGTGAGAGGCACTTCGGCTGTGGGGATCAGGCCAAGCCTGCCCTCACCGTGCGCCGTGAAGAACAGATCCTCTTCGAATTTCGGCAACTGGTTGGTGCCGAAAAGAACGTCGTCCTTGACCATCAATGGCGGGATGACTTCCTCATAGCCATGCTCGGTCGTGTGCAGGTCGAGCATGAACTGGCCGAGAGCCCGTTCCATCCGCGCCAGTCCGCTCTTCAGCACCGTGAAGCGCGACCCTGAAAGCTTCGCCGCGCGCTCGAAATCCATCATGCCGAGCGCTTCGCCGATCTCGAAATGCTCCTTCACCCAGTTCGGACGCGTCGGCAGCTTGCCGACGATATGCTTGACGACATTGTCGTGCTCGTCCTTGCCGACCGGCACATCGTCGAACGGCACGTTGGGCAGCACCGCCAGCGCATCGTTCAGCGCCTTGTCGAGCTCGCGTTCGCGCGCCTCGCCATTCTGGATGAAGGTCTTGATCTCGCCGACTTCGGCTTTCAGCCTTTCGGCAAGCGCCGCGTCGCCCGAACGCATGGCGTTGCCGATCTCCTTCGAGGCGGCGTTGCGGCGCTCCTGCTTGGTCTGCAGCTCGGTGACGTGTTCCCGCCGCGCCTCGTCCGAGGCGATCAGCCCGTCGACTGTGGACTGCGCCTCACCGGCCGAYCACGAGCGCTTCACCAGCGCCTCGACAAGGGCCTTCGGGTTGTCGCGAATCCATTTGATGTCAAGCATGGTTTGAACGCTCCTGGGTAGCATGTCGCCCAAAAGTGCGCAGCGGTTGACATGCTTCAAACAAAAC
Source organism: Mesorhizobium sp. P2_D1 (assembly GCF_056404455.1). Classification (NCBI taxonomy): domain Bacteria; kingdom Pseudomonadati; phylum Pseudomonadota; class Alphaproteobacteria; order Hyphomicrobiales; family Phyllobacteriaceae; genus Mesorhizobium; species Mesorhizobium sp. P2_D1. Next base: position 20,579 of record NZ_JBFUDZ010000052.1, read on the forward strand.
TGAAACGCATCGCCACGATGGCGATGCGTTTCAGCCAGAGGGCGTAAACCGCATCGTTGATCGATGCAAGATCAGGCGTGATCAAGCCAGGGCTTCGAGCTCGCTTTAGCGCGCTTTACCGGGGATGGCGCGAGAGCCGGAAATAAAAGACCCGCCTTGCGGCGGGTCGTTGGCGCAAATCAGCACCATGCCCAAATCTATAGCATAATTGCCGTCACAAGGCAATCGATGCCAAGCCCGCCGCCCCCCGGCGGGGGCAGCCCCATAGCCTATGTGGAAGACGCGTCCGCCGGCTTCTCGGCTACCTCTTCGGCCGCGTCCTGCTTCTCGCGGGCCACACGCTGCTTTTCCTGATCGCGTTCTATCAGCCGCGCAGCCCAGATGGAGACCTCGTAGAGCAGGATCGTCGGAATGGCCAAGCCGATCTGGCTCATCGGGTCGGGCGGCGTCAGCACCGCCGCGACGACGAAGGCAATGACGATCGCCCATTTGCGCTTCTCGGCTAGCGCCTTGGACGACAGCATGCCGACGCGCGTCATCAGGCTGGTCACCACCGGCAGCTGGAACACCAGGCCGAAGGAGAAGATCAACGTCATGATCAGGCTGAGATATTCCGACACTTTCGGCAGCAGCGAGATCTGCACCTGATCGTCGGTGCCGGCCTGCTGCATGGCGAGGAAGAACCACATCACCATCGGCGTGAAGAAGAAATAAACCAGCGATGCGCCCATCAGGAACAGGACCGGCGATGCGATCAGGAACGGCAGGAAGGCGTTGCGTTCGTTCTTGTAGAGGCCGGGCGCGATGAACTTGTAGATCTGCGTGGCGATCAGCGGAAAGGCGATGACCATGCCGCCGAACATGGCGAGCTTGACCTGGGTGAAGAAGAATTCCTGCGGGGCGGTGTAGATCAGCTCGACCTTGTGCGGATCGAGCCCGGCCCACTTCGTCGCCCATTTGAACGGGACGACCAGAAGGTTGAAAAGCCTCTTGGCGAAGAAGAAGCAGACCAGGAAGGCGACGAAGAAGCCGCCCAGCGACCAGATCAGCCGCCGGCGCAGCTCGATCAGATGCTCCATCAGCGGCGCCGACGATTTCTCGATCTCGTCTCTTTCCTTGTCCGAAACGCTCACTTGGCGGCTCCAGCCGTCTTCTTGGCCGCCGGCTTCTTCGCCGCGGCAGGCTTCGGTTCAGCTTTCGTCCCAGTCTTGGTAACGATTGGCTTGGTAACGATCGGCTTGGTCGCGACCGTCTTGGCCGCAGTGGGCTTTGCAGCCTTTTCAGGCTTTACCGCCGCCTTGGACGCAGGTGCGGCCTTGGCGGTCGCCGCCTTTGCCGGCGCGGAAGCCATAGTGCCATTTGCCGACACGTTGGCAGGCGCTTTAGCCGGCGCTTTTGCCGGCGCAGCCTTGGCCACTTTCTTCACCGCCGACGCTTTCGCCGCGACAACCGGTTCGGCCGGCACTGACGCCGTCACCACCGATTCATCGGTCATTGCCGGGAAGATCGGCGCTGCTGGTGCGGCTTCCGGCCCGCTGACGCCAGGCATGGTCGTCGCGCCGTTCTTCAACGGCTCGGCCGCCTGCGGCGTCGAAGCGGCTGGCGCTGTCGGATCGTCTGCCGGCTTGGGTTTCATCACCGCGTCGACGCCTGAGCGCACATCGGCCGCCGCCTGCTCGAACGGATTGAGCTGCTTCCTGATCTCGGACATTGGGCTGAGGCCCCTGAGCTCGTCGACCGACTTCTTGACGTCGTCGAGCTCGGCTTCCTTCAGCGCCTCGTTGAACTGCTTCTGGAAGTCGGCCGCCATGGCACGCAGCTTGGCCGTCGTGCGGCCGAAGGTGCGCAGCATATTGGGCAAATCCTTGGGCCCGACGACCACGATCATGACGATCGCGATGACCAGCATTTCGGTCCAGCCGACTTCAAACATGGCACTCTGTTCCGACTAGAACCTTTGGCTCAGCTCTTGCTGGCTTTTTCCTTCGCGGCCGAAACGGTCTCGTCGGCGCGGTGTTCGACGGTGCGCTTGTCTTCGGCAACGTCGTCGTCCGCCATGCCCTTCTTGAAGCTCTTGATGCCCTTGGCCATGTCACCCATCAGCTCAGGAATCTTGCCGCGGCCGAACACCAGCAGCACGATCACGAGCACGATCATCCAGTGCCAAATCGAAAATGAACCCATAGCAAATCTCTCTCGAATGTTTTCCCTGGCGATGATCTATGCGTTTTCGCGTTGGGATTCAAACACAACTGCGACAGAGTTTATGAAAGGGTGGCGGATGTCACGCATTTTCGGCGTGATGCCCCGCTACGAATCCGCGCATCCTCGACAGATTGGCCGCGATTGCCAGTCAATCTTCCGTGACGCGCGGCGTCAGCAGGCCGAGTTCCTCGAGGTCGATGTCGGTCAGCGCATCCTCGTCGTCGGCCAGCGCATCGGGATCGGCCGGCGGCTGTGGAATGGAGAAATTCGACGGCATGCGGCCCGAAAGCAGYCCTGCCCCTTTCAGTTCCTCCATGCCGGGAAGATCGCGGATTTCCTCCAGCGCGAAATGGTCGAGGAAGGTCTCGGTCGTGCCATAGGTGACAGGGCGTCCCGGTGTTTTGCGCCGGCCGCGCATGCGCACCCATTCCGTTTCCAGCAGCGTGTCGAGCGTGCCTTTCGAGGTCTCGACGCCCCTGATGTCCTCGATCTCGGCGCGCGTCACCGGCTGGTGGTAGGCGATGATCGCCAGCACTTCGAGCGCCGCGCGCGACAGCTTGCGCTGCTGCACCGTGTCGCGGCTCATCAGGAAGGCCAGGTCACCTGCGGTGCGAAATGCCCAGGCGTCGCCGACGCGCACCAGATTGACACCGCGCCGCGCATAGATCTGCTGCAGGTCGGCCATCGCGACGGCGATGTTGATGCCATCTGGAAGGCGCGCCGCCAGCTGCTTTTCGCTGACCGGCTCAGCGCTGGCGAACACGATAGCCTCCGCCATGCGCACGGCTTCCGCCATATAGAGGCGCTCGGCCGGGTTCTGGACCTGCTCGGCTGGTTCCTGGGGAAACAACTCCCCTTCCGTTTCGTCATCGACCTTGAACGGGATAACCGAAGCGTTGGCGCGCTCGCTCATGATGCCACCTCGACTGCCTTGATTGCCTGTGCGCGGCCGCGCAGGTAGATCGGCGCGAACACGTCATCCTGCCGCATGTCCATCTTGCCTTCGCGCACCAGTTCCAGCGTGGCCGCGAACGAGCTGGCGATCGCCGTCCGCCGCTCCTCGGGACTGGTCATGTATTCGATCAGAAAACTCTCCAGCGCCGTCCAGTCGCGCACCGCACCGACCAGCCGGGTCAGGATGTCGCGCGCGTCCTTGAGCGACCAGACACCGCGCCTGGCGATCGTCACATTGTTGATCGCCTGCTTCTGCCGCTGCTGGGCGTAGGCGGTCAGGAGATCGTAGAGCGAGGCCGAATAGGCGTTGCGCTTTTCGACGATGACCATTTCCGGCATGCCGCGCGCAAACACGTCGCGGCCGAGCCGGTTGCGGTTGACCAGGCGCGCCGAGGCGTCGCGCATCGCCTCCAGCCGCTTCAGCCGGAACTGCAGCACCGCCGCCAGTTCCTCGCCGCTTTCGCCCTCGTCGCCAGGCTGCTTGGGGATGAGCAGTTTCGATTTGAGGAAGGCCAGCCACGCCGCCATCACCAGATAGTCCGCGGCAAGCTCGAGCCTGAGCGCCCTCGCCGTCTCGACAAAGGTCAGATATTGCTCGACCAACGCCAGGATCGAGATCCGCGCCAAGTCGACCTTCTGGGTGCGGGCCAGATGCAGCAGAAGATCGAGAGGACCTTCGAAGCCGGCCACGTCGACGACCAGCGACGGATCGCCGGTGACGCGGGAATCGTCGTTCTCGGCCCACAGACGGTCCATCGGTGCGGCCTTCGCGGCCTTGCTTTCCAATGTTTCCGCCACTCTCTCTCGCTTCCTTTGTCAGGCCACCGCATCGAAATAGGTGGCGAATTCTGCGCGTATCTCGGTTTCTTCAGCCGCGTCGTGTTTCTTGATATAGGTCAGCGCCCGTCTTGCGCGCTCCAGCGACTTGCCCTCAAGCCCCGTGGTGCGCGACGCTATGCCGGCCATTTCCTCGAAAACACCGTTGCAGTGAAGGACCAGATCGCAGCCCGCCGCAAGGATCGACGCCGCCTTTGTCGGGAAATCCCCAGAAAGTGCCTTCATCGAGGTGTCGTCGCTCATCAGCAGCCCGTCGAAGCCGATTTCACGACGGATGATCTCGTCGATGACCTTGCCGGAAGTCGTCGCCGGGTTCTTCGGGTCGATGGCGCTGTAGACGACATGCGCCGTCATCGCCATGGGCAGATGGTTGAGCTCCCGGAACGGGGCGAAATCATGCCGTTGCAGATCGCTGAGCGACGCATTCACAGTCGGCAATTCGAAATGCGTGTCGGCAAGGGCGCGCCCATGGCCGGGAATATGCTTCATCACAGGCAGCACGCCGCCCGACATCAGCCCTTCGGCGGCGGCACGGCCGAGTTCGATCACCGGTCGCGGCTCCTTGCCATAGGCACGCGCGCCGATGACGTCGCTGGCGCCTTCGATCGGCACGTCGAGCACCGGCAGGCAATCCGCCGTGATTCCGTAGCGCAGCAGGTCGAACGCATGCAGCCGCGCCATCAGCCAGGCCGCGCGGGCGCCGGCATCGTGATCGTCGCGCCACAGCGCGCCAAGCGCGCCACCGGCCGGATAGTTCGGCGCCAATGGCGGCCGCAGGCGTTGCACCCGGCCGCCTTCCTGGTCGATGAACACCAGCGCGTCCGGACGCCCGATACAGTCGCGCATCTCGGCGACCAGATCGCGGATCTGTTCGGTCTCGCCGATGTTGCGCGCAAACAGGATGAAGGCCCACGGGCATTCGTTGCGATAGAAATTGATTTCTTCGCGAGTGAGCGATTTCCCGGCACAGCCGAGGATCATGGATTTTGATTCGGTCATGACGGGAGTTTAGGGCTTCGCGCGGTCAAAGGGAATCGTCCCCCGCCGCATGCGCTTGAAGACAGATCTCATCCACATGAAAAAGCCGGCGCGGTCTGAGACCGCGCCGGCTTTGATTGGTTGACTTCAATTGCTAGCGCGAGACGAAGCAATTGCCGCCGGCAGCCTTGTAGCTGGTGCACAGGTTGATCGCGTCGTTGCGCGACTTCGCCGGAACGCGCACACGGTAGAACGTGCCCTTGCCGGCAATCTCCGCCTTGACGATGTTGGCGGTGCGGCCGGAAAGCACGCTGCCGTAGCGGCGCTGCAGATCCTGGTAGCTGGACTGGGCGCTTTCGACCGTCGGCTGCGAAGCGATCTGCATCGACCACGAACCACCGCCGGTCGCGGTTGATCCCGGATCGATGGATGCAACCTGGTCGGGCTTGACCTCGCCGACGACATCAACCGGCTGGTCGGACGGGCGCTGCGGCGCGACCGGAACCTTGGCAGGCGTGTTTGCCGATTGGGCCTTGGCCTCGGCCTTAGGCGCCGCGGCCGGTTTGGCTGCCGGCTTGAGGGCCGACTCGTCTTCTGCCTGGGCGGTGGCGGGCGTCACGGTGCCGGTCTGGTCGGCATCGGCCTGGGACGACGGGGTCACTTGCTGCGGCGCCGGGTCGGCCGGCTCAGCGGCCGCCACTTGCGGTGCCGCAGGCGCCGGATCCTCACGCGGCACCAGCGAACCGTCTGACTTGACCACCATGGTCCTCACCTTGCGCGGCGCAACGGCGACGACATCGGCGTTGGTGCCCTTGTCGGCCTCCTGCAGCACCTGCGCGATGCGATCTTCGGATTTCGGTGCCGGCGCCGCGTTATCGGCCGGTGCCGCGCTGGCGGCCGGCGCGGCATTGGCGACCGGCGCGGCGTTGCCGTCGTCCGCTGCAGTTGCCGCGGCGTTCTGGTCGGCGGAAAGATCGATCGCGCGGGCGGGATCCTTGGCCTGCACATCCACCGGCTCTTCGACGTTGGTGACCAGTTTATCCTGGACAGGCTCGGCGGGCTTGGTCCCCTTGACCACCGCGTCGTAAACCTTGTTGTCCTGGTTCGGCACCACTGTGCCGCCCGGATTTTCCGGCTTGACCTTGATCGGCGCGTTGTCGGCCTTGACGATCACCGGTGCATCGCTGCCGCCCTTGCCGCCGAAAGACAGCGCAAAGGCACCGAGGCCGCCAGCCACCGCCACCGCGCCGACAACAGCTGCAACGAACAGGCCACGTCGGCGCGAGGGCCTCGCGGCCTCCCGCTCGCCGAGACCCGGAACAGCCATAGCCTCATCCAGTTCGGGATCGTAGTCCAGTTCGTCGACGGTGAAATCGTCCGCCTGTGAAACCGGCTGGCTGCCGGGCAGATTGTTGAGGTCGAAGCCAGCGGCATCCGCATAGCCTGCCGACGCTGTCGCACGGGCAGGCATTTCGGCCGGCCTCGCGGCATAGGTCCGCGCTTCCGGCTGATAGGCCGGATTGACCCCGTCATAGCCCGGCTTGACCCCGTCATAGGCCGACTTGGGTTCCTCATAGCCGGCATTGTGGGATTCATCGCTATAAGCGGCACTGCTTGCGGGAGCAGGAGCGACCTCCACCGAATTCATCTCGGTGAGAAGGCTGGAGAATTCCGCGTCGAGATCGTCATAGGCAGGCGTCGCCGGCTTGTCTTCCTCGAAGTGCAGTTCCGGGATGTCGAGATCGTCCGCCAACGCCACGACACGCTCGGGCACGTCGATCGTCTCGACATCGGGCATGTCTTCGTAGTGCGAGGACTGTCGCGGTTGCGGCACGGATACAGGGGCTGCAGGGGCGACGGTCTCGACCGGCTCGCTCGAACGGTAGGACGGCACTGCGGCGACTGCCGGCGCCGCGGCCCAGGGTGTTATCGAAGCCGTCGGCTGAGCATTAAATGCCGGCTGCTGCGGAACCGGCGTCACGCGGCTCCACGAACGGGTCGGCTCCGTCGGCTCGGAGCGTTCCGCCAGCCAATCATGAGAATCGTCCTGATCGTGCCGAGAAGCGGCTGCGTCGCGCGAATCCAAGCTGTTCGCCAAAGCCGCGTCGAACGCATCATCGTCGAAATCGACATCGCCTTGCGCGGTGACATGCGAGCGCTGATCCTGCTCCTGCAGGTCATCGAGCTGTAGAACGTCGAGATCCGAATCGGCGACCTGGACAGCTTCAAGGCGGTGCTGCTCCTCAGGCGCGTGTCCGTCGATATCCCATTCGAGGTCGGCGAGATCGGCCGGCTCCTCAGTGGTCTCTGCAACTGCGGCGACGGGCGGTTGAGCGGCGACGACGACCGGCCGAGCCACGACGGGCTCCCTGGCCACCGGCATCGGGCGCGCGGTCATGGCACCCAGCAGCGCATTCAACTCGTCTTCCAGGCTTCGTTCATCCGCGATCAGCGAATCTACCGGCTCGGCCGCAACGGCGGCTGGCGCCAGCGGCTGGACCGCAGCGGCGGCAACCACGGCGACCGGCTCTTCAGCCGTTTCGGCAAACGAGTCGTCCAGGTTCAGGTCGAACCCATCGTCCAGCGAGCCTTCAGGGTCGGAAATCTCGCCCTTCGCGTCCGCGGTATCGGCAAGCACATCATGCGCTTCCGGCTCCTGGAAGGCGACCGGCTCATCACGACTGTCAAAATCCATATCGACATCAGCCATGGCGTCGTCGAAATGACCGGCAAAATCCTCGCTAGAGATTGCCTGGGCGTCACGCGCAGTCGCTTGCGCCGGCATGGCGTACTCGACAGGTTCCGAAGCCGCCGGTTCAGCAGCCGCGTCGGACTGCTCCACGGCCCAACGGTCGTCGAGTATCAGCTCGTCTTCGAGCGAGATCGCATCGTCGAATTCAGGATCGGAGGCCGGCCCAACAGCAGCAGGCTCGACTGCAGCAGGCGCGTCGGCAATGGCGGCGGCGTACCGAACTTCGTCGGCTTCGTCGTCAATCCGGAAGTCCTGATCGAGCGACGCGGCAAGCTCATCCTCAATCGGCTGGTCGTCCTCGAAGGGCGAAACGTCTTCGAGGGAACTGGCGACGGCATTGTCGAGATCAGAATCGAAAGCCGGCTCTATGGCTGGCGCGGTTTCGGCAGCGTCCAAATCGGCATGGCTGGCGACATCCGCATGGTTGGCGACCGGTGCGTGGTAGTCGAGATCCGCCATGTCCAGGTGGAAATCGTCGTCGAGCGACATCGCAAGATCGTCGGCCATCGCGCTGGCCTCGGCTGTCGGCTCATGCGCCTCGGCGACTGGAGCGGCGTCGCTGTCGTCAGCGCCGAACTCGCCCATCAGTTCCTTCTCGAGATCGATTTCGAAATCGTCCTCTTGCGCCGGCTGATCGGCGACGGGCGCTTTCGGCTGGACGGGCGCTTGCGGCTTGACCGGCTGGCGCGGGTCGAATCCCATGATCCTGGTCAGTTCCGCGAACGGATCATCATCAACGATGTCGTTGTTATCGGCTACTCTCAGCTGGGTTCTGTCTGCCATTATTGTTCCCGAACTCGCACTCATTCGGACGCCATGGACGTCGCGTAGGGTTGGCCCTTACCAGCGCAATGTGGGCAAAAGGTGACAGGTTTTTTAGTCAAACCTAACGCATTTCGGTGGGCGCGGCGGCTCCGATCAACGTCAGGCCGGACGTCAGAACGTCCGAGACAGCCTGCACCAGCCCTAGTCTGGCATGCGTCAATTGTCGGTCGTTAACCTTAACAAAACGTAAGTCTGGATTTTCTGTGCCACGGTTCCAGTGTCCGTGGAAACTAGAAGCCAGATCATAAAGGTAAAATGCCAGCCTGTGGGGCTCCAGCGCAAGTGCCGCCGACTCGATCAAGCGCGGATATTCTGCGAGCTTGCGGATCAGGCCGATCTCGCCCTCGTCGGTCAGCATAGTTACGGCGGACGCCAGGCTGTTGCGGTCGAAATTGGCCTCGCCCAGTTGCTCGCTTGCCTGCCGGAATACCGAATRGCAGCGGGCCGAGGCGTACTGCACATAGAACACCGGATTGTCCTTGGACTGCTCGGTCACCTTGGCGAAGTCGAAATCGAGCGGCGCATCGTTCTTGCGGTAGAGCATCATGAAGCGGATCGCGTCGCGGCCGACCTCCTCCACCACTTCGCGCAGCGTCACGAAATCACCCGACCGCTTCGACATGCGCACAGGCTCGCCCTCGCGAAACAGCTTCACCAATTGGCAAAGCAGCACGGTAAGCTTCACCCTGTCGCCGGCAATCGCGCGCGCCAATGCCTCCAGCCGCTTGACATAACCACCATGGTCGGCGCCGAGCACATAGATCAGGTCGACGAAGCCGCGATCGATCTTGTCCTTGAGATAGGCGACGTCGGCGGCGAAATAGGTGAACGAGCCATCGGACTTGACCAGCGCCCGGTCCATGTCGTCGCCGACCGCAGTCGAACGGAACAGCGTCTGCTCGCGATCCTCCCAATCGTCGGGCTTCTCGCCCTTGGGTGGCGGCAGCTTGCCCTTGTAGATGTGCCCCTTCAACGTCAGGTCGCTGATCGCCGAGCGGATCTTCTTGGCGTGGTCGGCGTGCAGCGTGCGTTCGGAGAAGAACACGTCGTGATGCACGTTGAGCATCGCCAGATCATCGCGGATCATCGCCATCATCGCATCGATGGTGCGGTCCTTGACGATGGCCAGCGCCTCGTCATCCGGCATCTCCAGCAACGAGCGGCCAAACTCCCTGGCCAGCGCCTCGCCGACAGGAACCAGGTAATCGCCGGGATAAAGTCCTGCCGGAATCTCGCCGACATCGTCGCCGAGCGCCTCGCGATAGCGCAGCATAGCCGAACGGCCGAGCACGTCGATCTGCGAGCCGGCATCGTTTATGACGTATTCCTTGGTCACGTCGTAGCCGGCGAAGGCCATCAGGTTGGCGAGCGCATCGCCAACCACCGCGCCCCGGCAATGCCCGACATGCATCGGGCCCGTCGGATTGGCCGAGACATATTCGACATTGGTTTTCCTGCCGCCACCAACCGTCGAGCGGCCATAGTTGCGGCCTTCGCCAAGCAGCGCGGTCAGATGCGCCTGCCAGAAACCGTCCCGAAGCCTGAGATTGACGAAGCCGGGCCCCGCGACCTCGGCGGCGGCAACGTCCTTGTCCCCACGCAGCGCCTGCGCCAGTCTTTCGGCCAGCGCGCGCGGATTCTGGCCGGTCGGCTTGGCCAGCACCATCGCCGCATTGGTCGCCAGGTCGCCATGGCTGGCGTCGCGCGGCGGCTCGACGGCAATGCGCGACAGGTCCGGCGAAACGCCATCATTGTCTTTTAGATCAAGCGCTTCGACGGCTTTTATGATTCGCGCGGTGAAATCGGCGAAGATGTTCATTTGGACTGGCTCTGGCGGCTTTGTGGCGAATCCGGCTCGTTGGCCGGCAAAATCGAGCCCGCCCTAGCTCAAATCCGGGGTTCGGTCAAACAAACGCCGATGTTCCTTGAGCGCGTAGGTGTCAGTCATGCCGGCCAGGAAGTCGGCCACGCTGCGCGCCTTGATGCGATCGTCGGCCCGATCGAGCCCCTCGCGCCAGCCGTCCGGCATGGCGCGCGGGTCGGCGAAATAGACGTCGAACAGGTCCCTGACGATCTGCTCTGCGTCGGCGCGCACCCGCATCACCTCCGCGTGCCGGTAGAGGTGCTTGTAGAGAAAGGCCTTCAGTTCTTTCTCGAACGCAGCCATTTCGGTCGAAAAGGTCACCATCGTCTCGCCGGCTGTCCTCACCGCGTCCGCGCTCTGCGGCCTGATCCGGTCCAGATTGGCAGAGGTCGAAACAATGACATCCTCGACCATGGCGGTGATCTGGCGCCGCATCAGTTCGTGGCCGGTGCGCACGTCATCGAGCGCCGGATAGCGGGCGCGCACGCCCTTGAGGATCGTTCCTGGCAGCGAGACCGTCTCCAGCATGTCCAGCGTCAGCACCCCTGCCCGCAAACCATCGTCGATGTCATGCGTGTTGTAGGCGATATCGTCGGCGATCGCCGCGCATTGCGCCTCGATGCCGGCAAACCGGTCCAGCTCGAGATCGTGCAGCTCCGAATAATCGCGGATCGCCTGCGGCACCGGCCCTTTCAGGCCCTGGCCATTGCCATCGGTCAGCGGTCCATTGTGCTTGACCAAGCCTTCCAGCGTTTCCCAGGTCAGGTTGAGCCCGTCGAATTCGGCGTAGCGCGCCTCCAGCCTCGTCACGATGCGCAGCGATTGCGCATTGTGGTCGAACCCGCCCCAGGCGGCCATCTTCTCGTTCAGCGCGTCCTCGCCGGTGTGGCCGAAGGGCGTGTGGCCGAAATCATGCACCAGCGCCACGGCTTCGGCGAGATCCTCGTCGCCGCGCAACGCCCGCGCCAGCGCCCGCGCGATCTGCGCCACTTCGATCGAATGGGTCAGACGTGTGCGATAGTGGTCGCCTTCATGCGCGATGAAGACCTGCGTCTTGTGTTTCAGCCGCCGGAACGCCGTCGAATGAATGATGCGGTCGCGATCGCGCTGGAACGGCGTGCGGGTCGGGCTTTCGACCTCATCGAAAAGCCGCCCGCGCGACTTTGCCGGATCGCAGGCATAGGCGGCGCGTGGCCGATAGCCGAATCCGATGTCGCCCAACTCGTTGGTCATGATCGATGCCGCAATTGATTGGTCTAGTTGACTTGGCCGCTCGCGCTTCATACCTATCATGTGAAACCGAAAGCAAGGTGACGCCCATGGGCGCGGATGCCAAGACTGCCATGAAAGTCGACATGACCGAGGCCGCCGCCAGGCGGATCGCCAAGATTGTCTCTGGCGAAGCTGGCAAGACGGCGCTGCGCGTTTCGGTCGAAGGCGGTGGTTGTTCCGGCTTTTCCTACAAGTTCGACCTGGTCGACACGCGCAACGACGACGACGTCGCCATCGAGAAGGATGGCGCCACGGTGCTGATCGATGATCTGTCGCTGGTCTATATGGGCGGCTCGGTGATCGACTTCGTCGACGACCTGATGGGCCAGTCGTTCCAGATCCGGAACCCGAACGCCGTCGCCTCCTGCGGCTGCGGCACGAGCTTTTCCATATAGAAATGTCCGCGATCGGTGCGGTCCGCCAGATCGCGCTGTCCGCCGGACGCGACCTAGACGTAACGCTGGCGTTCTGGCGCGATGTGCTCGGCATGGCCGTGCACGCGCGCTTCGATCCGCCGGGCATTGCCTTCATCATGGCCGGCGATGTGCGCTTGCTGTTCACCGACGGCGTACCGGCGGGAACCGTCTATCTCGACATGTCGGGCCTCGACCATTTCCATGCCGAGGCAAAAGCGGCGGGCGTCCCGTTCACCGCGCCGCCGACGCTCGTGCACAACGACACCGAAGGTCAGTTCGGTCCGGCAGGGGAAAGCGAATGGATGGCCTTTCTAAAGGACCCGGCAGGCAATACGATCGGCCTGGTCGAACGCCATCCGCCGCAAGAGCCCCACAGAACAGCATCGAGACCGCCATGAAAATCGTCACCTGGAACATCAACGGCGTGCGCGCCCGCATCGGCAACCTGACCCACTGGCTGACCGAGAGCGCGCCCGACATCGTTTGCCTGCAGGAGATCAAGACGCTCGACGACCAGTTCCCGCGCGCCGAGATCGAGGCGCTTGGCTACAATGTCGAGACCCACGGCCAGAAGGGCTTCAACGGTGTCGCCATTCTGTCGAAACTGCGCTTCGACGAAGTTACCAGAGGTCTGCCTGGCGACGATGCCGACGAGCAGGCGCGTTTCATCGAAGGCGTTTTCTCGACCGACAAGGGCGCGCTGCGCATCGCCTCGCTCTATCTGCCGAACGGCAATCCGATCGATGACGATAAGAAGTTCCCCTACAAATTATCCTGGATGGAGCGGCTGGAGCGCTGGGCACAGGAGCGGCTGAGGCTGGAAGAGGCACTGGTTCTGGCCGGCGACTACAACGTCATTCCCGAGCCGATCGACGCCAGGTTTCCGGAGAACTGGCTGGGCGATGCGCTGTTCCAGCCGCAGACGCGGCAGGCCTTCCGCCGGTTGCTCAATCTCGGTTTCACCGAGGCGGTCCGCGCGGTCACCGACAGGCCCGACACCTACACGTTCTGGGACTATCAGGCCGGCGCCTGGCAGAAGAATAACGGCATCCGCATCGACCATCTGCTGCTGTCGCCGGAAGCCGCCAACCGGTTTTCGGCGGCCTCGATCGAAAAGCATGTGCGTGCCTGGGAAAAGCCGTCCGACCACGTGCCGGTGGCGATCGACCTCGCGTTGCAGCCGGCCTGACGGAGTACCCCTGTCCAGCAGGCCCTGACGCCGGGCACGCAGGCGTTTGACCTCATATAGCCACATTCCGGCGCATGATGGGGGATCATCATGGCGGCCGGGGTTCCCATGAGCATTCGAATTGTTCTTTGTCCGATCGGCTTGGCATTTGCCATGGCCGCGGTCGTGCCGGCTTTCGCCGCCCCCGAATGTCTTGCCAATGGAAAATCGTATCCGGTTGGTCAGGTCGCCTGCCTGACGGTCGCCGACCAGAGCCATCTTGCCCGCTGCGACATGGTGCTCAACAACACGTCGTGGACCAAGGTCGGGGACAGCTGTCCTGAGAACACGATGGCGCCGCATCTCCATGTGACACCGATCTCAACGCCGGCCCCCAGCATGGTGCCGACGGAACCGACCGAGAATTGATCAAAATCGAGCGCCTCTGGTAAGGCCAGCGCAGCCGCGAGACTACTGGTCCGCGCTGCCGCCCTTGGTGAGGATGTCATCGGCCAGCGAGATCGCGGTGCGGCGGTCGGCTTCGCCGGCGGTGGCAAATGCCTCTTCCTGCATGCCGCGGATCCACGGCTGGTCGGCCGGCGAAGCGCGTTCGAGCGCGGCCGTCATCATCGCCAGGCCGCGCACGATCTTGCCGCTCTGGAACAACAAATGGCCGAGCGTCGCCTGAGCGCCGGCATGGCCCTTCTCGGCGGCAAGCTGGAACCAGCGTCCGGCCTGCTTGACGCTGGCCTTCACGCCGCCCTCGCCCTTCAGGAACATCTGACCCATCTCGAACTGTGCGTTCGGATTGCGGTAGTTGGCGGCGGCGCGCATGTAATATTCCTGGGCCGCCACCTCGTTCTCGGTGACCGGGCTGCCGGGAATGCCCTTGCGCAGATAATCGCCAAGCGCCACCAGCGCGTCCGAGACATAGCTTTCCTCGGGCGAGCCGGGCTCGACATCCTGGTCGACGATCTCCGAGAAGAACTTGAACGCCTCATAGTCGTCACGCGCCACGCCGTCGCCCTCGGCATACATGCGGGCAAGCTTCCAAGTGGCGCCGATCTGGCCGTTCTCGGCGGCGTATTTATAGGCCTCGGCGGCCTGTTCCTTGTGGCCGTTCTTGTAGGCGGAAAAGCCGAATTGGAACACCGCCCATGGGCTGGATTGCGGCTTCACGCCGGTCTTGTCGTCGAACACCTTGTCGTCAAAGGCCATGGCCTGGCCCACGGCGCCAAAGGTCGCGCCAAAAGTGGCGAACACGACCAGTGCCGAAAAGACAGACGACCTCAACAACTCAGATGTCCGCATAACAATGTGTTTCTTTCGCACCGCCCGGATGGGTGACCGCGCCATCGCGCGCCGACCCAACCGTCTGTGCATATTTCCATATCGCGCCCGACTGATAGTCGGTCGTGCGCGCCTTCCAGGTCTTTGCCCTCGCCGCCAGTTCGCTATCGGACAACGCCACGTCGATCGTGCCGTTCACCGCGTCGATCGAGATTACGTCACCATCCCTAAGCAGCCCGATGGGGCCGCCCACCGCTGCCTCAGGCCCGACATGGCCGATGCAGAAACCGCGCGTCGCGCCCGAAAAGCGCCCGTCGGTGATCAGCGCCACCTTGCCGCCCATGCCCTGACCGTAGAGGGCTGCCGTCGTCGACAGCATCTCGCGCATGCCTGGGCCGCCGCGCGGCCCCTCGTAACGGATGACGAGCACCTCGCCTTCCCTGTAATCTCGCTGCGTCACCGCTTCGAAACATTCCTCTTCCGAATCGAAGCAGCGCGCCGGGCCGGAGAACTTCAGCTCCGACATGCCTGCAACCTTCACGATCGCGCCTTCGGGGGCGAGGTTTCCCTTCAACCCCACGACACCGCCGGTTTGGGTAATGGGTGTGTTGGCCGGGCGGACCACATCCTGATGTTCATTCCAGGCAACGTGCTCCATATTTTCGGCCAAAGTACGGCCGGTCACCGTCATGCAGTCGCCATGCAAATAGCCGTGGTCGAGCAGCGTCTTCATCAGGAGCGGAATGCCGCCGGCCTCGAACATGTCCTTGGCGACATATTTGCCGCCTGGCTTGAGGTCGGCGATGTAGGGCGTCTTCTCAAAGATTTTCGCCACGTCGAACAGGTCGAACTTGATGCCGGCCTCGTGGGCGATCGCGGGCAGGTGAAGTGCAGCGTTGGTCGAGCCGCCGGTGGCCGAAACCACGGTCGCCGCATTTTCCAGCGCCTTCAGCGTGACGATGTCGCGCGGCCGGATATTCTTGGCGATCAGTTCCATGATCTTTTCGCCCGAGGCGAAGTTGAAACGGTCGCGCATCTCGTAGGGCGCCGGCGCGCCGCAGGAATAGGGCAGCGCCAAGCCGATCGCCTCGGCGACGGTGGCCATGGTGTTGGCGGTGAACTGGGCGCCGCAGGAGCCGGCCGACGGACAGGCCGCCTGCTCGATCTCAAGCAGTTCGGTGTCACTGATCGTGCCTACCGAGTGCTGGCCGACCGCCTCGAACACGTCCTGCACGGTGATCTGGCGGCCGCGATAGCTGCCGGGCAGGATCGAGCCGCCATAGATGAAGATCGATGGCACGTTGAGACGCACCATGGCCATCATCATGCCGGGCAGCGACTTGTCGCAGCCGGCCAGGCCAACCAGCGCATCGTAGCAGTGGCCGCGCATGGTGAGTTCGACTGAATCGGCGATGACCTCGCGCGACACCAGCGACGACTTCATGCCCTGGTGGCCCATGGCGATGCCGTCGGTAACGGTGATGGTGCAGAATTCGCGCGGCGTACCGTTGGCGGCCGCGACGCCCTTCTTGACCACTTGCGCCTGGCGCATCAGCGAAATGTTGCAGGGCGCCGCCTCGTTCCAGCAGGACGCGACGCCGACGAGCGGCTGCGCAATCTCGGCCGCCGACAATCCCATCGCATAGAGATAGGAACGGTGCGGTGCACGCGCCGGACCGACAGTCACATGGCGGCTCGGGAGCTTGGCCTTGGAAATAACTTTGGCGTCCATACTCTTCCTTGCCGCGGGCGGTGCGGCCTGCCCCATCGCCGAGCCTTTTGGCGCGTGTCCCGAGACAAGATCGAGGTGCGCCGGGTTTATGGCGGGAAATGGGCAATTTCCCTAGCCTGACTTCTAGCGCAGGGGTTGTTCAGAAAGTGTTGCCAAAACGTCACAATCGCACGAGGCGAAAGCGCTGCGGCTTATCTGCAACGCAGCTTTGATGCCAGGGCCCAAACGGCGCTGGCCCAAACAAAAAAAGTCGGGCAATGCCCGGCCTTTTTTATTTTCACTTCAGATGGTTACCACTTGACCTTCAAGGAAGTGGAGATCGCCGAAACAAGATCATTGCCAAAGTCTGCGGTGTATTCGGTACCGTAGGTAACGCCGTCACTGCCGACGACCGAATGGATCGATCCGCTGGTAAGCACGCCCAGCGCGCCACCGAGACGAACTTCGATGTTCTGGGTCGGCGTGTAGGCCACGCCGCCGCTCACCGTCCAGGTGTCGGTCTGCGCGCTCAGGCCGGTGGTCGTACCACGATCCCAGGTGAGAACCGCCGCCCCGCTCCACTGATCATTGAATTTGTGGCCGATGCCGCCGGAAACCGTCCAACCATCGCGATAGAGCAAATCAAGCGAGGTGGCGCGCACAGGGCTGGTCGTCGTGCAGGCAATGAGCCCCTGGGTCGAGGTCGGGCAGAACGGGATGCTCTGCAGATCGCTCCAATTCACCCATTTGATGGATCCAAACGCCAACCAGCCGGGAGCGATGCCTGACTGAAGCTTGAGTTCAACAGAGTCCGGAACCTGCGAGGAACCATAGACGTCAGTGACGTTGCCCAGAAGCGGATTTGCGGGATTGATAAGCCCAGGCACCTGGGTCAAATCAAGCGTTCCACTCAAATTGTCGAGCTTGACCGACGAATTGTAGACCAGGCTGGCGCGCAAGGCGATGTCCGGGATCTCATAGGCGACACCGGCACGCCATCCCCATCCATCTCCTTGGAGATCAAGGCGGCCAATGCCTGTGCCGAGAAAGGCGGGAATGGGAGCAACCAACTGTTCCTTGAAACCCGAGACGTCCTCATGGAACACGCCGCCGATGAAGCGAAACTGACCTTTGCTGAGGTCCATTTTGTAAGAACAGGTCGCGCTGAAGGCTTTGCTCTCTACCTTCGTCTCGACATTGCTTTGTGCACCCGCCCAGTTCGCACCAGGATTGCTGAATGCACCGATTGGCTGGGAGTAGTCGCCCAGGCAATCGACCGGTCCCATGCCGATCTTGATGCCGCCGTAGGGCACCCAATAGCTTTCGGTATCGCGCGCCGTGCTGGATTTGCCCAGCGCATTGAGATTGCCGTCAGATGGATCCGTATCCGTTGCATTCTTCAGGTCTCGTTGCGGCATCACATAGGTGCCGGAAAGCTCGCCTGTGACCTGCGCCGGATCGAACAGCAAGTCGATGTCGTAGCCGCCGCGCTCCAGGCCGCCAGCATGCGCCGAGTTCAACGCCGTCCCGATCAAAGCCAGCGAAAAGCACCCCGCCCCCAGCAGTGCTTTATGTCGCAAAATAGTCATGAATGTCCTCCCCGAATTCGAGTGCGGCAAGCTAGAACCAATTCAGGTTAACGGTGCAATAACGAATTCCTGGGGCGTACATGTACATGTTCGCCAAGCGCATTTTCGACACAAAACAAGCCACTGCCGTTAGGCCAAAAAACCGCATCCGGAGTGTGTGCCGCCCTCAAAACGCGAGAAAAATCCGCCCAAAAGGCTCAAAAATATATGTTTTTGGGGATTCAGGGCCCCATTGTTACATTATGGCAACAAT
>NZ_JBFUDZ010000053.1:0-35815 GCF_056404455.1 Mesorhizobium sp. P2_D1
CCGTGCTCTCGTTCAGGAGACGATAGAAGAGGCGCTGAGCTTTCGTCGCGCCATGACGGCGGTCAGAAATCAAGTCAAGGACTCCTGGTGGTTCGACGTGTGGCAGCCGGACGCCATCGCCAAACGGCCAGCCGAGAGCAAGGCGGAGTGGGTCTTGAAGCCCGGCGGTCGATGGCATGGCTTCGAGGGTCTGGCCGAGAACCATGTGCTGGTGGATCCGATCAAGGTCACGATCCTTAGCCCGGGGTTATCGGCAAACGGTGACATGCAGGAACATGGCATCCCGGCAGCGGTGGTCGTCAAATTCCTGTCGGCGCGCCGCATCGAGATTGAAAAGACCGGGCTCTATTCCTTCCTTGTCCTGTTCTCAATGGGCATAACCAAGGGCAAGTGGAGCACGCTGGTAACCGAGCTCCTCAATTTCAAGGAGCTGTACGATCAGAACGCGCCGCTGAAGAATGTGCTGCCTGCGCTGGTCGACGCGCATCCCGCAGACTACGGCGAAATGGGCCTCAAGGACCTATGTGAGCAGGTGCACAAGGTCTATCGCCAGGACAATCTGCCGAGGGCGCAGCGGGAGATGTACACGACATTGCCGGAGATGGCGATGAAGCCGTGCGATGCCTATGAGAACCTCGTGCGTGGCCGTGTGGAAAGCGTTGAGATCGACGGGCTGATGGGGCGCACGCTCGGGGTGATGGTGGTGCCATATCCGCCGGGCATTCCGCTGATCATGCCTGGCGAACGCCTCACCAAAGCTACCAAGTCGATTCACGACTACCTGCTCTACGCGCGCGATTTCGACACGAAATTCCCCGGTTTCGAAACGGATATTCACGGACTGCGCTTCGAGCCGACGCCGACCGGACGCCGCTACCTGATCGACTGCATAGTGGAGGGGTGACAGATGATCCCGCGTGACGTCAAATCACCGACCACTGCGGTTCCCTTCCACAAACTGCTCAAGATCGTCGCGATTGTCGACGACACCAATCCCCAGACAAAAGTTCTGCTCGACCAGATTGCGGCCGAAGGCTTCGAGATCGAGATTGCCGACAGTCCCGATCGTGACGTCTCGGAGGATGCCTCGGTGGGCGCCTACATCGCATCGATCGACGGGGATCGCCTCGAAGGCGCACGCAGCCTGGGCAGGGCGGTGCGGGGCATCGGGTTCCGTACGCCGCTTTGGGCGCTGGCCGACACAAGGCAACTCGCCGACATGGCGGTGCTCGCCCAGACCGGCGAGGTCGACGGCTATATCTACCTTGGCCAGCAGACCCCTGCCTTCTATGCGAAGCAGGTCGTTGCCAGCCTACTGATGTACGGAAAGACCCTTTTGCCTCCATTTTTCGGGGGGCTGATGGCTTATGACGGGGAGGCCAACATCGCTTTCGACTGCCCCGGCCACCAGGGCGGCCAGTTCTACCGAAAGTCGCCAACCGGTCAGCTGTTCTTCAAACACTTCGGCGAGAACATCTTCCGCAACGATCTGTGCAACGCCGATGTCGATCTCGGAGACCTCCTCATCCACGAAGGTCCGGCGGTCGAGGCACAGCGCTACGCCGCTCGCGTGTTCGGCGCCGACAAGACATACTTCGTCCTGAACGGCACCAGCTCCTCSAACAAGATCGTTGCCAACGCCGTGCTGAAGCGCGGCGACCTGGTACTGTTCGACCGCAACAACCACAAATCGTTGCATCAGGGCGCCCTGGTGCAAGCCGGCGCGATACCGACCTTCCTGCCGACCGCGCGCAACTCGTTCGGCATGATCGGCGCCGTCGACTGGAGTGCCTGGGACGAGGACTATCTGCGCGAGCAAATCCGCAACAATCCGCTGGTCGATGACCCGGAGAGGTACAAGGCCAAGCGGCCGTTCCGCCTCGCCTGCATCCAACTCGCTACCTATGACGGCACCGTCTACAACGTTCGCAAGGTGATGGAGAAAATCGGACACCTCTGCGACTACGTACTGTGGGATGAAGCCTGGATCGGCTACAACGCTTTCCACCCGCTGTTCGAAGACCACAGTCCCATGCGTATCGAGGATCTGGGGCCAGAGATGCCGGGGCTGTTCTCGACCCAGTCCGTCCACAAGCAGGGCGCCGGTTTTTCGCAGGCCTCGCAGATCCACAAGCGCGACGAGCATATCAGCGGCCAGCGTCGGTTCGTCGAGCACAAGCGCTTCAACGAATCGTTCCTGATGAATGCCTCTACCTCGCCCTTCTATCCCTTGTTCGCCTCGCTGGAGGTGAACGCCAAGATGCATGAGGGCAAGGCCGGCGAGATGCTGTGGGACCGCTGCATCGCGCTTGGAGTCGAATGCCGCAAGAAACTGCGCGAATTCAGCCGCTTCTATGAGGAGAATGGAGAGGGTGACGAAGAGAAGTGGTTCTTCGACCCATTCGTGCCGGACAGGGTGACAATCCGCAACTCGGCCTTTTCCCCGGACGTCGAAGACGTGCCCTGGGAAAGCCTGCCGACGGATGTGCTCAAACGGGAGCAGCAGTGCTGGAATTTCCATCCGCAAGCCAAGTGGCACGGCTATTCCGGCTACGTCGACGGCTACGCGATGGTCGATCCCAACAAGCTGGCGCTACTGACCCCCGGGATCAACCGCAAGACCGGCGACTATCTCGACTTCGGCGTTCCCGCGACGGTGGTCGCCAACTATCTGCGCGAGCAGCGGGTCGTGCCGGAGAAGTGCGACCTGAACAGTTTGCTGTTCCTGATGACTCCGGCCGAAGACGAGAGCAAGCTCAACACGCTGATCGCGAAGCTGGTCAAGTTCAAGAACCTGTGGGATCGCGATGCGCCATTGCCCGAGATCCTGCCGACCGTGAGCGCGGCGCACAGCCAGCGCTATGCCGGGTATACGATCCGCAAGATCTGCAAGGAGATGCACGATTTCTACCGTGCGGCGAACGTCAAGGACCTGCAGCGGCAGAGCTTCAGGGCGTCCAGCTTCCCCGAGCTCGCGATGTCTTCCGAGAAGGCATACGAGGCGCTGGTCGCGAACGACGTCGACTACGTCCCGCTGGACGCCATCAAGGGCCGCATCTCGGCCACGCTTGCGCTGATCTACCCGCCAGGCATCGGCGTGGTGGTCCCGGGCGAGCGCTGGGATGAGAAAGCCCGGCCGATGCTCGATTACTTCCTTGCATTCGAGGAGTCGTTCAATCGCTTTCCCGGATTCAATTACGAAGTGCAGGGCGTCTACCAGGAGAGGATCGACGGCCGCATCAAGTTCCACACCTACGTGGTCAAAGAGTGAGGGCCGGATCCACACCGGAGGAGGAGCACCATGCCACAAGAACCGCAGCCGAAACGCATGAATTTGATGCAGCTGACCTTCATCGTGGCGGTCAACATGATGGGCTCCGGCATTATCATGCTGCCAACCAATATGGCAAAGGTCGGTGCGATATCCCTGCTGTCGTGGATTGTCACGGCGCTCGGTTCAATGGCAATCGCGTACGGCTTTGCCCAGGCCGGCCTTTTCAATCAGCGTCCGGGCGGCATGTCGGCATACGCCGAGGATGCATATGGCAAGTCGGGGTACTTCCTCGTCTTCATCCTGTATTTCCTGTCCCTTGCGATCGGAAACGTTGCCATCGGCATATCGGCTGTCGGATACCTGTCGTCGTTCTTGCCCGCGCTTTCGGCGACGCCGGTGGCGACATGTGTCAGCCTGATCTTCCTGCTTTGGCTTACGACAGTTGCCAACTTCGGCGGCCCAAGCATAACCGGGCGTATCGGGTCGATCACGGTTTGGGGCGTCATTATCCCGGTGGGCCTGCTGTCTGTCTTCGGCTGGTTCTGGTTTAGCCCCAGCACTTTCGGCGCGGCCTGGAATCCGCACGGGCTGAGCCTGGGTGGGGGTATGGGCTCCAGCATCGCGCTGACGCTTTGGGCTTTCCTGGGGATGGAATCTGCCGCCCAGAACTCCGCCGCGGTCGAGAACCCAAAACGCGACGTGCCTTTGGCATGCCTGTTCGGAACGCTTGGGGCCGCAGCGATCTACATTTTGTCGACCACTGTGATTCAGGGCATCGTGCCGAACGAGGAACTAGCCAAGTCGACCGGGCCGTTCGGCCTGGCCTATGCGCATATGTTCAACCCGTTCGTGGGATCGATCATCATGGCTCTGGCCGTCATGGCATGTCTGGGCTCGCTGCTCGGCTGGCAATTCACGATCGCCCAGACCGGCAAGGCGGCGGCCGACGAAAGGATGTTCCCAGCATTCTTCACCAAGGTGAACCGCATGGGGGCGCCGGTTACCGGCATGATCGTGATGGCTGTCGTGCAATCGCTGCTCGCACTGATGACGATCTCACCGACACTAAGCGAACAGTTCGCAGCGTTGGTGAACCTGGCGGTCGTCACCAACGTGCTGCCATACATCATAGCGCTATCGGCTCTCGTGATCATGATGAAGTCGGCAGGCGTGTCCGGATCGAAGTACGCATTCAACGTGTTCATCGTGACGGTGGCGATGCTCTACAGCACCTATGCACTCTACGCCTCGGGCCACTCGGCGGTGATGGGCGGCATGCTGGTGACGGCGCTCGCTTTCATCATTTGGGGTTTCCTTGCGCCTCGTTTCAGCGGGCAGGCAGGCACGCCGGCGCGTGCAGCGGCAGCCTGAACTGGGGCATGGCAATGCGCTCGACAGGAGGACAACACATGCAAGCCGCACAGCAGAAAGCCGCTCGCCGGCATGGTATCGGTGCCCTTGGCCTCCTTGCCGTGGGCATCGGCGTTGCCCTTGCGCTCCTTGACGCGATCCCGGCTTCAGCCGCTACCCTCGATCGGGTTCGCCAAGCCGGGAAACTTGTATTCGGCTATCGCGCCGACGCCCGGCCGTTCTCGTTCGACGACGGGGGCAAGCCCACCGGGTATTCGATTACGCTTTGCCAAAACGTGGCAGACGAAGTCAAAACAGAGCTTGGCATTGCCGACCTGAAAGTTGAATGGGTTCCGGTCGCTGTCGAAGATCGCTTTGCTACGCTCGAGCAGGGCAAGATCGATCTCCTATGCGGTGCAGAGGTCACGCTGGAAAGACGGAAGCAGGTGTCGTTTTCCATACCCATCTTTCCCGGTGGCATCGCTGCGATGCTCAGGTCGGATGCTCCGCGGGCGCTGCAGGATGTCCTCGCTGGCCGGCCGGCATCCGGCCCCATCTGGCGTGGTTCGCCGGCGCAGATCCTCGAGGACAAGACCTTCTCGGTCGTTTCCGGCACTACTGGGCAGTCATGGCTTGAGAAGCGGTTGAACGAATTCCAACTGACGGCAGAGGTAGTTCCTGTGGACAGCTACGATGCCGGCACGATGCGAGTGCTGGACCGCACGAGCGACGTGTTCTTCGGGGATCGGTCGATCCTCGTTGAAGCCGCTGCCGGCAACCCGTCAGGTGCCGACTTGATGGTTCTCGACAGGCAGTTCACCTCTCAGCCGATTGCGCTGACGATGGCGCGAAACGACGATGATTTTCGCTTGCTCGTGGATCGATCCCTTAGCCTGCAATTCTCATCAAAGGAGTTTCGCGATCTGTACACGAAATGGTTCGGGGCACCAGATGACGAGGTAACAGCCTTTTTCCGTCAGAGCGCATTGCCAGAATAGTTCTCACGTAGAATATATATTACCACGCTAGATGAGCAGGTGGTGCCTATCGGCACGTCGCCAGCCAAAAAATGAGATAGCGCAGTCAATGCAGCCGCCATCCTGATTGCAGGGCGAGCCTGCGCTCATGACGAGGAGCTTGGGCCTGAGACGCCGCCGGCGCCGATGCCCCAGGATATCGTTGCAACTCCGCAGATTCCTTCAACGTATCTTTTGGGGCTGCCTTTACGACCGACTACGTGTCGCGCGGCATCACCAATTCCAACAGTAGACCGGCAATACAGGGCTACGTTGAACCAAGTGTCGAACTCCCGACTGTCGGACGTGAAGAGCTGGATGTCCGAGGAGTAAGACACCTGCGCATTTCATAGCTTGCAGCGCAGCTGCAGAGCGCAATCCGTGGCCAATCGCCCGCGTGCGATCATTCGCCCCTGCTCACCTGGTGCCGGAGCTCCCGGCAAGGGGCAGGGAACGCTACGGTAACTTACTCCCTGATCCTTGATTGCGACGTCGCCGACGACAATCAATGCTTCAAGCGCCAGTTCTCCTTGGTCCGATGTCAGACACAGCGAGCCGTTCGGGAGAACGAGTGTCCGGTGGCGTGTGCCGTCTCGCGGCGCAGGACTTCATACGTGATCGCGGGCTGGGCCACGCCAGTACCTTGAAGGACGAGGGGCATGAGGACAGTTGGGGTGCATTCGGAGGTAGRCAAGCTGCGGACGGTCATGGTCTGCAAACCTTCTCTCGCTCATCAACGCCTGACGCCGGGGAACTGCCATGATCTGCTTTTCGATGACGTGCTCTGGGTCCACGAGGCCCAGAAGGATCATTTCGACTTCGTGCTCAAAATGCAGCAGCGGGGGATCGAAGTCCTTGAATTGCATGACCTTCTTGCCGAGACCCTGGAGCAGGCCGACGGGCGTCGGTTCGTGCTCGACAGGCTGATCACGCCGAATTCGGTCGGCTTCCAGAACGCTTCGTTTATGCGGCCTTGGCTGGACGAGCTTGAGGCGACGCGACTTGGCAAGCACCTCATCGGCGGGATTACGATCTCCGACCTGCCTGACGGGATCGGCAAGGCGATGATGGTCGAGGCCTTCGGAGGAGTTGAATTCATCCTGCCGCCGATACCCAACACCTTGTTCCAGCGCGACCCGTCGTGCTGGATTTATAACGGCGTCACCTGCAACCCCATGTACTGGCCCGCGCGCAAGCCGGAAACGCTGCTTCAGCGTGCGATCTACAAATTCCATCCGTCGTTCCGAGAGGCTGACTTCAAGATCTGGTGGGGCGACTCCGACGAGTCGTTCGCCAGCGCGTCGATCGAGGGCGGAGACGTCATGCCGATCGGTAACGGCGTCGTCCTCGTCGGCCTGGGCGAACGGACGACCCATGAGGCCGTGGGCCAGTTGGCTCTCGAGCTCTTTCGCAACAAGGCCGCCACGCGCGTCGTCGGGTGCCTCATGCCCAAGAGCCGGGCAGCGATGCATCTCGACACCGTGTTCACGTTCTGCGACCGCGATCTGGTCACGATCTTCGAGGAAGTCGTCAATCAGGTCAGGTGCTTCAGCATACACCCCCTGGACGACGAAGGGCATTTCGAAGTCCGTCGCGACGAGCAGCCGCTTCTCGCGGTCGTACAAGAGGCACTTGGCTTGAAACGGCTCCGCTCCGTGCCGACCGGCGGCAACGCATTTGAGGCCGAACGCGAGCAATGGGACGATGGCAATAATGTCGTCGCCCTCGAGCCTGGGGTGGTCGTTGCATACGACCGTAACACCTACACCAACACGCTTCTGAGAAAGGCCGGCGTGGAAGTCATCACCATCCGGGGCGCCGAGCTTGGACGAGGCCGTGGCGGCGGGCACTGCATGACCTGTCCTGTCTGGCGTGACCCTGTCGACTGAACCGGTCACCACTTCTCAAGGGAGAGAACGCATGAGCTTCAACCTCCGCAACCGCTCGCTGTTGACGGTACAGGACTATACGCCGCGCGAGTTTCAGCATCTGCTCGACCTCGCCCGCGACCTGAAGCGCGCCAAATATGCCCGCACCGAGCAGATGCATCTTCGAGGCAAGGAGATCTGCCTGATCTTCGAGAAGACCTCGACGCGCACGCGCTGCTCTTTCGAGGTCGCCTGCTACGATCAGGGCGCCAACGTCACCTATCTCGATCCGGCCGGCTCCCAGATCGGGCACAAGGAGTCCTTCAAGGACACAGCGCGCGTGTTGGGACGCATGTTCGACGCGATCGAGTATCGGGGATCGGCGCAAAAGGGGGTGGAGGACCTCGCAAGATATGCCGGAGTTCCGGTCTACAACGGGCTGACCGACGAATACCACCCGACTCAGATGCTCGCCGACGTCATGACCATGCGCGAGAATGGCGACAGGCCGATCACCGACATCAAATACGCTTACGTCGGAGACACCCGCTCCAACATGGGGCATTCGCTCATGATTGTCGGATGCCTGATGGGAATGGATGTGCGTATCTGCGGTCCCAAGGAACTCTGGCCGTCCGATGAATACACGAGCATCGCCAAGAAGCTGGCTGAGAAATCCGGCGCGAGATTGACGATCACTGCGGACGTCAAGGCCGCGGTGAAGGACGTGCATTTCATCCATACGGACGTTTGGGTCTCGATGGGCGAGTCCAAGGAGGTCTGGGGCGAGCGTATCAAGCTGCTCAAGCCCTACCAAGTGAACTCTGCCATGATGAAAGCCAGCGGCAACCCGCAGGTGAAGTTCATGCACTGCCTCCCTGCGTTCCACGACACGGAAACCGTCCTTGGCAAGCAAATCGCCGAGAACTACGGCATGGCTGACGGACTCGAGGTTACCAACGACGTGTTCGAGTCGGAAGCCAACGTCGCGTTCGAGCAAGCGGAGAACCGAATGCACACGATCAAGGCACTTCTCGTCGCGACTTTGGGGGACTGACCGAATGCGGGTCGTGATCGCGCTTGGCGGCAACGCGCTTTTGAAACGCGGCGAACCGATGACGGCGGAAGTCCAGCGCAGGAACATCCGTACCGCGGCTATAGCTATGGCGCCGGTTGCCTCCGCACACCAGCTGGTCATCAGCCATGGCAATGGTCCACAGGTTGGCCTGCTCGCATTGCAAGGGGCAGCCTACAAGGCGGACGAGGCCTATCCGCTGGATGTCTTAGGTGCTGAGACGGAAGGCATGATCGGCTACATGATCGAACAGGAGCTCGGCAATCTGCTGCCGTTCGAGGYACCATTCGCCACACTGCTGACCATGGTCGAGGTCGACGGTAACGACCCAGGGTTCAAGAATCCAACCAAGTTTGTCGGCCCTGTCTACGACGAGGCGCAAGCGCAACAGATCAAGGCCGAAAAGGGATGGACGTTCAAGCTCGACGGCACAATGTGGCGCCGCGTCGTCCCATCGCCGCAACCGAAGCGCATCTTCGAGATGCGACCGATACGCTGGCTGCTGGATCAAGGTACGGTCGTCATTTGCGCCGGCGGTGGCGGCATTCCTACGATGTACGCGCCCGATTCCGACCGCAAGCTCGTTGGCGTCGAGGCGGTCATCGACAAGGACCTCTGTACGGAGCTCCTTGCCCGCGAACTTGATGCCGACCTGCTCGTGATGGCGACCGACGCGGAGGCGGTATTCCTGGGGTGGGGCACGCCGCAGGCCAAGGCGATCCACAGGGCCAGTCCTGAAGCAATTTCGGAGCACACGTTCCCCGCCGGCTCGATGGGTCCGAAGGTCGATGCTGCCTGTCAATTTGCGAGGGCGACGGGTCACATGGCAGCCATCGGCGCACTTGCCGACATCGAGGCGATCGTGCGGGGCGAGAAGGGCACAATTATCGGTGGGGGCTTCACGGGCCTTAGCTACCACTAGGCATCTCCCGCCCAACAGATTGGAATTCTTGGTAATGCAAGCCTTGGATCCGACCAAAAGCGAAACCGCCACCGGGCGAGTCGTTTCCGCACCCGAACAGGGCCTGCCACCGCATTCGGAAAGCCGCAAAAGCCTCGGGATAGCGGCGTGCACGGCGATTGTGGTCGGTAACATGGTCGGGTCGGGTTTCTATCTGTCGCCCGCTGCCGTCGCCCCCTATGGCAACCTTGCGATCCTGACCTGGATTGTAATGGGCGCAGGGGCAATCTGTCTGGGGCTGACCTTCGCCAGACTGGCGCGTTTGGCTCCGGCGACGGGCGGACCTTACGCCTATACCCGCCTGGCCTATGGCGACTTTCCCGGCTTTCTCATCGCGTGGGGCTACTGGATATCGATCTGGGCTTCGCTGCCGGTAATCGCCGTCGCCCTTGCTGGGGCTGTGGTCGACCTGTTCCCCATGCTGCGGGGTCGTGGGATGGTCGTCGCCCTTACCTTGGGCGCGATCTGGGTTGTCGTGTTCGTCAACCTGCGAGGGGTAGGCGCCGCCGGCCTCATGTCGCAGGTCACAACCTACGCCAAGCTGGTGCCGTTCGGAGCCGTCGCGGTGGTGGGCCTGCTCTACGTCGACACCTCGCACTTCAGCGAGTTCAATCCGAGYGGCATGCCAATCCTGCAAGCAGGCGCGGCGCTTGCGCCGCTGACAATGTTCGCTTTCCTGGGGCTCGAGTCGGCCACTGTCCCTGCCGGCGATGTCCGCGACCCGGAGCGCACGATTCCCCGCTCAACGGTGCTGGGGATCACAATCGCTGCGACCCTCTATGTGTTAGGAACGATCGTGGTCATGGGCGTCTTGCCGCGGCAGGAACTCGTCCATTCGATCGCTCCGTTCTCCGACGCAGCTCGTGTGATGTGGGGGCGCGCAGGCGCGATCTCGATTGCGATCGCGGTGATCCTGTCGTCGATCGGTGCGCTGAATGGCTGGACCTTGCTGATGGGGCAGGTGCCAATGGCGGCGGCGCGCGACGGGCTGTTCCCACCGCTTTTCGGCAGCCTGTCGTCGCGAAATGTCCCGGCGATCGGAATCGTGGTTTCGGCTGTGTTGGCGACCCTGCTCGTTCTCGTTCAGGCTGCCGGGTCAGGAGGCTTCTCGGCGTTCTACACACTGGTCGTTGGCTTGAGCACGATGGCAGCGGTCATCCCTTACGCCTTCTGCGCCTTGGCAGGCAGCCTTGTCTCGGCACGTGTCAGCGGCGGCGCGCGTATCCCGCGCGTGACCGCCGTCGAACTTGTGGCGTTCGTATTCGCCATGTTCACGCTCTATGGTTGCGGAGCGGAGCCGGTCCTCTATGGCTTGGTCCTGTTGCTGCTCGGTATTCCGGTGTACGTCTGGCAGCGGCGACGCGCCATCACAATGGCCTGATAGAGGCACCAGTCATGCCGATCGGTGGTCCTCTTCTGGAATCGGACAACCCTACGCCGCCAAGCGTTCCAGCGGTGACCTCCCGGCACCAGGACCTTGGGCGGATCACGTTGACCGTGCTGTTCATCGGCGGTCTGCTTGTTACCAGCATCTGGATCATGCGGCCGTTCCTGCCGGCGCTCCTTTGGGCTACGACGCTGGTTCTCGCGACCTGGCCATTGTTGCTTCGCGTGCAGCGCTACGCCGGCAACCGCCGTGGCATTGCGGTATTAGTGATGACCTTGGCGGTGCTGCTGGTTCTTATCGTGCCGCTTTGGGCGGCGGTGAGCACAGTCGTCACCAACATAGATGTAATCGGCGACATGGCGCGCACGCTGCTGTCCCTGCGGGTACCGCCCCCCCCGGATTGGCTGGCCGGAATTCCCGTGGTTGGGGCTCGGGCCGCCGAGGCATGGGGTAGGTTGTCTTCGGCTGGCCTGGATGAACTGGCACCCAAGCTTACTCCCTATGCTGGCGCGCTGACACAGTGGATCGCATCGGCTGCCGGAGGCCTCGGCAGCATGCTCCTGCAATTCCTGCTGACTGCCGCCATCGCGGCGGTAATGTACGCCAAGGGGGAACAGGCGGCGGCTGCGATGATACTCTTCGGCCGACGATTGGCCGGCGATCGTGGAGAGAAGGCCATTTATTTGGCGGGTCAGGCGATTCGCAGTGTGGCGCTGGGGGTCGTTGTGACGGCCTTGGCACAGAGCATCATAGCCGGCATCGGCCTGCGGCTGGTCGGCCTGCCATTCGCGGTGCTGCTCACAGCGCTGATGTTCGTGCTCTGCCTGATACAACTCGGTCCAGGCTTGGTGCTTATCCCGGCAGTAATCTGGATGTACTATTCAGGCAGCACCCTCGGCGCGACCGTTCTGCTGCTCTTCGCAATTGTCTCCATGACGATCGACCAGTTCATTCGACCGATCCTGATCCGGAGAGGGGCCGACTTGCCCTTGCTTCTGATCCTTGCCGGGGTGGTTGGCGGGCTGATTGCGTTCGGCATCCTCGGCATCTTCATAGGCCCTACCGTCCTAGCCGTGGCCTATACCCTGCTGAACGCCTGGATGCAGGAAGATCCGACGCCTGTCGTGGCGAGGCAGTGATACGCCGATAACGCGGCGATGTAGCAAGAAAGCGTCTTCGTCAACAACCTGCACGTCCGCGGCTACAAGGAAGAGGGCACCACGAGTACTCGGTTCGACATGGTGGTATTGAACTGCCTCGACCGCTTCCGTCTGGTGGAGGACGTGATTGATCGATTGCTGGAGCGCGCGCTGCCTACTTCAGGCAGGCAATTCACGCGAAGCTGATCGAGCACAAGCAGTACTTTGACAAGCGCGACGACATGCCGGAGATCAGTGGATGGAAATGGGGCCTGACGGGAAATGCCGGCAGCGAGCGGAGAACCTCGACCGAGGAGGACAACATCTGAGCCGCCGAACGACGGCCAGCAGCTGTGCCTTGTGCTACCGTAACTTACCTTCTGCTTATTGATCGTGGCGGGTGACACCGCGATCAATATAGCGGAGCAAACTGCAGGCTCTTTCAGCGCTCGGCTACAGCGCCAGCATAATCCGGCGACGGCCGCAGCCCCCCCACAAGGCAACGGGTCATGTCGCATTTCCGCCTTTTGAAACAGACCCGACAGATGACCGAGTACTCCTGCGGCGCATCGGCCTTGCAGTCGGTGTTCAGCTATTGGGGCCAGGAGATGGAAGAGGAGGCTCTGATGAGGCTCCTCGGCACTAATCCCGAGGTCGGCACCTTTCCTCAAGATCTGGTTCGTGGCGCTCGCGCGCTGGGTTTCGATGCCGAGATGAAAGAGAACTCTAGTCTCGACGATCTGGAGCGGTTCACGTCCGCCGGTCATCCGGTGATCGCGTTGGGGCAGGTCTGGAGGAGCGAGAAGGACACGCCGGAATCGGCGGCCGACGAGTGGGATTGCGGGCACTACATTGTGGTTCTCTCGGTCGACGCCGACTACGTCTACTTCCAGGACCCGTACATACGGATGGGCAAGGGCTTCGTGCCCAGATCGGCATTCGACGAGCATTGGCATCAGATCATGGGAGGCATCGCGCATGCCAGGTCTGCCGAAATGCATCGCGTCGCAATATTCATAAAGGGAAACGAGTCGGCTATACGCCCAGGCACCGATCAATTCGACTTGTCAAAGCTCGATTTGAGCCAGCTAGGTTCCATAGATCTGATAAGCATCCATTTCCCGCGATATCTGCTGCCGTTCGATTTCCTCGCCGAACTGAAACAGCTGTTCGAGGGCGGGTTGGTTCGCCCGGATGCATTCGCGATTACGAGAAAGGACAGCGAGGGCAGGATATCGGGAATGCAAGGTGGGCGCCTGGAGGACGGCGAGGACGTCGTCGAGGTCAATGCCTTGATCGCAGCGCTTGCAGCCCAAGCGCGCGGCGACACGGCAGAAATCCGGACGAGCGCAAAGGCGGCGGCGCGAGCGGCTGGGGCCGGTGACTTTGGTCTGTCTGCTGACGACCTTCGCCGGCGCGCGGAGCGACTGCGTCCTGGGCATTCCGAAGTCGTCGTTCTGTTGGAGAACCGTTGGGAGTCGCGGTTCAACGATGTGACGCGCCGTCACGGAGGCACGGTTGCCGAACAGAAGATGATCTCTGCCGCTGCCCTCGCGAAAATGGGCGGTTGGATTGTGCCATCAACCGCGTGATCCGGCGGCTCGGGCAGCGGTATTTCCGGTGAGCCGCCAGGAGTTTCGAAATGGAAGGCGCAACTGCCTCACGGCCGTTGCGCCGGCTACTGTAACTTACTTGTCGCCGCTGTGCATCCTGCAGGCGAAGGGGCAAACTAATGCGAGTGTCTGCGAAGTACCAATGAAAGACCCGAGCAACAGGTCAATGCCGCTGACGGCCGCGATGGTCCGGTTCGTTGATGTGGCGGAGTTGATCAAGACCCGCAGCATCTCGGACGAGGTCTTGCGGGATATGTGTGAAGACTACCGGCTGGCTCGCGCGACGCTCACCAGACTGAAGAAAGCGAAGCCAAGGCGGCCGGCAGAGATTTCCGAATACACGACCCTGGTGTCCGAACTCGAAGACGAGATCATCCGCCGCTTGCTGGGTGACGAAGAGCGGCCGACGGTTAACAAGGAGTAGCGGCGATGTCGGATGCCATACATCCTGGGGCGCCTCATCACTTGCCTTCATTCATAACCGCGCCAGGGAGGCAAGCGTGGCTCAGCGAGGTTGCAGGGCGGCAGACAAGGCGTCCATCAATGTTTTTGCCGGACACGGCTTCTCGAGATAGGCTGCGCAGCCTGCAGCCATGGCGGCGTCTTGGGTCGCCTTATGCCCATTGCCGGTGATAAAGATGACCGGGACATCGGAACCTGATCTGCGCTGCTGAAGCGCGAGTTCTAT
The DNA here is from genome assembly GCF_056404455.1 of Mesorhizobium sp. P2_D1. Taxonomy (NCBI): domain Bacteria; kingdom Pseudomonadati; phylum Pseudomonadota; class Alphaproteobacteria; order Hyphomicrobiales; family Phyllobacteriaceae; genus Mesorhizobium; species Mesorhizobium sp. P2_D1. The sequence continues at coordinate 14,372 of NZ_JBFUDZ010000053.1, forward strand.
TCCCGAGATGCCGCTAAGATGGATGTCTAGGATGAGGCAGGCCGCATCGCGCAGGTCTGCATACGCTTGAAATTCCTCGGCGGAGGAATACCCGGTAACCTCGAAGCCCTTTGCTCTCAGCAGCCTCGCGATTCCCTTGAGAAAACCGGGATCGTCATCGACGACCAGTATGCGCATGGACCCTATTCATCCAGATTGGACATCCAGAGTAGCTGCTCAACTCGGTTGTCGGGGTTGATCTCGATCCAGAATAGCAAGGCGAACGCGATCGCTGCTATTGTCCAGTCGGACATGTTGGACGCAAATCTTACAGCAAATGCAAAAACGTCAGGCAGGCGACTTCGCGGACGAGCTCAGGTCGGCGTCGGCCTGCTCTGACAGAATTCCCAAGCGTTCGGCGAGCGAGACGAGGTCGGTAATCGTCCGGGCGCCCAGTTTTTCGAATATCCTGTGCCGATGTGCTTTTATCGTCCGTTCGGTAATACCGAGAGCGTAAGCCGTTTGCTTGTTCATGCGCCCCCGCACGATGAAGTCGAACACCTGGCGCTCGCGCGGTGTCAACGTTTCCAGCAGTGCGTGCGCATCTCGCATCCGTTGCTGGTGCTTGGACTCTGTATCGTGCCGCGCGATCGCGCGTCCGATGCTTTCGAGCAAGGCCTGACCCGCCACCGGCTTGGTCAGAAAGTCCTCGGCGCCGGACTTGATCGCCGTGACCGTGGTCGGAATGTCGCCGTGACCCGTGAGGAAGACGATCGGGAACGGCGAACCAATCTCGACCAGTCGCCGCTGCAGGGCAGGCCCGCTCAAGCCGGGCAGGCTGACATCGAGGAGAATGCAGCCAACTTCCGCCCCGGCGCAAACCTGCGCCAGAAACTGGTCTGCGCTGGGGTATTCAACAACCTCGTAGCCGTGCAGGCGCAGCAGCCGCGCGGTTGCATGACGGAACATGCTATCGTCGTCTACAATATGAACTAGGCTGCCCATCGGATTCACATCGCACCGGCATTCGCGAGCAGCGTGATGTAGAACGCCGCGCCGCAATCCTTCTCAGTCAAGAGCGACAACCCACAGCCGGCGCCCAGCTCGCGTTCTCAGCATGAACTTGGTCGCCCAGGGCTTCATCGAAAGGTGCCCATGCCAAAATTGCCATTTGACGTTATCTTAGGCAGAATCGCACTACCTAACTTTGTATTAACGTGAAAAGCATTCTTTCTTTTCGGCGGTGCGTTACCTGGTTGTAACTTGTCCCTAGGGACAATGTCTTGACGGCCACTGATCGCCGGTACAATTCCCATCTCCCCGCTCTAAGTTTAGAGCTTGCTCCCATTCGCGCGAATGTCAACGGTCGAGAGTCGATGAGCAGGTCTCTGCCTTCGTGGAGGGTCGAAATGATTGACGCGGACGAGATGCGCTGCCTGACTACCCCCTCTCCCGCCGCTGCGTTGGACCGCTATGACGGCGCAGCGACTGCTGATCCTGCAACATCGCGCTCCGATGAAATCCACCGCGAGTTGGACCGCGTGATGGATTCCGTTCGGTTCGACGCGTCTGAGCGCAATCGGCGGTTCCTTGCATATGTGGTCGAAGAAGCGCTGGCAGGCAGGGGAGGGCGCATCAAGGCATACAACATCGCGACCGAAGTGTTTGGCCGCGACGTCAACTTCGATCCCCAGCTTGATCCGGTGGTACGGATGGAAGCCCGCCGGTTGCGCAGATCGCTTGAGCGCTTCTATCTCACCTGCGGCGACAACAGCTCGATCAGGATTGCCATGCCGAAAGGCGGCTATGTGCCCGAGTTTCAGACTGCTGCCCTCTGGTCACCGTCAGCTAATGACGCACAGGCGAATGCCCCCAGCGAACCGGCTGGAACGGAGCGCGCGTCGACGATCCTTGTGGCGCCATTTGATGCCGAAGGCGATCAATCTATGTTCCTGCATTTCAATCGCGGATTTGCCGAACAGGTTACAATCGGTCTAGCTCGTTTCCCCGAAATCGCCGTCTTTGAACGGCCTTCGGACGCGCATTACGCATCGGCGGCAGCCGGTGAGCAACGCCGTAATGCGAATGGGGAGTTTGTCCTGAGCGGCAGCACCGCACTCTTCGCCGGCTCTCTCAACGTGAAAGCCGTTCTAGTTCAAGCACGGACCGGGCGGGTGCTCTGGGGGCAGAGCTTCGAACGAGACCTCCAATGCGGGAATGTGCTGAGCATCCGCGACGAGGTGGCGAATTCGCTCGTGCGCGCGTTGGCACAACCCTACGGCGTCATCAGCAGCATAGCCTATGCCGCTGCCCAAGCGAAGGAACCGCGGTCCCTAAGTCCTGTCGAGTGCGTCATCAGGTTTTACGAGTACAAGCGGACCTACCGGAGGGACCTCTTTTCAGGTGCGCGTCAGTGTCTCGAACGAACCGCAATCACCAACCCGGATTATGCGGAGGCGTTCGCCTGCCTGTCTCAACTGTACACCGATGGGCATCGGTTTGGGTTCGCACCCACGGAGTCCCCCTCTGGACTGCGCCGGCAGGCCATAGAGCTTGCGGATAGGGCGGTCCAGCTGGCTCCCGATTCCAGCCGCGGCCATCATGCTCGGGGACTGGCTTATTGGTTTGCTCAGGACGTGCCCGCCAGCCTGAAGGCCATGCAGATGGCCCTCGCCTTCAACCCCAACGCGACAGACATCATGACCGATCTGGGTCTGATCTGGTCCTTGCTGGGTGAATGGGGCAAAGGAGTTCCACTGCTCGAGAAGGCCTCCGCACAACAACTGTCGCGGCTCGGCGCCAACTGCGTGGGATTGTCCCTCTATCATTTCGTGAACGGACGCTACGAAGAGGCGCTGGCCGAAGCGCGTGATGTGGACATGCCGGACGTGACGCATGGCTTTGTGGCCCGAGCGATCTCCCTCGTTCGCCTCGGGCGGAAGGAAGAGGCCGCCCGGGCTGTCCAGAGGATTGTTGAACTCGCTCCTTGTCGTGGCGGCGGCATTCTGGCCGACTTGGCCGGCGTCAACGCCAATCCCGACCTGGCCGACAAGGTCTTGGCAGCATTGCGAGAAGCCGGGCTTTCGACGGAGGTCACACGCCACTGAACCGTGTGACGAGGGCACGGAGCCGCGGCATTCGAACGACATCCTTCCGGCTCGGAGTTCGTCGCCGTCCCGGCGATGAGTCCTTCCCCCGGTCCTTACCCGCTCGCTGGTGGCACATCCACTGCACCTTCGCGACCAGCGCGCCGAACTGGCCCGATGCCGATGGCGCCGATTGCCAGCATCTTACCGGCCACCAATCTCACTTGCTCGGAAACGACAAGGAGGCCCCACGGCTGCCACTGCGAGTCCGGCCGACACGTCGCTGCGCAACCAGCCCAATCGATAGCCTGAGAGGCTCGTAAACACCGGCAACCGAGGAGCCGCAAGAGTCCAGCCAACAATCTCGCGCTCGCGCGGGCTGGCGGTCGCACCTATCCCGCTATCGCCGGACTGCCCCCCGAGACCGGCATCTATGCCAGCATCGCCCCACTGATCGCCTACGCCGTGTTGTCATCGCCCGATGACAGGAGGTCGAGGGTGCCGTACGCAAGCAAGGCCGCCACCACATCTGGTGCCTGAACGAGGCGGACAGCCAGTCTGATCGTAGTCCGCGAAACGGGCTCAGTGCGTCTGCTCGACCCGAACTATGCTGCCGCGCATGCTTTGTTTCACTCTGCGGCCGGGACGGTGCGTGGATCGAGCCGCAGCGACTCGGGCGTGACAGCCCGTTCGGCCGGCAGTGTCCTGAACGCCCCCTTTGCAGCCTGCGATACCGGAGCGCGGCGGCTGATACGCAGGAGAGCATATGCGGCGAGCACTGCGTGAGGGAGGGCCGTTGCGAGGAACAGGCTCTCCGGTCGCATCTTGGTCATCACCGCGGCTCCCAGCATCGGCCCGACAATTGTGCCGAACCCATAGAATAACAGCAGACCGCTCGACACCTTGACGAACTCGTCCGGGCGGGCGTGGTCGTTTGCATGCGCCACTGCGACCGAATAGAGGGTGTAGGCCAGGCCCCCGTAGGCTGCGGTGGTGACAATCACGAGTGCCGCCGATCGTGGCTGGAGTACGAAGATGAGAAGTCCGAATGCGGCCGCTCCGACCGCCGCGCCGGCCAGCACAAAGCGGCGGTCGGTGATGTCGGACAGCCGACCCGCGGGAAACTGGAGAGCGGCACCGGCGAGCACAACTACGCTTGCCATCAGTGCAATACCCGCGTTGCCAATTCCGATGCGGGCACCATAGACGGCTCCGAGCGTCCCCCAGGCTCCGTTGGCAATACCTGTCATGAGGCAGCCGACCAGAGCGATCGGGGAAGTAGCATAAAGACCTTTCAGATCGAGAGTGACATCCTCAAGCGGTTGCGGTGTCACTGCCGATGATACCGCCGTCGGGATCAACGCGAGGCAGAAGAAGATCCCCGCGACCATGAACAATGACGCGTCCCCGATGTTGCCTATGGCGACAATCATCTGGCCGGCCATGATCGAGACATAGGACACGATCATATAGAGGCCGAAGACGCGGCCGCGGTTGTCATTGGTCGCCTTCTCGTTCAACCAACTCTCGATGACCATATAGGCGCCGGCCATGGCGAAGCCTGTGAAGGCGCGCAGAGCGATCCACACATACTGCTCGATTATCAAACCCGTCAGCAGCGCGATGATTGCACCAGCCGCTGCAAAGGTGCCGAACGCACGGACGTGCCCGATCCGACGGACAAGCCTAGGTGCGAAGATGCAGCCGGCGACGAAGCCGCCCGCCCAGGCAGTTCCGAGCAAGCCAAGCGACGCTGTCGAAAAGCCCTCCGCCTGCCCACGCAACGGCAAGAGCAAGCCATGCAACCCTGTCGCTGCAAGCAGGAATCCAGTGCCGCGAAGAAGCGACAGGATCGGGCGGTAGCCGATAGGTAAGAGGTAACCCAGCATCTTCCGATCGGGCTCAACAGACTTGGCACCCACACTAACTGACCGCCGGCCGCCCAAAGTCAACACATGAGCCATACATAAGTGCGCAAAGAGGGCACGTTATTGTCTTATGAGAAGCACGCAGCCTGAGCCTCGCGCCACCTCAAGGGCATGGTTTTGAGGTATGGCTGGGCTAATCCGATCCTGAGCTATCGCGGTCCGTCACCCTCAGAGCCTGCACGCTGACAGCCGCAACGAGCCCAGTCAGCACAATCCCTGCGAAACCGATCACCAATGACAGCAACCGCGCCGAAACATGTTTGGGCGTAAAGTCGCCATAGCCGATAGTGAGCCCTGTCACGAAGGTGAAGTAGAGGGCCTCGTCGATCCGCCAACTCTCTATGCGCCAGATCATAAGCCCGGACCCAACCATGACCAGGAGAATCCCCGACAGGATGGGCCAGACCACACGAAGTTGCTGGACGAGCGCCAAGAAGAACAGACGCCTCATTTGCCTTGCTTGCGTCTTGTCGCGTGTCTTTGCCGACATGATCTCCGACCTTTCTGCTGTTCACGGTCAGGAACGCCGCCGATGGTCACGTTGACTTCACGGTATAGCCGGCGGCAGGATGTACAGCGTCATGGCGAAGATTATGTATACCATCAACACGAGGACGCCGACGAACCATGCCGACCGTCCGCTGTTCGTGACGAACATCGCGGTTAGGGTCGCGATTAGCACCATCACCACGGCACCCGGCCAGAACTGCAGGTCCATCGGCGACGGGCCGACCAGGTAACTCAGCAGCACCAGCACGGGTGCAACGAACAAAGCGATCTGGGAAGCGCTTCCCAGCGCGATCCCCACGCTCAAGTCGAGCCGGTTCTTGCGCGCGCCGGAAAACGCCGAGGCCATTTCGGCGGCGCCACCAACCAGTGCGACGACGATAAAGCCGACAAAAGCAGGGGTCATCCCCAAAGCTTCGGCTGCCTTTTGAACTGACTCGACGAAGATCTCGCTGACCAGGGCCACGAGTACTGTGACACCGACCAGCGTGGCTAGGGCCAGTCTAATCGGCCACGGTGCTTCACCTGCTTCGGCATGCTCCGCCGCGGCAAAGACCTCACGATGTGTACGGAGCGAGAACAACAGGCCTAGTCCATATCCGACGATCAGCAGAACGGCCAGGCCAAGGCTGAGCTTTTGGGTGACCGCTGCAGTTGAGGTCGAGTCCACTTCTGCGACAGCCGAAGGCATGAGGAGGGCGATTGWTGCCAAGAAAAGCAGACCCGACTGAAGACGCGCGCTGGCTCTATTGAATTCCTGGAAATGGTATCTGAGTCCGCCGAGCAGGAACGAGGCCCCCAGCATGAACAGCGTGTTGGTGACGATCGCGCCGGCAATGGATGCCTTTACCAACGTGTACTCTCCGGCGCGCAGGGCGGCCAGTGCGATGACCAGCTCGGTCAGATTTCCCAAGGTGGCATTGAGTAGCCCACCGGCGGCATCACCTGTCTCGGCGGCAACGGATTCGGTAGCGTGACTGAGCAACCCCGCCAGCGGTACGATGGCAAGCACCGACAAGACAAAGAGCGCCGTGTGGGCTTCGGGAGTGAACTTCGCGGCGGCGAACACCACCGGCACAGCGACCAGCAACCAAAGCATGGGGCTTTGGCGAATCTCCGTCAGAAGGGGGCTCAACTGTTCACTCCTGTTCGGTCGCCCAGACGGATCGGTGTTTGCCCTGACAATGCACCTGGCTACGGGTAGCGATTATAAGATCCGCCGGCGGATAACCGAAACTCACACCATAGCCGCATTTGACGCCCTCGATGATACCAGCGCTCGACGAGATAGCAAAGCGTCGTGCGCGATCTTGTTCGGCCGCCCGGCATGGCGGGCTCAGGTTTTGGCCATACGACCTGCAGATATTGCTCCGGCGGGCAGCTCTGCTGCTGCGAAACGTAGAAGGCATAGATCTCGATCCGGATGTGGCCGAATCGATCGGCTTGGTTGCTGGCGAACTGAACCTGCCACGGTCAGAAGTGCTACGGACCATCCTGCGCGACTGGTTGATCACCGGTGGCCGGCTACCAGTCGATACGATCGACCTGAAACCGCGCTTGAAAGTGTTCCGAGTGCGTATGCAAGGCATCGGGCTGATCTATCGCCGAAGAGCAACGGGGCGTGAATGTCATACTTCCAACAGAATACTACTGTTTCTTGGTAGCCAGCCAAAGGCGGGGCTTTTGGGAGGAGACTCTGACCATGAAACGCTATTTGCCGATTGCACTCGCAGTTGCGATTATCGGTTTGACCGGCCACACAATGGCGGAGGAAGTGGACATGTCGAAGCTCACCTGCAAGGAGGTGATTGCTATGCGGCCCGCCAAGATTGCTCGCGTTGCCATGTGGGTGAACGGCTATGTCCATGGCAAAGCTGGCAACCCCAAAATCGACACTGACAAGACAGATGCCAATGCAGAGAAGATCGCTGCTTATTGCAAGAAGCACCCCGACGCCACGGTGGCGAGCGCGTTAGAGGCGGTCGCCAAGATGTAGCAGAAGATTAAATGAAGCCTAGCTGACGGGCGCCTGGACTCGACGGCCCGGTTAACCGGTGTCGGACCGGGCCCTGTTCAGGAAACGCACTGGCGGGCTTCCCTGTGACGACCCGGCTACTCGCGCCCTTATGCCTTGATGGCACTTAAGCCACTGATTGAATTTGCTGAAATGTGGTAGAGGGACACGAACCCAGAACTAACCTTCTCCGAATCTGTGTGACCAATGTTCACTTCTGGTACAGTCGAAGACCAAGCTCTGCACGCCCGCTTTCGCCTCAACTCAAACTTAGAGTCCATCTTTGCGGCTGCCCGAAAGCCGACATCTCCAGTAACCCACTGGGGGCGCGGGTTGCCCGAGTAACCTTTATGAGGAGTGCCGACATTGAAGCACGTATCGCGACGCTCAAGGCGGCGCTTACACTAGAAGGGATGAAACACGCGGTGTTTGATCCGACGAAATTGGTGGAAACGACACCGCGACTGGCACTCGCGCCAAACACACTCGGCATTTCAGAGACACTCCGAGATAAGTATCCTCAGCTTCCCTGAACTGCTCGACGAATCTCTGCGGCAAAACCCTTTACCGTGAAGCCCTCCGGAAGGTGGTCAATCAGCACAAGATCTGAGATTGCGTTCTTGGTGCGTAGCGGCAGTATCGCTTGATACTCAGGTGAATTGWACCAGGAGGTGGCAGCTGTTCGGTCTGGGAATTCCATCAGCACCACCGAACCGGGCCATGCACCTTCGATGACGTCAGCTTGGCCTTGAGCAAGCCACTTCCCGCCATACGGTGCGACAGTGGCCTCGACTTGTTCGAGGTAGAGCAGTCCTTCGACCTTCGGGACGTTCCCCGGAAGGCGAAGGTGATTGATGAGATAGGTCTTCATGTCGTTAACTCCTTGGATTATCACGTAGGAACATGGGCTGGATCGGGCAACAATCCGTTAGAGCCTTTCAGGCCAGCGGGGAAAGCTGTTCCTTCTCAAATCAGAGTGGCTTGCCTAATCGTCCCTCTCGCACCTTGTCTTTGGTTGAGCGGATCATGCCTGTTCGATCGCTACATCGGTGACGTCGATAGTGATTGGCACGAACCCCTGGTTTGCAACGCCGTTGGCATCATGCAAAAGGACGCGCCGTCGCGTTGGAAACACGAACCCTCCAAATCTCTTTGGGTCATACGTGTAGTGGGCAACAGGCGGGCTGCCGGTCACATCGGGAGAGTAGTCCATCCTCCGAAGCATGAACTTTTCATCATAGTAGAAGACCTGGTCGGCGTTGTGGTTGGCGATGCTTTCCGGAAACTTCACGGCAAGCCGTCGCCAGGAGTTGCGCTCATCTTCGCTCCACGGAGCGATTTCGGAAGCCTCGACGCCGGGATAGGTGAAGGCGAACGGCCCGGTGAGATAATTCCACACGGCCGCGCTCGTAAAGTAGGCCACCTGGACTGCATCCCACGGCGTACTGGCGCCATCGAAACCTGTCGGAAACGATTTGCGGGGGTTGATGCGTTGTTCGACCAACCCACCTTCAAGAGTAGTGATCGCAACACGTTCCGGATTGAGCTCCAACAGCGACATACGGTCGGGTCCGGTGAACGGCGCGAATGTAATGTACTCACGGTGAGGATCGATCGTGACTGTCTGGTCCGAATAGACGTCTGGCCACCCCCTCGCTCCCCAAAACGGGCCGCCCAGTGACATCTGTGCGGTGATCTTGGTGACCTGGGCCCAATTCTTGAGCCCGCCATGCGCATCGAGTACTGCCGTCAATAGCTTGTCCATGGTGTGTTCCTTTGCTTTTGGTTACTCGGTTTGCCTGCAGCCCGCCGGCTATTTCGCCTGAGCGCTTGCCGCCTGTTCAATCAACCGCGCGACCTCTTTCGGATGGGAGACGAACGGCACGTGGCTGGATTTGATCTCGGCCGTGGTTGCGCCCATGCGCCTGGCGTAGAACCGCTCAAGGTCTGGATTTATGGCCCGGTCCTGCTGGGCGACCAGGTACCAGGACGGGATGGTTTTCCAGGCTGCCTCCGCAACGGAGGAAGCGAAAGCGCTGCCGATGATGGGTTTCTGCGCCGCAGCCATCACACTGGCTTCAGTCACTGACACGTCTTGGGCGAAAAGCTCGCGGAACTGAGTCGGGTCAATGGTAACGAACCCTGCCGCATCGGGTATCAGCGCTGGGCCTAGCGAAGATGGGTACTTCAAGGTGTAGGCGCCAATTGGCTCGCCGGCTTCAGGTGCGAAAGCAGCGATGTAAATGAGTGCCTTCACATTTGAGTTTCCGGCCGCGGCACCCGTGATCACTGCACCGCCATAAGAGTGACCAACGGCAACAACCGGGCCCTTCAGACCCGCGATCACCCGCTTGGTCGTCTCGACGTCGCCGGCGAGCGAGTTAAGTGCATTCTGCACGGCAATGACGGTGTACCCATCGCGCTGCAGGATCGGAATGATGTGCTGCCAACCCGTCCCATCGGCAAAGGCGCCATGCACGAGTACGATCGTCGGTTTCACGGGATTGAAAGCCACAAGTCTTTCATTTGGTGCGATGGGTCGCTTCCCTGGCAACGGAGCCGGTTGGGCCCGAACCGCAGTGGCACTGGCCAGGCCGGCGGCGATCACTACTGCGAGCGATATCTTGGCGATGCGAGTTTTGGTCACGGCAAGGTTCTCCATGTGACGGCGCGGCCAAGAGCCAAGCCTATTTGGGAACAACGGTCGGTTTAGTATCCAACTTGCCGAAGGGCTTCAGACCCATGGCGGCAGGTGCGGCGCGCACAGCGTGCGCGCCGGTGATGTCACGTCAGTTGGCGCAGCGATCGAAAGGCTGCCCGCATTTCGACCGAGAAGAGTTCAGGCTCTTCCCACTGGGCAAAGTGGCCACCCTTGTCGACGACGTTGAAGTAGATCAGCTTGTGATAACTCCGCTCGGTCCAGCTGCGCGGTGCACGGTAAATCTCACCAGGGAAGATGGTCACGGCTGCCGGGATCGAGATATCCACGGCGTTGAAATTGTTCGCATTGTTCTCCCAGTAGAGCTGTGCCGAGGAGATCGCACTGTTGGTCAGCCAGTAGAGCGTGATGTCGTCAAGCATCTCATCCTTGGTAAGCGAACGCTCAGGTTCACCACCGCTGTAGGTCCACTGAGCGAACTTGTCGTACATCCAGGCAGCCAGGCCGGCGGGCGAATCCGTCAGTCCGTAGCCCACCGTTTGCGGCCGGGTGGTCATCATGCTGCCGTAGGCGCCATTCTTCGCAAAGAATGYGTCTAGCTGGTCATATGCAGCCTTCTCGTCGGCAGAATGACCATCCGGTGCCGGATCGCCAGCGCGCATAAACTTGGCAACTTCAGGGGGGACGGTCGCCGGCATGTTTACATGGATGCCAAGGAGCCCCGGCGGTGCCTGACGGGCCATCTTATCGCAAACAACAGAGCCCCAATCGCCGCCCGCGGCGACGTAGCGTTCGTATCCGAGCCGCTGCATCAAGACGTTCCAGGCAAGGCCGATTCGATCGGCATCCCAGCCAGGTTCCGTCGGTTGATCCGAGAATCCGTAGCCTGGCATCGAAGGCAGCACCAGATCGAACGCATCCTCGGCGGCTCCGCCATGCGCGGTCGGATCGGTGAGCGGACCGATTACCTTGAGCAGTTCCAAAATCGAACCCGGCCAGCCGTGTGTGATAATCAGCGGCAGCGCAGTCGTATGCTTGGACTTGACGTGGATGAACTGTATGCGCAGCCCGTCGATCTCGGTGAGAAACATCGGCAGGGCGTTGAGCGTCTTTTCCACCTTGCGCCAGTCATAGTCTGTCCCCCAGTACCGCACGAGCTTCTGGAGGTTGGCCATTTGCACGCCTTGGGAATCGTCCTTCACGGTTTCCTTGGCAGGCCACCTCGTCGCCAGCACTCGCCGCCGAAGATCGACAAGTGCTTCTTCGGGGACGTTGACCTGAAATGGATAGACCGCGCCTTCTTGTGCAGCTTCTGCGGACCGGACCGGAAGCAAACCGAACGTGCCTGCGACGCTCAGCGTTGCAATGGAAGCCGCCGCCGACAAAGTGAGAAAGCCACGCCGGGAGGGTGATGACAATGGGATTGCAGTGCCCGTTCGCGGCAAGGATAAAATGACGTCGCCACCCTGACTTTCGCCTGCGCCGCCAGTGCCAATATTTGTTTGAACTTCATGTGAGGTCACGTTCGTCTCCTTCTTCTGAGATTGTCCTTGCACATCCGCGAAAATCGAAAGACTGCCGCGATCACTGCGAGGTCAATAACGTCAGAAGGTCGGTTCCAAACATATGATACAAAGGTGTCGTCGATACTTAGGCATCAACGCTTGGGGTATATGCAACTTTGAGCTGGTAACGCATTGGCCCGAAACATTCCAAGCGTACGGTGACAATGGCACGAAACCGGACCAGGGAACACGAGTGTGCAGCACGGCATATCGGGCGTTCGTTTCAGTAGAGCGTCTCGAGTTTCGACAGCGCACGCAGCCGCATTGGCGCGGCCGATAGACTTAGGTCGACGGGCATGGACTTGTAGGCGTCACTCGGAGGCGCGGTGTGTGGGCGATGCTTCGCAGAGAGAATGTAGCGCGCACCTCAATGCCCGGAGCACAGAAGCGACCCACATGACGGTCAATCAGGACAGGCCGACGGATGACCGCCTTGGTTGTCATGCCTTCGCCGGAAACGAGGGGCGGAGCTTTGCGTTAATTTTTACCAATTCGGCAACAGAGCGAGCCTTCATTTTCTTCATCATCCGGCCTCTATGGGCCTTCACGGTGATCTCGCTGATCCCGAGTTCAAAACCAACCTGTTTGTTCATCAGACCGGATATGACCAACGTCATAACCTCCCATTCTCGACGGCTCAGTGTCGTTTGATCATCCCTTAGCGCCTGCAATTCGGCTTCCCGAACCATCGTTTCGCGGCTGCGCCCGATTGCTTGGCTCACAGCGTCCAACAGCACGTCGACATCGACCGGCTTCGTTAGAAATTCGGCCGCCCCGGCCTTCATTGCCTGGACCGTCATCGGTACATCGCCATAGCCAGTTAGGAAGATTATAGGCATATCGGCCCGGTCGGCCGTGATTTGCTTCTGCAGTTCGAGACCATTGAGGTCAGGCAAGCTGACGTCCAGTATTAGACAATTCGGAACAGTCGCGCGTGGGCGTGCAAGAAAATCTTCTGCCGACGCGAATGTTTCCGCCTTCGAGCCCGTCAGATTGATAAGGGCCTCTAGCGATTCCCGCACCGAGACATCATCATCAACAATGAACACAATTGGTGGCGGATGCGACAATGGGTTGCCTTTGTAGGTAAGCCAATTTGGCTAGTCGCGGGCTGTCAGCTCGGTGGAAGCGCTATGTTGAGGGCGTCGAGCAGTGCAGTCTGTGTAAAAGGCTTTGACAGGCAATCTACCGCGCCGTCTTCGAGCGCTCGCGAGCGAATTACCTCATTCACATGTGCAGTCATGAATACGATCGGGATATGCAGCCGGCGGCGTTTCAGTTCCTGCTGGAGCCCAGGTCCGGTCATTCCTGGCATGAATACGTCGAGAACCAGACAATCCGTACGGTCAATCCAATCAGACGCTAGAAAATCCTCTGCCGACGAGAAGGCCTGGACGGCAAAACCAAATTCCCTGAGCAAGTCTGGCAGGGACTCGCGAACGGACTCGTCATCATCGACGACCGACACGAGCGACTTCATTACCATTAATTCTTCCTCATTGCTTGCCCAGTTTCTGCATCGGCAGAGGTCTGGATGTGGCTCAAGTGATCCCTGTCTCTAAGACGCTGGGACTCTCGGGGGATAGAAAATGAAAACGTCGCGCCGGGTCCCTCATTCGGCGAAGCCCAGAGACGGCCCTGGTGGCTTTCGATGATGTGACGGCTGACTGACAGGCCAATCCCCATTCCATTCGTCTTTGTCGTGTAGAAGGCATCGAAAAGTCTCTCGACCGTTTGAGGCTCGAAGCCCACGCCTGTGTCCTGCACCGTGAGGCTCACATGCTCGCTTTCGTCGCGGTCTGTTCTGATCAGCAATTGCCTCGGCCGGTCGTCAACACCCTTCATTGCATCCGATGCGTTCAATACGAGGTTCAAAATGACTTGTTGGAGCTGAACGCGGTCGCCTGCGATCGGGGGAATGTCATCTCGAAATTCTGCACGGAGATTGACCCGATTTCTTTGCAGGTCGCTCGACGATAGCGCGATCACTTCTCGGGTGGCTTCGTTAAGATCTACCGTTTCCGTCAGAGCGTTCTTCTTGGCAAAGAGCGCGCGCAATCGCACGATCACATCCGATGCTCGTTTGCTGTCGCGAAGAGTGCGCTGCGCTGTCTCACGGGCTCCGTCGACGTTGGGAGGGTTCGCGGCAAGCATTATGAGGCACGTGCTTGCATTGGTCATGATCCCCGAAAGAGGTTGATTAACTTCGTGCGCGATCGATGCAGTAAGAGCTCCGAGCGTCGTAGCTCTGGCTACATGCGCGAGTTCCGACCTGACCCTGCCGAGTGCTTCCTCTGAGAGCCGGCGCTCAGTCACGTCCTGGACCGCACCGATGTATTCAAGCCGCCCATCTTCATCGCGGATGCCATGAGCAACCACATGCAGATACTTGACGGAGCGGTCAGCCATCAACAACCGGCACTCATACTCAAAGTCGCTGCCGGCGCCTCGAACCCGATCAATCATTTCGTTCAGAAGTTCGAGGTCATCCGGATGGATGCGTGATTCAAGCATCCGAACCGTCACGGGGACACGGTGCTCAAACTCGAAAATTCGATGAGCCTGCTCGGACCAGGTGATCTCGCTTGTCCCGACACGCCACGAGAAGCTTCCGGTCGAGCTGAGTTGCTGGGCCTTGGAAAGGAACGCTTCGCTCCGCTTTAACGCGCTTTCGCTGCGAGCTCGTTCGACCGCGATGCTTGCGATTTGCGAGAGCTGAGCGATGAGGTCGCGTTGGAAGTCCGTCGGAAGCCCCGGCTCATATTGATAGAAGGCCAACGCACCCAAGGCTTTTTGGTCATGCGAAAGGATCGGAGAGGACCAGCAAGCCTTAATTCCATGCGATAGCGCTAGCTCACGCCATCCATGTTTGTCCCACTGCATGTCGGTTGCAATATCCGACACGAACACCTGCTCCTTCGCAGCAGCTGCCAAACCGCAAGGTCCCGCTGCTCTATGCGCTGGTCTGCCATGCATCGTTTCGTTGTAGCCCGAAGGGAGGGCGGGGCCGGCGCCGTGCTGCCAGGTTGTTTCATCCGGACTATAGAAAAGGATCCCGCAATGGCAACCGCTAGCCATCTCTTCGACTAGACCGCACAATGCGTCGAGAACGACAGGGAGGCTGTAACCCCAAGCCACCATTTCGAGCAACCGCTTTTCATGCGCCAAAAGCGTTTCTGCCCTGTTCTGGTCGTCCTCGCTGCGCGTTCGTGCCACGGCGATGCTGGCGATGTGCGTCAGCTTTTGCATTAGCGACTGATGGAAGGCGGTGGGTAGACCGCCATCAGGTCTATAAATTGCAAAGGTGCCAAGCGCTTCACCTGTTGCGGCGACAATCGGCGTTGACCAGCAGGATTTCAAACCATGGGCTAGCGCTAGTGCCTGCCAGCCTGTGCCCTTCCATCTCGCGTCGGTCGAGACATCGGAAACGATAACCTGGATATTTTCACACACTGCCATCCCGCACGGACCGGCTTTCGAACTGACGTTCTTGCCTTCAAGGGCACCGCTGTAGCTGGCTGGCAGCCCAGGACCGATCGAGCGCTCGACTTTCAGGCCTGCGCGATCAAGGAGCAGGATCCCACTGACGCAACCGTTGGCCATTTCGTCAAGCAGTCCGCACAATTCATCCAGAACGATCAGAAGTGGTCTTGCGGATGCAACCATCTCGAGCAAGCGCTTCTCGCCGGATAGCAATGCCTCGGCACATCTGCGGTCATCGATGTCAGTTTGCAGGAGGTACCAGAGGACGATTTGACCTTCAGCGTCACGCAATGGGTATCCCCGCGTGTGAAACCAGCGGTATTTTCCATCTGCTCGGCGCAGTCGCGCTTCATGGTCGTAGGGCTCGCCGGTTCGGACGCACTCCATCCATTTGACCAGGATGGCCGGCCGATCATCGGGATGGAAGGCTTTGCCGAGTGGCCGGTCCTTCAACTTCATCTCATCGAGCGTAACGCCGATATAATCGAGCATGTATTGGTTGGCGTGCTCGAACTGGCCGTCCGCGGACATCAATGTAACGATCGCGGGCAGACCGTCGACGATCACGCGAAACTGGGTATCTTGTACGCGCAGCGCTTCTTCTGCAGCCTTGCGGTCCTCGATATCGGTGTTGATGCCACACCATTTAATGACATCGCCATTGTCATTGACCAGCGGACACGTTCGAAAATGGAACCAACGGAACACGCCGTCGAAGCGCCTCAACCGAGCTTCCAAAGCTCCTGGCGAACCGGAAGCAAGAATCGTTACCCAGGACTCAGTCACGCGTGGCCGGTCATCCGGGTGTATGGCTACGTGCCAACCTTGGCCGCGAGCTTCATCAGGCGAGAGACCGGTGTACTGGCACCAACGTTGGTTGACAAAGTCCGTGTATCCGTCCGGGAGCGCGCTCCAAACCAATCCGGGAAGAGCATCGACGAAGCGCCCGAGTTCGTTCTCCATGTCATCCTTTCGCGACGATCCGAGAAAGTCGCCGACGCGAAGGTGCGCCACATGACCTGTGGAGTCGATGATGCTTAGGTGTTGGTTCGGATGCCATGTCCGAACCGATGCGCTGCCGCCCGGCGAGAATTTCGTCAGCATTGCTGCCTCATGACGCAGTTGCCATGCCGTCGTTATAGCGTGGCCACCAATCCAGACATGTCGAGTATGCGGGCAAGAAGCATCGAACTCGCCGATGCTAAGGTATCGGCGACACGTTAGTCTAATAGATTCCCAATCTTAATCCACCGCATCTGGAACCCACATTTGGCTTTGACCGGACAAATGGAAATACATTTATTTCAGAAAGGATTGACCATGACACAGCTGGGAAAGCCAATATACACCGCAAAGACCCACACTGAGGGCGGTCGTGAACACGGCGCTGCACGCAGTTCCGACGGTCGCTTGGACATCAAGCTTTCGACGCCCGGTAGCCCCGGCTCTGGTACCAATCCGGAACAGTTGTTCGCTGCCGGCTGGTCGGCATGCTTCGAGGGGGCAATGGGAATTGCGGCCCGCAAGATGAAGGTCGCTCTTCCTACTGACCTGGCCATCGATGCCGAGGTGGATCTTTGCCTGGAGAGTGGCTCCTATTCCCTTCAGGCTCGCCTTAATGTGAGCCTTCCCGGTTTGGAGCGCGGCGTCGCCCAAGCTCTAGCGGATTCGGCTCATCAGACGTGCCCATACTCTAAGGCCACACGCGGAAACATCGACGTCATCATCACCGTGGCTGAGCCTGGCCTCACAAACATTCTCGCAAGGGAGCAGGTTTCGGTCGGCCCGGCTGCGGGCGATCTCCGATCAATCTGAACAATTACCGCAGCTATCGATGGAATAGCTGCGCAACCCAGGAGAAGGACTACACCATGAATATCAAAGCGATCTGTCTCGGTGCCTTTGCCGTTTGCGCTCTCGGGAGCACGGCAGTCGCCGGCGCACTCGATGCCGTCGACACAATTGCGGCATTCTATACGGATGCGTCGATGAAGACCTTGAAGCCCATGCCCGAGTTTAAGGCGGCCTTCATGGCCAAGCCAAAGCCCATGCGCGAAATGATCATGCGAGAATGCAACGACGCAGCGATGAGCAAGCCCTACGCCGAGTTCTGCGCCAACGTCAATGCCCTCCGCGGAATGCAATAGGTCGCTCGCGCCGCGGCGCAGTTTGAGGACGATGGTGAGCAAATTGCCCCCATCAAATTAATCCTAGCTCCRTCGGCAACGTAGTGCCGACGGTGACCGATGCCGGCCCAGACACTCCCCCGGGCCGCTCCTCCCCCAGCCTCCAGGCGAGCAGGCCGGCATCGGTCAGTTAACAATATAGATCCGCAAGCGCTCATGATCGCACTTAGGGACGCGTCGTGGCAACTGCTCTTCCAAATCGCGAGCAGCGTTTTGGAGGTCATAATATTTGGCCTAACGGCACGCTGATCAAAGCCGTGCTTCCCGCCGCAATCATAGGATGAGTTTGATTATGTCCATTACCGACCCTTCCGAGACAATCAACTGTGATCGTCGCCGTCTCATAGGCGCTGCCGCGATTTCCAGCCCGTGACGGACGGCGCTCATGAAAGGCCCCTGCTGCTTTTGGCTCCTGCCGGCGGCGATGTAACCGCCTGGGAATGGATAGATATGTCTGGTTGCACATATTCGCGAATTGAAAAGGAGAAAGTCGCACCGGGACCGTCATTTGCCTCTGCCCAAATACGGCCGCCGTGACTTTCGATGATGGAACGACTGACCGAAAGCCCTATCCCCATGCCATCGGTTTTGGTGGTGTAGAATGCTTCGAAAAATTCCTCTGGCGCGTGCGAGCCCAGGCCAACTCCGGCATCTCGAACGAAAAGGCGGACATCCCCGTCCGCGAAAGGTTCCGTTCCAAGCAAAACAAGTCTGGGACGGTCGTGGATGGCGACCGTCGCGTCGGCGGCGTTGCGCAGCAGGTTCATGATGACCTGCTGCAATTGAACACGGTCGCCGCCGACAAGAGGGAGATCGTGTGAGAGCCGCGTGTGAAGCAGCACCCGGTTTCGTTGAAGTTCGCCGGAAAACAGTGAGACAACATCGACTGCGGCCTCGTTTAGATCGACGGGCTCGATAGTTGCAGGCCTCTTCCCGAAAAGAGATCGAAGCCGTGCGATCACATCGGCCGCGCGATTTCCGTCCCGGATGGTGCGCCGCGCCGTTTCGCGTGCTCCATCGACATTCGGAGGATCTGCAGCCAGCATCAGAAGACAGGTCGCTGCATTGGTGACAATGCCTGAAAGTGGTTGGTTTACTTCGTGGGCGATCGACGCGGTCAGCGCTCCCAAACTCATGATCCGAGTCGTGTGTGCAAGCTCGAATCGGATTTTCTCCAGCGCATCCTCCGACAGTCGGCGTTGCGTGATATCGAGGACCGCACCAATGTACTCGATACGCCCAAAATCGTTGTGAGCGATATGTGCGATCATGTGGAGGTGTTTGACCGAATGATCGGGCAAGACGATCCGGTGATGAAATTCTAAGTCGCTGTCACCCCGTTGTGCCTTTTCGAGCATGTCAGCCATCAAGTGCACATCCTCGGGGTGCACCCGGGTGGCAATCCGTTCAAGCGTTACTAGCGTTCCGGGCTTGAAGTCGAAGATACGATAAAGAGGCTCAGACCATATGATCTCGCCCGTTCCAACTTGCCAGGAAATGTTCCCCATCCTGGCAAGGTACTGACCTTCCGCCAGGAAGGCTTCACTGCGTTTCAGATCCTCTTCGGCTTTCTTTCGATCATGGATGTCGGTATTTGTGCCATACCATTTGACGATGTTTCCCATTTCATCACGAAGCGGGTTGGTACGGAACATAAACCACCGGTACTCGCTGTCATAACGACGCAGGCGCGCTTCAGTTTCGCCCGGCAGCCCGGACGCGAATATTGCCTGTAGTGCTGCATTAAGGTTGACTGCGTCGTCAGGATGGATCGACGCAGTTAGATCCCAATACTCTGACAATTCGGTGGTGGGCTCCCAATCCTTGGAGCCCATAGAGAGGCCAACATAGTGGAGATAGTGCTGGTTGAAGAATTCAGCAGAGCCATCCGGCCGTGCCGACCATACCATGACGGGAATGGTGTTGACGATGAGGCCAAGATTGCGCTCGTTGTCCCTGAGGCTCTCGTCCGCTCGTTTTCTTTCATCGATGTCGATAAGAGTGCCATACCACTTACTGACATTACTGCTATCGCCGCGGTGCGGATGAGCTTGGGTCAAGAACCAGCGGTATTCCCCGTCACCGCGGCGCAGCCTCGCTTCAGCCTCACCGGACTTTCCCGAAGCCAGGATCGCCTGCAACGTTGAAGTCAAGCCAGCTATGTCGTCCGGATGGACTGAAGCCGTCCAACCCCAGCCTTGGGCTTCCTCACCGGTAATGCCGAGATAGTCGAGAAAATTGCGATTTAAGAATTCGACTGCGCCGTCCGGTTTGGCAGCCCATGCCAAGGCAGGGACAGCGCCAAGAATCCGTTGAAAATCTTGTTCGTCTTGGTGGAGCAGCTTCTGTCGAAATCTCTGCTCTGTCGCTGCCAGCTCTATCTCACGCTGCCGCAGAGACACCTCCGCCTGTTTTATGTAGTCGATTTCCGTGTGGATGGCATACCACTCGACGATACTGCCAACTTCGTCGAAGACAGGGCTGCAGTTAATTCTAAAATATTGGTATCGCCCGGCAGCGCTCCGCAGACGCGCCTCGATTGCTCCTGGTTCGCGTGACGCAAGGATGGACCGCCAGCGTTCGAGAAAATGTGGCAGATCCTCAGAGTTGGTTGCCGCCTGCCACCCCGCGGTGCGGACTCGCTCCAGGTCGAGCCCGGTATAGGTAGACCAGCTTTGATTGACAAAATGAGCCCGTCCATCCGGCAGAGCGATCCAAATCATCACTGGCAGCGTATCTAGAATACGGCGCCGATCGATCTCCATTTCGTCCCCTTCGCGATGCCGCGTCTGGTGCGTCGATGCCATTGAAACGGATGCGTTGGCCAGCGATTTCGACCGTGTCGCCATCGATGACAGAGGCGCGACCATCCATCGGGTCGGGGAGCGGTTCCGTCCAACTCGATATCGTGCGTTGAAGGCCGGCGCCGTGTTGCATGACGAACTGCATCGCGAAGGCGGCTATCGCGGCCACGGTCACGAAAACGAGCCGCATCGGCACGCCGGCGAGGCTGCGCCAGCGATAGCGCCTCGCACCAGTGTGCTTACGCCACTGGTTAGACCGATTGCCAAGGTGACGGTAGACCTTGCCCACGCCCCTCTCTCCCCGGAGGGCAGAATGCTTCCAATCGGCGGTTGAGTCCATCCATGAGAGATCGCTAAATCGTAGTAGGCTGGAGGCGGTTTGATGCGCGATCGCGAACTGACAGAGCGACCGGGCAAGGGCTGGACACGGTGGGCCGACGGTGTCGGCGAGTACGATATCGAGCGCACATGGTGGCAAGCGAAGGCGCTGCATTTCCCGAAATTGAACGTCTCATGCTGGTTCGACGGGTCCGAAATGGTCGGGCTAGAGCATTTGGGCTTTCGAGAGCCGAAAGAAGGCCCGCCAGACCGGCGAGTAAATAGACGGCAAGCGAGAAGCTTATTGCTATGGCAATGATCGATAGAGCGCTTAACCAGGCCGGCACTTGATTTGACTCGCAAATCTTTAGGCATGGAGTACGCTTTTCCGGCGATGCTAGAGGGGTATCCCTATGGTGATAGCTGTCGTCTCGGAATTGTGGCCTTACCCGGAGCGGCGCGCGGAATACGAGGCGTTGGCGAAGGAAATACGCCCGCTACTTGAAGCTATTGATGGCTTCATATCGGCAGAGCGGTTTGAGAGTTCCACAGAGCCAGGAAAGTACCTGTCCTTCTCACTCTGGCGCGACGAAGCTGCTTTGGCGCGCTGGCGCAATCTCGAAGAACATCGCGTGATTATGGCTAAGGGCCGTGGCGGCATACTCCGCGACTATCACATACGGGCGACCAGCGTCCTTTGGGATTATAGTTTGGAAAACCGCACAGAGGCACCTGCGGACTCGCGCGCATTGTATGGCTAGGCGCTACCCAAGGAGACTCGAAAAATCTTACCTTTGGTGGTCAGGGCGGTGGGCAACCCGCCCTCTTGGCCCATTCGACAAATCCGGCCAGATGGACATGTCCGCGGCATCGCAATACAATTACGGATAGTTCCTGCCTTGGGAGCCATCGCAC
>NZ_JBFUDZ010000054.1:0-33923 GCF_056404455.1 Mesorhizobium sp. P2_D1
ATGTTGCGCAGGCCCGGCGTGTTGGGCGAGGAGATGTTGACGGTCAGATAGCTGGCGTAGGGCGCAAAGCGGGTAACGCCGCGCTCATAGTCACCGATGCGGTCGGCACTGTCCTTGTTGGCGCCGATGTTGACGCCGACGATGCCGCCGCGCCCCTTGCGGGCGGTGAGGCGCTTTTCGGCGGCCGCGTGGCCTTCATTGTTGAAGCCCAGCCGGTTGATCACCGCCTCATCCGCCGTCAGCCGGAAGATACGCGGTTTCGGGTTGCCGGCCTGCGGCAGCGGCGTGACCGTGCCGACCTCGGCAAAGCCGAAGCCGAGCCCAAGCAGCGCATCGGGCACCTCGGCGTTCTTGTCATAGCCGGCCGCCATGCCGAGCGGGTTGGGGAAATCGAGGCCGCAGACCGTCACCTTCAGCCGCGCATCGCGCGTTGTCCGCGCGCCGACCGGCAGGCCGCATCRCAGCGCTGCGATCGACATGCCATGCGCGGTTTCCGGATCGAATGTGAACAGCAGCTTCTGGCCGAGCCTGTCGAGCACGCTCATTCGGCCTCCAGTGCCGGGAACTGGTGGGTACCGTCGGCGCCAATCGGCAGCGGTCGGACCCAAAGGACAGCTTTCAGGTCCAGCACGCCATAGAGATGCGGAAACAGCGCGCCGCCCCGCGAGACCTCGTATTTCAGCGCGGCGTCCAGACGCGAGCCGTCGATGGCGACCAGCAGGAGGCCGGTCTGGCCGGCAAAATGCTTCGCCGCCGTTTCCCTGACCTGCCCTGCCGTGGAGAAATGGATGAAGCCATCGGTGACATCGATCGGCGCGCCGGTGAAGCGGCCATTGGCTTCGGCCTCGCGCCAAGGCGCTTCCGGGGTTATCTTGTAGATAAACTGAGACATGGTTGCGCTATAGTCCGAACCAGCCACGCGGGAAAGACCACGCCAAGGGTCTTCCCCAATTCCGGCGCAAACATGCGATAAATCAGGCTTTGGCCATGGAGGACAACATGCGTCTGCAGCACATCTTGATCCCCGCCGCGCTCGTTTCTCTGGTCGCGGCTTCAGCTTATTCGGAAGAAACCGACCGCTACCGGCTGGAGAAGTCTGGTAACGGCTACGTCCGCATGGACACGCAGACCGGTGCGATGTCGATCTGCGAGGAACGCTCCGGCCAGCTCGTCTGCAAGATGGCGGCCGACGAACGCGCCGCTTTCCAGGACGAGGTCGACCGCCTTCAGACCTCGATGAAGGCGATGGACGAGCGCGTCACCAAGCTCGAGAACTCGCTCTCCGCCCGCCTCGAATCGCAATTGCCGAGCGAGGAGGATTTCAACAAGACGATGAGCTACATGGAGCGATTCCTGCGTGGTTTCATGGGCATCGTCAAGGATATGGACAAGGACAACGGCGCGCAGCTCAACTCGCAGAAGACCTGAGCGCTCGAAACAGGGAAAACGCGGCGCGCTGGCTTTGCTGCTTGAAAACAGCGCGCAGCCCCTCATAATCGTCCAACTGGTCCCGCAAAGAGCTAAAAAATCATCGGGATTCGGGGAGGGACATTTGCCGTCAGGCTATTCTTTCGTCATCGCCGACGATCACCCGCTGTTTCGCGGTGCGCTGCGCGAAGCGCTCGCCGGCATCGGCAATGTCGCGGCAATCCACGAGGCCGGTGATTTCGAGAGCGCCAAGGCGCTGGTCGTAGCCAACGAAGATGTCGATCTGGTGCTGCTCGATCTGTCGATGCCGGGCGCCAGCGGCCTTTCCGGCCTGATCTCGCTGCGCGGCATCCATCCGGCGGTGCCGCTTGTCGTGGTCTCGGCGCATGACGATCCGGCGACCATCAGGCGTGCGCTCGATCTCGGCGCTTCTGGCTTCATCTCCAAGTCGGCCAGCATGGAGGAGATCCGCGACGCCGTGCAGTCGGTGCTTGCCGGCGACATCGCCGCGCCCGTCGGCATCGATCTCGGCGTCGAGCGCGATCCCGAGATTTCCGACCTGATCAAGCGCCTGCAGGCGCTGACCCCGCAGCAGACCCGCGTGCTCGGCATGCTGGCCGAGGGCCTGCTCAACAAGCAGATCGCCTATGAACTCGGCGTCTCCGAGGCGACAATCAAGGCGCATGTGTCGGCTATCCTGCAGAAGCTCGGCGTCGATAGCCGCACCCAGGCAGTGATCCTGCTGTCCAAGATCGGCAGCGACCCGCTGCAGCCGGCCGGCTGACACGCGGGGTCTCGTCGGAATCGTCATTCGGCCGCCGATGCCAGCGGCCTGACCCTGGCCATCATCGAACGCAGCACTGCCGGTTTCAGCGGCTTGTTGATCACCGGGACCTCGAGCCCGCCCGCAGCCGTGCGCACCTCGTTGGAGCGGTCGGCGGTCACCAGTACGGCCGGCAGGGCGTCGCCATGGATCGCGCGCAGCCTGACGATGATGTCGAGGCCGGTTTCACCGTCGAGATGGTAGTCGGCAAGGACGATGTCCGGGCGATGCATCGTGGAACCCGCCAGATCCCTCGAGCCTGATATCGTGTCGACATTGCAGCCCCAGCCCTCGAGCAGGAGCCGCATGCCTTCGAGGATGCGGGCATCGTTGTCGATGCAGAGCACATGCAGGCCGGCCAGCGAAGCTGTCGCGCGGGCAGGAGCCCTGGTTTCGATCTCGCGTCGCGGCTCCTGCACGGCGGCGACCGGCAGGATGACGGAGAAGCGCGTGCCCTTGCCCGGATTGGAAAAGATCCGGATCTCCAGGCGCAACACCCGGGCGATGCGGTCGACGATGGAAAGACCGAGACCGAGGCCCTCGGCTTCGCGCGCGCCTTCGTCCAGCCGGGTGAATTCGTGAAAGACGGTGTTCAGCTCGTCGCCGGCAATGCCGATGCCGGTGTCGATCACCTGGATTTCGGCCAGGTCGCCTCGTCGCCGAACGCCGACCAGCACACGGCCATGGCGCGTGTATTTGATGGCGTTGGAGACGAGATTCTGGATCAGGCGGCGCAGCAGGTTGCGGTCCGTCATCACGGTCAGCGACGACGGCATGATCGTCAGGCCGAGTTCTTTTTCGGCGGCCAGTGGCCGAAAATCATTGCCGATCTGGCGCAGCAATCCGTCGAGGTTGAAGGCGGTGTTGTCCGGCTTCATGGCGCCTGCATCGAGGCGGGAGATGTCGAGCACGGCGCCGAGAATGGTCTCGACCGATTCCAGCGAGGATTCGATGTTGACCGCTGCCTTGCCGGCAGGCCCCTTGCCGGCCTTCTCGATCAGCGACGAGCAATATAGCCGGGCAGCGTTCAGCGGCTGCAGGATGTCGTGGCCGGCGGCGGCAAGGAAGCGTGTCTTGCCGAGATTGGCCTCCTCGGCCAGCATCTGCGCCTGCGCCAGCTCTTCGTTGACGCGGGTCAGCTCGATGGTGCGGGTCTTGACGCGCTGCTCCAGCGATTCATTGGCGCGCTTCAGCGCCAGATCCTGTTCGACGCGTCCGGAAATGTCGGCATAAGTGGCGACGATGCCGCCATCCGGCATCGGGTTGGAACGCAGCTCCAGGATGCGGCCGCTGGTCTTCAACTCCATCTGCCACGGACTGACGAAGCTGGTCAGCCGGTTGAGCATGGCCACACGCTGGTCCGATGGAATGTCGCCGCGCTCGGCAAGATGGCGCAGGATGCGGTCGAGCGAGACGCCGACCTGGCCCATCTCGTCGGGCAGGTCGAACAGCGCGCGGTACTGGCGGTTCCAGCAGATCAGGCGGAAATCGCGGTCGAAAACGGTGATGCCTTGCTCCATCTGGTCGAGCGCGATCTGCAAGAGGTCGCGATTGTGCTGCAGTGCCTCGGTGGCATCGTCGAGCAGCCGGAAGGCATCCCTGGATTCGCGGTCGTGGCGCCGAAACAGCAGCGACAGGATCAGCCGTGCCGAGGAAGAGCCGACGGCGCTGGCCAGCAATTGCTCGGAAAAGCGGATGACGTCCATGCTCGCCTGCTCTTTGCCGTGCAGCGAGGCGCCATTGGTCTTTTCGAACGACTGGAAGGAGCGCTCGGTGCGCTCGACGCCGAGATAGCGCGAGATCGTGTCCTTGAGGTCGTTGACGGTGATGGCGGTGCGGAAGCGGCGCAGGCTGGGCATCGGCCCGGCTTCGCGCGGCACGAAGATCGACGCCTGGATCCGCTCCAACGGCACCGACGCGCGCGACAGGGAGCCGAGCACGAAGAACACCGCGTTGATCGACAGGCTCCACAACACGCCGTGGTTCAGCGGTTCGGCGACGGTGCCGAACAGCGCCTGCGGTCGCAGCGCCTCGAAACCGAACAGCCCGTGTGCGATGATGTCGGTGTCGGGTGCGGCAAGCGATGGAAGCAGCAGCGTGTAGCCCCAGACGAGGATGCCGGCGACCATGCCGAGTGCAGCACCCCGGCCGTTGGCGCCACGCCAGATCAGTCCGCCGATCAGCGCGGGTGCGAACTGGGCGATGGCCGCGAACGACATCAGGCCGATCGACGACAGCCGCGCACTGTTGGTGCTCTCGCGGTAGTAGAGGAAGGCGATGAACAGCAGGATGAAGATCGCCCCGCGCCGCACATTGAGGATCAGCGTCGACCAGTCTTCGTTCTCGGAGGTCGAGGTCTTGAGCAGGCGGCGCACGAACAGCGGAATGACGAGGTCGTTGGAGATCATGATCGACAACGCCACGCTTTCGACGATCACCATGGCCGTTGCCGCCGATAGGCCGCCGATGAAGGCTGCCATCGCCAGCAGATCATGGCCGCTGAACAAAGGCAGCGACAGCACGTAGAGATCGCTGCTGGTCCCGGTGCCGACCAGCGACAGGCCTGCAAAGGCGATCGGCAGCACGAACAAATTGATTGCCACCAGATAGAGCGGAAACACCCATGTCGCGGTGCGCAATTCGGCCTCGCCGCGGTTCTCGACGATGGTGACGTAGAATTGCCTCGGCAGCATGATGATGGCGAAACCGCTCAGGCAAGTCAGCACCAGCCAGGTGGCAAGGGAGGTGTTGTAGCCCATCGCCTGCCGGACCTGTGCGTTCTGCGCCAACTTGTCGAACATGTCGCCAGGGCCGCCGAAAATCAGGAAGGTGACCATCAGGCCGATCGCCAGGAAAGCGGCGAGCTTGACCACGGTCTCGACCGCAACTGCCAGCACCAGCCCGTCCTGGTGTTCGGTGGCATCGGCATGGCGTGTGCCGAACAGCACCGCAAACAGCGCCAGCAGCATGGCGACGACCAGCGAGATGTCGCTGACGAACGGATCGAAGGAGGGTGGCGAACCGGTGTAGTGCTCGACCATCAGGCTGACCGAACCGGAGATCGCCTTCAACTGCAGAGCGATATAGGGCACCGCGCCGATTGTCGCGATCAGCGTCGCGATCGCCGAGACGGTGAAGCTCTTGCCATAGCGGGCGCCGAGGAAGTCGGCGATCGAGGTGATCTTCTCTGTCTTGGCCAGCCGCACGATGCGGTTGAGCAGCGGAAACCCGAACACGAACACCAGCACCGGGCCGGTATAGATGCCGAGGAATTCGAGACCGCGCTCTGAGGAGAGGCCAACCGAGCCGAAGAAGGTCCAGGACGTGCAGTAGATGGCAAGGCTGAGCGCGTAGATGAACGGGCGCGCCCGGCTCGGCCCTGATATCGCCGAGCGGCGGTCGCCCAGGCTGGCGATGGCGAACAGCAGCGTCACATAGGCGATCGCGATGATGACGATGAACAAGCCCTGCACGCCTGGAATTTCCTCCTTTGCCGCCTTTTTATCCGGCTTGTCCGAACGCAATCACAGCTTGGCGTCCGAGTCCATTGCGGCTTTGGAAGCATGGTGGCGACATTCAGACAGCAACCAAGCTGACGTCCAAGGCGCCGCCCGAGGTTCCGTCATGTAAGGGGAAACCGGTTGCTTTCCCCTTTTTGCCCATGTTGCAACCCCAGGTTTTTGTTATGTTGCCCTCGGGTCGATGCCGCAAGGACGGAACGGCAGAGCGGCCGGTCACGACAAGGAGGGTCGAATGCTGAAGGAATTCCAGGAATTCATTTCCAAGGGCAATGTGATGGACCTTGCGGTCGGCGTCATCATCGGCGCGGCCTTTGGCAAGATCGTCACTTCGCTGGTCGACGACGTCATCATGCCGATCGTCGGCGCGATCTTCGGCGGACTGGACTTCAACAACTATTTCTTTGGACTGTCCTCGGCAGTCAACGCCACCGCGCTGGCGGACGCCAAAAAGCAAGGCGCTGTTTTCGCCTATGGCAGCTTCATCACCGCGGTGCTGAATTTCCTCATCCTTGCCTTCATCATCTTCCTCATGGTCAAGGCGGTGAACAACATGCGCAAGCGGCTTGAGGCCGAGAAGCCTGCGGCACCTGCCGCGCCGCCGCCCGCCGACGTTGCGCTGCTGACCGAAATTCGCGATCTGCTCGCCAAGCGCTAACCTCTCTGGCGGCTTTGCTGGACCAAAACCCCGGTCGTTCGCGGCCGGGGTTTTCTGCTTTCGCATCTGGTAAGGAGCGCTGATTGACGCCCGAGATTGGAACGGACCCGCCATGACCTTGATCGACAGCTTGCGCGCGGAAGCCCGTGCGGCGCCCGAAAGCGGTATTGTCGCCGTCGTCAATTACGGCCGCCTGCGCGAGGGCATGATCCCGCTCTGGGCCGGTGAGGGCGACCTGCCGACGCCCGCCTTCATCACCGATGCAGCTTCGAAGGCTCTGGCCGGCGGCGAGACGTTCTACACTTGGCAAAGGGGCATCCCCGATCTGAGGCAGGCGCTTGCCCGCTACTATGCCAGGCATTTCGGCAAGACGTTCCCCGAGGAACAGTTCATCGTCACCGGGTCTGGCATGCATGCCATCCAGCTGGCGCTCGATGCGCTCGCCGGCGCCGGCGACGAGGTTGTCTATCTGTCGCCGGCCTGGCCTAATTTCGACGCTGCCGCGGCGATATCGGGAGCCGTTCCGGTGGCGGTCACGCTCGATCACTCCGGCAATGGCTGGTCCTGCGACGTCGAGAAGATCGCGGCGGCGATCACGCCGCGCACCAAGGCGCTGTTCATCAACACGCCGTCGAACCCGACCGGCTGGACCGCTGACCACGAGACCTTGCAGGCGATCCTCGATCTCGCCCGCGCCAAAAACCTCTGGATCATCGCCGACGAGATCTATGCGCTGTTCCACTACGGCCATGGCCGTGCGCCCTCCTTCCTCGACATCGCGACGGCTGAGGATCGCATCCTGTTCGTCAACAGCTTTTCCAAGAACTGGGCGATGACCGGCTGGCGCGTTGGCTGGATCAAGACCCATCCTGCCTTGCAGCAGGTGTTCGAGAACCTGATCCAGTATTCCAACTCGGGTGTCGCCCAGTTCATGCAGCGCGGCGCGGTCGCCGCCCTTGATGAGGGCGATGGTTTCATTGCCGAACAGGTCGAGCGGGCGAGGAAGGCGCGCGACCTGGTCTGCGGCATTCTCGGTGCCACCGGCCGCGCCCGGTTCACCGTGCCGCAAGGGGCGTTCTATCTGTTCTTCACGGTCGACGGCATCACCGATTCACGCACCGCCGCTTTCGACATCGTCGACAGGGCCAATGTCGGCCTGGCGCCCGGCACGGCCTTCGGCCCCGGTGGCGAAGCCTTCCTCAGACTGTGCTTCCACCGCCGCCTCGACCAGGTCGAGGAAGCGGCGCACCGGCTGGCGAAGTGGATGAAGACTGTTTGAGCCGCCGTCGGACCGAGGTTCAAACGGGGTTCAGCCGCCTGACTTGGGCACCAGCAGTGGAATGATCCGGTCGCTCTTGGCGACGGAGGGGCGACCAGCGGAGCCATAGGGTATGCCCAGCGCATCCCAGGTCTCGATCAGCGCGTCCTGCAGTTCGGCGATCAGCGCGTCGGAATGGAACGGTGTCGGCGTGATACGCAGCCGCTCCGTGCCGCGCGGCACGGTCGGATAGTTGATCGGCTGGATGTAGATGCCGTGCACGCCAAGCAGGCGGTCGCTGGCCATCTTGCAGAGTTCCGGGTCGCCGACCAGCAGCGGCACGATATGCGTCGGCGACTCCATCACCGGCAGGCCGGCGGCCGAGAGGATCTGCTTGGTTCGCGTCGCCTGCCGCTGCTGCGCGTCGCGCTCGGCCTGCGAGCGCTTGAGATGGCGGATCGAGGTGGTCGCGGCGGCGGCGATCGCCGGCGGCAGGGCCGTGGTGAAGATGAAGCCCGGCGCATAGGAGCGCACGGCGTCGATGACGGCACTGGTGCCGGTGATATAGCCACCCAGCGTGCCGAACGCCTTGGCCAGCGTGCCTTCGATGATGTCGATGCGGTCGGCCAGGCCTTCGCGCTCGGTGATGCCGCCGCCGCGAGATCCGTACATGCCGACGGCATGGACCTCGTCGATATAGGTCATGGCGTTGTGGCGCTCGGCGAGTTCGACGATCTGCTTGATCGGCGCGATGTCGCCATCCATCGAATAGACGCTTTCGAAGACGATCAGCTTGGCGCGTTCGCGGCCCGCCGCCTGCAGCAGGCTTTCCAGGTGCGCGACGTCATTGTGACGGAAGATCTTCTTTTCCGCACCCGATCGCCGCACGCCTTCGATCATCGAAGCGTGGTTCAGCTCGTCCGAAATGATCAGGCAATTGGGCAAAAGCCGTGCGATGGTCGAGATCGACGCTTCATTGGAGACGAAGCCGGAGGTGAAGACGAGTGCGGCTTCCTTGTCGTGCAGGTCGGCAAGCTCCAGTTCCAGCTCGACCAGCGGGTTGCTGGTGCCGGAAATGTTGCGGGTGCCGCCGGCGCCGGAGCCCATCTTGCCCGCCGCATTCTGGAACGCGGCGATGACATCGGGATGCTGGCCCATGCCGAGATAGTCGTTGGAGCACCAGACGGTGATTTCCTCGGCGCGCCCATTGGAACGCCAGATGGCGCGCGGAAACTTGCCTGCAATGCGCTCGAGGTCGGCGAAGACGCGGTAGCGACGCTCGGCATGGAGCTGGTCGATCGCTTCCTCGAAGAACCGCTGATAGTTCATGTCGACTTCCCAATTTTGCGCGGGATCATAATCATTGGCCCATTGGTCGTCCACCGGGCCTTTTTGGTCAAAATGCCACGCCCCGGACCTGTTCCTAACGACCACGGATCGTGGCCTATTCCATTGATGTGGATCAATTTTGTTTCAGCATGATGCCACATGCCGATGATGCCGGTTACCAAGGGTTGTAATGGCCATGCGGCAGGCTTTCCAGTAAGGCGGTGGTTGAGACAGTTTCCGATAAATCTTGAGATGCGAGGACTGGGATGACGGTTTTGGTAACAGGCGGTGCCGGCTATATCGGCAGTCATATGGTCTGGGAGTTGCTGGATGCCGGCGAGAGCGTGGTCGTTCTCGACCGCCTCTCCACCGGCTTCGAATGGGCAGTGGCGCCGGAGGCGAAGCTGGTGGTCGGCGATGTCGCCGACAGGGAACTGGTCGGCTCGATCATCAGGGACAACAAGGTCGACGCGATCATCCATTTTGCCGGCTCCATCGTGGTCCCCGAGTCGGTCGCCGACCCGCTCGGCTATTACGAGAACAACACCTGCAAGACGCGCACGCTGATCGAAACCGCGGTGCGCGAGGGCGTGCCCAATTTCATCTTCTCCTCGACCGCCGCCGTCTATGGCGGTGCCGGGCTGGAGCCGGTGCGCGAAGATGCCCGCCTGGCTCCCGAATCGCCCTATGGCCTGTCCAAGCTGATGAGCGAATGGATGCTGCGCGATGCGGCGATCGCGCATGGGCTCCGTTACACCGCGCTGCGCTACTTCAACGTCGCCGGCGCCGACCCGAAGGGCCGCACCGGCCAGTCGACGCCGGGTGCCACCCATCTGATCAAGGTCGCCTGCGAAACGGCGCTCGGCAAGCGCCCGTTCATGCAGGTGTTCGGCACCGATTATCCGACGCCGGACGGCACCTGCATGCGCGACTATATCCATGTCAGCGATCTGGCGGCGGCGCATCGCCTTGCCCTGCAGCGGCTGCGCGACGGGGGCACAAGCCTCGTCGCCAATTGCGGTTACAGCCATGGCTATTCGGTGCTTGAGGTCATCGACAGCGTGCGGCGTGCCTTTGGTCACGATTTCGAGGTGAAGATGGGCGCTCGTCGGCCCGGCGACGCCGCCGCGGTCGTTGCGAATTCGGATCTCGCCCGCGCGGAACTCGGCTGGACCCCGCAACGCGACGATCTCGACCAGATCGTTGCCGACGCGCTCGCCTGGGAGCGCATCCTGACCGGCAAGAACTCCGCACGGGGCTGAGCCGGGTCCTCCCCAGGGCTCGCAAGGCGCCCAGCGAAGCGCTATTGAAGGCATTCGCGGCGGGGCGCTGCGCCGCGAAGAGCTTTGGGGGATGGTATGAAAATAACGGTGCTTGGAGCCGGCGTCGTCGGCACGGCGGCCGCCTACTATCTGGCCAGCGACGGCCACGAGGTCACCGTGATCGAGCGCCATCCGGTGCCGGCGCGCGGCACCAGCCAGTCGAATGCCGGCCTGGTATCGCCGGGCGATGCCACCGCCTGGGCCTCTCCGGCGGCGCTGAAGACCTTCCTGCGCGCGCTCTATAACCATGATCTCGGCATCAAGGTGCGGTTGCGCTTCGATCCCTATTTCCTCGCCTGGAGCCTGCGCTTCCTGCGCCAGTGCACGAAAGAGCGCCTGCGCGCCAACAGCCGGGTCAAGCTGCGCTTGGCGCTCTATTCCCGCGACTGCATCAACGCCATCTCTGCCGATACCGGGATCGGCTACGACGAGCGCAAGAAGGGCATCCTCTATTTCTTTCGCTCGCAGCACAGCCTCGACACCGGCACCGACAATTACCGCTATCTGGCCGAGCATGGCCTGCCGATCGAGATCGTTGGCCGCGACCGGCTGATCGAGCTTGAACCAGGTCTTGCCGGCGTGAAGGAAAAGATTGCTGGCGGCGTCTATTCGCCGATCGACCAGACCGGTGATTCCCGGCAGTTTGTGGAAAAGCTCGCCGCCCACGCCGCCGAAAAGCTCGGCGTGAAATTTCTCTATGGCACGACGGTCGAGGGCCTCGCCATCGAGGGCGACCGGGTGGGTGCGGTGATGACCTCGGCCGGTCCGATTGCCGGCGATGCCGTGGTCATCTCGATGGGACCGGAGAGCGGCCTGCTCGGCCGCCGCTATGGCATCGACCTGCCTGTCTATCCGGTGAAGGGCTATACGGCGACGATCCCCCTGGAGGACGAGAGCAAGGGTCCGACCATGGGCGGCGCCGACGAGGACCAGTTGATCGCCTATTCCAGGCTGGGCAACCGGCTGCGGCTCGCCTCAACCGCGGAATTCACCGGCTTCGACCGCACCCACAAGCCAAGCGACTTCGCCGCCATGTTTAGAACAGGCAAGGATCTCTTCCCCGGCGCCTTTGACGAGAAGAAGGCCGAACTCTGGGCTGGGCTGCGACCGATGATGCCCAACTCCGTGCCGGTCATCGGCCAGGCGCGCTACAAGAACCTCTATCTCGACACCGGGCACGGCCATGTCGGCTGGACCATGGCTTGCGGCTCGGGGAAATTCCTTGCCGATCTGGTCGCCGGCCGCAAGCCGGAGATCGACCCACAGGGACTGGTCTACGGAGGCTAGGCATGTCCGGACCGCAAGTCGCTATCGACCTTGGCCGCATCGAGCGCAATGCGCGCACGATCGTCGAGCGCTGCGCGCTGTCGGGCATCAGGGTGTTCGGCGTCACCAAGGGCACCTGCGGCATGCCGCAGGTGGCGCGCGCCATGCTGCGCGGCGGCGTCGCCGGCATCGCCGAGTCGCGTTTCGAAAACATCCGCCGGCTGCGAGACAGCGGCATCAACGCGCCGATCATGCTGCTGCGCAGTCCACCGATGGCGCGTGTCGAGGAGGTGGTGCGCACCGTCGACATCAGCCTGCAGTCGGAACTGACGATCATCCGAGAGATTTCACGCATCGCCGAGCGCATGGGCCGCGTCCACGACATCATGCTGATGATCGACCTCGGCGATCTCCGTGAAGGCATCTGGCCGAGCGATCTGATCCCAACGGTCGAGCAGATCTTGCAGTTCAAGGGCGTGCGCATCGCCGGCATCGGCACCAATCTCGGCTGTTTCGGCGCCATCATGCCGACGCAGGAAAATCTCGGCCAGCTCGTCGCCCACGCCTACAAGACCGAGCGCCTGTCCGGCAAAAGCCTCGACTGGATTTCCGGCGGCGCCTCGTCATCGCTGCCGCTGCTGCTCGAAGGCAAGCTGCCGGCCGGCATCAACAATCTGCGCGTCGGCGAGGCGATCCTGCAAGGCGGCGTCGAAACCTTCCGCGATGTGCCGTGGGCTGAACTCGAACCCGACGCCTGCCGCCTGACCAGCGACATCATCGAGGTCAAGCTCAAGCCGTCACGGCCGATCGGGCAATCCGGCTACGACGCCTTCGGCAACCAGCCGGTCTTCCCCGACGAGGGCGACAGGCTGCGCGCCATCGCCAATATCGGCCGCGAGGACGTGCTGGTCGAGGGACTGACGCCGATCGCCAAGGGGGTGCGGGTGCTCGGCGCCTCCAGCGACCATCTGCTGCTGGATGTGGCCGACGCCGACCCGCCGCCGGCCGTCGGCGACCGCGTCGCCTTCCGCATGAGCTATGGCGCCATGCTGCTGGCGATGACCTCGGAATATGTCGAAAAGGCCCCGATGCACGATGTCGAGGACTTTTCCGGCCGCAAGATGGTGTCGATACTGGCGGAACAGGGCGCCGCCGGTATCCTGGCTCGGGAAGGAACCGGCGCGCGGCTCGAAGCGATGAATTTCGATGTCGTCGAACTGGCCGATATCGAGCGGCCGCCGTCGGGGCTGATACGGCTGGCGGCGGGTGCCGACCGTCGCATCGCGCACAAGGCGCTGACCGCAACGGCGCGCGCGACGCACTCCTTCGGCCTGATCTGGATCGATTCCATCGCCGCCCTGATGCCCGAGGACGAGGACGGCATCGATCTGCCGGAACGCTCGGTGCTGGCCCGCGCGCTCGGCCTCGACCACAAGGCGGGCGCGCTGCAGCCGCAGCTGTCGCCGGAAAATGTCGTCATCATCGGCCTGCGCCACGCCGATCCGGCGGAAGCGCGGGTGCTCAAGGATTCGCGCGTCTCGGCCTTCACCATGACCGACATCGACGCCATGGGCATGCGCGACCTGATGCACGAAGCGATCCGCATCGCCACCTCTGGCACGCAGGGTTTTCATGTCAGCTATTCGCCTGATGTCACCGAATTCGCCGGCTGGGCGGCGGGTTCCGGTGGCCTCACTTTACGGGAAACCCATCAGGCGATGGAGGCGATCGCGCTGTCCGGCGGGCTGTTGTCGATGGATGTTTCGGGCCTGACCGCAGATCTGGAGCCGCGGATCGGCACCGATACGGTCAACCTCGTGATGTCGGCCTTCGGCAAGCGGATATTGTGATCAGCATTGCGCTTCGACCGCTGCCTGCCATGCACTGACATAATCAGCCCAGGCCGGATCGGTCGGCGGCCCCATTCTCTCGCCTTTACCGTGGGCCGTTACCCGGTCCGTTGCCAGTAACGCGGCGCCGATGCTGGTGCCGGTGGCGGCCTCTGACGCGACAACGGCGCGCGCCGTGCTGGCCGCCAACATGCTGACGAAGAGCCGGTTGCGGGCAAAGGGCCCCTCGATCGTGGTCGGTCCGTCGGCGCCAATCAGGTCGAGGCAGGCCGTCGTCATCAGCGCCAGATAGAACGAGATGGCGGCAAAGCGCTGCCCATTGCTCATGCCTTCGGTGTTGAGCCATGTCGCGGCATGATGCGGGAACGGCCCCGACCCTTGCTGGGTCGAGGGCAGCAGCAACGTCTTTTGCGTCAGCACGGCGCCGACATCAGCTTCGGTCCAGTTGGTCGGCTGGCCATCGGTCAGCAGGGAAAATTCGCGGCCACCCATGAAGCGCGCCGAAGGGACGGGATCGCCCTGTGCGCTGACATTGACCAGCGTATCGCGGGCCGCGTCCAGCACGATCTGTTTGCCGCCGACCGCCATCGACACCACCCAGGTGCCGGTCGAGACCACGGAGAAGGGTGGCGCGTCGGACAGGAGATGCGGCAGCAGCGAAGCGTTGGAATCGTGCAGGCCGCAGAACACCGGCGTCTGCGGAGCGAGCCCGGTCCGCGCGGCGAGCGCAGGCAAGATCGGGCCGAGGCGGTCTTTGGCTGGCCGCACCGGCGCCATCAGCTCGCGCCAACCCAGGCGATCGACCAGCGACGAAAAGTCGGCTGTCCACGGGTTCCAAAGATCGGTGTGGCAGCCGAGCGAGGTCACCTCGTTGGCGGCGACGCCAGTCAGGCGCAAGGCCCAGTACTGCGGATACATCAGCATCGCGGCGGCCTTGGCGAACTCCGCCGGGAAGCTTTTCTGCTGCCAGAAGAATTGCGCGCCGAGATTGAGGCCGAGCGGCAGCCGCGGCGTGCCGGTCTCGGCGAAGGATGGGCGGATCGCATCATAGTCCGCTGCCAGCCTGTCGGGGCCGTCGAACTCATAGTCGAGCACCGGCAGCACCAGTTCGCCCGCGGCGTCGACCAGCGCGCCCGTCGCGCCATGCGTGGTGATCGAAATGGCGTCGATGCGCTGTTCGCGGTCGATGTCGGCAAGGCTGTCGAGGATGAACGCCCACAACGCCTCGACATCGTGATGAGGATAGGGCGCCTGCCGCACCGGCGCATTGGCCATGCGGCGCAGCGCGACCTCACTCAACGTCGCGAGATCGACCAGCGCCACCTTGGCATTGGTCTTGCCGATGTCGATGACGGCGATGTGGCGCATCGCGCTCATGCCATGTGGAACACGGTTTCCAGCGGCACGGCCACCGGCTCGTTGTCCGGCTTGGTCTCCATGATGTCGGCCATGTGAGCCCACCAGCGCTGCATCACCGGATGCCTCGGCAGGTCGTCCATGCCATGGCCATCTCGCCGCCACAGCACGCCAAACAGGATGTTGGTCTCTTCGTCGAGGTGGATCGAATAATCGGAAATGCCCGCCTGCTTCAGGAGAGCGACCAGCGACGGCCAGATATCGTCGTGACGCTTCTTGTATTCGGCCTTCATGCCCAGCTTGAGCTTCATCTTGAACGCGTATTTCTCAGCCATCATCGTCCTCCGCGCAGCCGCCGCCAGACGATCGGCAGCGCGATGACGATAATTAACAGCAGGCCGATGAAGATCGACATGACGATGCCGGGCACGTTGAGCAGGCCAAGCCCGAAGGTCACCAGTCCCATGATGAAGGCGGCAAGCACGACGCCCAAAATGCTGCCGGCGCCGCCCAGGATGCTGACGCCGCCAAGCACCACCATGGTGATGACTTCGAGCTCATAGCCCTGAGCGATCGACGGCCGCGTCGAGCCGAGCCGCGAGGTGATCAGCACCGAGGCGATGCCAGACATTAGCCCGGTCAGACAAAACAAGATGAACTTGATGCGGCCGACGCGCACGCCGGAAAATTGCGCCGCGACCGGATTGTTGCCGATTGCAAAGACGCGGCGGCCGAAGCTCGTCCGGTGCAGCACGAGCCAGTAGATGATAGCCGCGATGAGGAAGAGCACCAGCTCGAACGACACCACCCACCACACATAGCCCTGACCGAAGAAGGCAAAGCTTTCGGGGTAACCCTTGTAGGCCTGGTCGCCGAGGATGATGAAGGCGATACCGCGAAACAGGCTCATCGTGCCGATGGTGACGACGATCGACGGCAATCCCAGCCTTGTGACCAGCAGGCCGTTGAAGGCGCCGCAGCCGAGCCCGACGACGATGCCGATCAGCACCAGCACCGGCGTGCCGGCGCCGGCCTGCACGGCCATGCCCATCATGGTCGACGCCAGCGCGATGATGGCGGCGACCGACAGGTCGATCTCGCCGGAAATGATCAGCAGCGCCATGGCGAAGGCGATCAGACCCTTCTCGGTGAAGTTGAACGTGAGATCCGACAGCGAATAGGGATCGAGGAAATAGGGCGAGGCGAAGCTGTTGATGGCGAAGATGGCGACGGCCACCACGACCAGCAGCGCTTCCCAGGAGAAGATCGCCGAGCTCAGCGGCTTGTCGAGCCGGTCGGGAATGTGGCGCGGGGCAGGGATTTCGGTCATGTCACCGCCTCCACTTTTCGCAGGATGATGCGGCCCTGCTGGCGTTCGCTTCGCGCGTTGAGCACGACGGCAAGAATGATGGCACTGCCCGAGATCGCCATCTGCCAGAAGGGCGAAATGTTGATGACCGGCAGCGCGTTGGAAATGATGCCGAGAAACAGCGCGCCGAGCACCGCTCCGCCGACCGAGCCGATGCCGCCGGCGATCGAAATGCCGCCGATGACGCAGGCGGCGATGATGTTGAGCTCATAGCCATTGGCGACTTCGACCGAGGCGATCACGTAGCGTGATATCCAGAGGTAGCCGGAAAGGCCGCCGATCATGCCGGAGATGCAAAAGACGATGAATTTCGTCCGGCCGACATCGATGCCGGCATAGACCGATGCCGTCGGGTTGACGCCGATGGCGTAGATCGAGCGGCCGAGCGCCGTGCGCGTCATCAGGACGAAGAACAACGCGATCACCAGGATGGCGATCCACGATAGCACCGGAATACCGAGGAAGGCGGCACGCTGAAGGCCGATGAAGTCGGGGCTCATCTTGTCGGCATTGACCCAGGCGCCGCCGGATAGGACGAAAGTGGCGCCGCGATAGATGGTCAGCGTGCCCAATGTCACCACGATCGAGGGGATGTTCAGCCGCCAGACCAGCAGGCCGTTGATAGCGCCGAGCACCAGACCGACGACCAGTGCGACGACGATCAGCAGCGGGATCGGGATTGCCGGGTGCGCTGCGTTCAGCATCGCCACCACCATGCCGGTGAAGCAGAGGTTGGACGCCATCGACAGGTCGATCGACCGGGTCAGGATGACAACCATCTGGCCGAGGGCCAGGATCATCAGGATCGAGGTGTCGTTGAACACCTGGCGCAGATTGCCGGGGTCGGCAAAGGCCGGGAAGCGCGTCGAGATCAGTCCGATCAGCACGACGATGGCCGCAAGCAGCCAGATTTCGCGGTATTTGAGAAAGGCTTTCATGCCGCGATCCCCGCTGCCGTCCTGACCAGCGTCTCGGCGTCCAGTCCCTTGTTGTCGTAGACCGCCGCGACGAGGCCCTCGCGCATGACAACGACGCGGTCGGACATGCCGAGGATTTCGGGCAATTCGGACGACACCATGATCACCGACAGGCCTTGCGCCACCAGCTCGGCCATGAAGCCGTGCACGGCGGCCTTGGAACCGATGTCGATGCCCTTCGTCGGCTCATCGAGGATGATCACCTTGGGCGCTGTCGCCAGCCATTTGGCGATGACGATCTTCTGCTGGTTGCCGCCTGACAGGGTACCGACATCCTGGCTGAGCGAGGAGGCGCGCAGGTCGAGCCGCTCGGTGTAGGAGCGGGCGAGCGCGAACTCCTCCGACAGCCGCAGCAGGCCGGACTTGGAGGTACGCTTGAGCGAGGGCAGCGAGACGTTCTGGAAGATCGGCAGGCCGATCACCACGCCTTGCTTGCCGCGCTCCTCCGGCACGTAGACGATGCCGGCATCAATCGAATCCGCCGCCGATTTCGGCGCGATCGTCTTGCCTTCCAGGGTGATCGTGCCGCCTGTGGTGCGGGTGATGCCGGAGATCGCCTGCATCACCTCGCTGCGCCCGGCGCCGACAAGGCCATAGAAGCCGAGGATCTCGCCCCTGTGCAATTCGAAGCCGATGTCGTTGAATTCGGTCGGGTGCGACAAGCCGGAAACGGAAAGCACCGGCGCGCCGATCTCGGCCTTGCGCTGCGGAAAGATGTGGTCGACCGAACGGCCGACCATCATGCGCACGATCTGGCTCTGCCCGGCATCCTTGATCAACCCTTCACCAACCATCTCGCCATCGCGAAACACCGTGTAGCGGTCGGCGATGCGGTAGATCTCGTCGAACTTGTGGCTGATGAACAGGATCGCCTTGCCTTCGCTCTTGAGGAACTCAATGAGCAGGAAAAGCTCCTCGATCTCCTTCATCGAAAGCGCGGCCGTCGGCTCGTCCATGATGACGATCTGGGCGTCGATCGACATCGCACGGGCGACGGCGACGAGATGCTTGTTGGCGATGCCGAGGTCCTTCAGCCTTGTATCGGCGTCGATATGGCCGGCGTGCATTGCATCGAGCACTTCGCGCGCATTTTTGCGCATCGTGCGCCAGTCGATAGTGCCCAAGCGCGTGCGCGGCGCGTGGCCGAGAAAGATGTTTTCAGCCACTGTCAGGTCGTCGAACAGCACGGTTTCCTGATGGATG
Source organism: Mesorhizobium sp. P2_D1 (assembly GCF_056404455.1). Lineage (NCBI taxonomy): Bacteria > Pseudomonadati > Pseudomonadota > Alphaproteobacteria > Hyphomicrobiales > Phyllobacteriaceae > Mesorhizobium > Mesorhizobium sp. P2_D1. The sequence continues at coordinate 18,358 of NZ_JBFUDZ010000054.1, forward strand.
GCGGTGACGCCATAGCCGAAGGCGGCATGCGCGCTGGGCAGAGTGACGGCCTGGCCGTCAATGCTGATAGTTCCAGTATCGGGCTGGTAGATACCGGTCATGATCTTGACCAGCGTCGACTTGCCGGCGCCGTTTTCGCCGATCAGCGCTGTCACCTGGCCCGGATAGAGCGACAGGCTGACATCGTGCAATGCGCGCACGCCGGGAAAGCTCTTGGAGACGCCGGACAGCGCCAGGCGTGGGGCTGCGTTACCCACCCCCTTGTGGGGAAGGTCGCGAACAATTTGAGCGGGGTGGGTGTTGTCTAGCATATCAAGGTCCTGGTGTGTGGAGATGTCGCCACCCCACCCCGTCTCGCCGATTTTGCTGCGCAAAGCCGGCTCGCCGACCCTCCCCACAAGGGGGAGGGTGCAAGCGTCCGAGATCAATAGATCTTGGAGAACTTCTCGATGTTGCTCTTGTCGAACTGGAAGGGCGGAGCCATCGCAGCCGAGTTGGTGTCGTCGAGCGTGACCTTGCCGACGCGGCCGATCGACAGTGTGGCGCCGGGCTTGGCCTCTTCCTTCTTCACCGCCAGATCATGGGCGAGGTAGACGGCCGAATAGCCGAGGTCGATCGGGTTCCACAGCGCAACCGCCTGCGAGGCGCCGTTGTCGATGAACTTCTTGAACTCGGACGGCAGCGCGAGGCCGGTGACATTGACCTTGCCGATCAGGTTCTCGTCGGTGACCACCTGGGCGGCGGCAACAACGCCGACGGTGGTCGGTGCGATGATCGCCTTGAGGTTCGGGTAGGACTTCAGCAGGCCCTTGGCTTCGTCCGTGCTCTTGGCCGAATCGTCATCGCCATAGACGGTGGCGACGAGTTTGATCTTGGGGAACTTCTCCGGCAGGATTTTCTTGGCCGCGTCGATCCAGGCGTTCTGGTTGGTCGCGGTGGACGACGCCGACAGGATGGCGACGTCGCCGCCTTCCGGCAGATAGTCGGCGGCAAGCTTGATGATGGTCTCGCCGATCAGTCCGGTGTCGGACGGGTTGAGGTGAAGCTGGCGGCCTTCCTTGGCGACGCCCGAATCCCAGGAGATGACGGTGATGCCGCGCTCCATGGCCTTCTTCAGCACCGGCACCAGTGCGTCGGCGTCATTGGCCGAAATGGCGATGGCGTTGACCTTCTGGGCGATCAGCGAATTGACCACTTCGATCTGGGCCTCGGCGGTCGCCTTGGTCGGGCCGGTGTAGATGATGTCGACGCCGCCGAGTTCCTTGGCCGCCTCTTCGGCGCCCTTGTTGGCGGCATCGAAGAAGCCGTTGCCGAGCGACTTCACCACTAGCGCGATCTTGACGTTTTCCGCGTAGGCTGCATTCACGAACATGGCGGCCGAGAACGCCGCCGTCACCATCAATTTCTTCAAAAAGCTCATCGAATATCCTCCCTTGAGCGTTGCATTCCATCGCCGCTGCGGGCGTGAGTTGGTCTCAGGCCTGCAGTGAAGATTCTTCCTTGTTGGTTGCCGACTTGCGGGCGACGATCAGCGCCACCCCGGCGGTCTCTAACATCTTGGCTTCACGGTCCTCGATGCCGTCGTCGGTGATCACGGTGGCGATGCGCGACAGGCCGCACAGGATCAGGCTGGAGCGTTTGCGGAATTTCGAGGAATCGACCAGCACCACCAGTTCGTCGGCCTGGTCGATCAGCTTCTGCTCCGCCTGGATCAACAGCGGGTCGCCTTCCATCAGCCCGAGTGGCCCCAGCCCCTGCGCGCCCATGAACATGCGGCGTGCGTAGAAATTGCGGGTCACGTCATTGTCGAAGGGCGACAGGATGATGTTCTGTTCGCGGTAGATGGTGCCGCCCGACAGCATGACCGTGTTCTTGGAATGCTTGAGTAGGTGCTCGGCGATTGGGAAGGAATTGGTGAAGATCGGCATGCGGCGGCCGGTCAGGAAATGCACCATCTGGAAGGTGGTGGTGCCGCCATTGATGATGATCGGTTCGCCGTCCTTGCAGAGCTCGACCGCTTCGCGGGCGATCGCCCGCTTTTGTGCGGCGTTGAGGGTTTCGTTGACCGAAAAGGGCCGGCCGGCGAGGCCGATGAACTGCGGCGGGGAGATCGCCTCGGCGCCGCCGCGCACACGGCGCAGACGTTTCTGCACGTGGAGTGCCGCTATGTCGCGCCGGATCGTCGCCTCGGAGGACTCCGTCAGGTCGACCATCTCCTGCACCGTCACCACAGGCTTTTCCTGGACGGCGGACAGAATGATCCTGTGGCGCTCTTTTTCGTGCATGGTTCCTCCCTGCCCAAACATCTAGGCATCCAAACCGCGCAGTGTCAATCATTTCCGATCATATAATTTCATTGTGCAGTGCAATATGATCGATGTTGATCGTTTGTGATTGACAAGTCGGACGCTTCCGTGGAAATTCGGACCAAATGGGCCGCACGTTTTGCGTGCCTTCGGGAGGATCATCCATGCTCGACAAGCGCACCGGCGCGCGCCTCGCCAATCTGTGGGACGAGGCCAAGGCCCAATCGATGAGCGAGCCGGAGCGGCTGGTCTATCGCTCGAACACGCTCGGTTCCGACAAGCGCGTCACCAATTATGGCGGCGGCAACACCTCCTCGAAGATATGGCAGAACGATCCGCTCACCGGCGAGGACGTCGAAGTGCTCTGGGTCAAGGGTTCGGGCGGCGACAGCGCCTCGATCAAAACAGATGGTTTCGCCACGCTCTATATGGACAAGCTGCGCGCGCTGAAGGGGCTTTACCGCGGCCTCGCGCATGAAGACGAGATGGTCGGCTTCCTACCGCACTGCACGTTCAATCTGAACCCACGCGCGGCCTCGATCGACACGCCGCTGCATGCCTTCGTGCCGAAACCCTATGTCGATCACATGCATCCCGACGCGATCATTGCCATCGCCGCCGCGAAGGATTCCAAGGCCCTGACCAGGGAGATCTTCGGCGACGCCATCGGCTGGCTGCCGTGGAAGCGGCCGGGCTTCGAACTCGGCCTATGGCTGGAGAAGTTCTGCCTCGAACACCCCGCCGCCAAGGGCGTCATCCTGGAAAGCCACGGCCTGTTCACCTGGGGCGACACCCCTCGGGAATGCTACGAGACGACGATCTCGGTGATCAATCAGGCGATCGAATGGTTCGAGCGCCGCTCCGAAGGCCTCGCCATCTTCGGCGGTGAAGCGGTCAAGTCGCTCGACGCCGCCGAACGCCGCGCCATCGCGGCCAAGCTGATGCCAAAAATCCGCGGCCTGATTTCGGAAAAGAGCCACAAGCTTGGCCATTTCGACGACCAGGCCGCCGTACTCGAATTCGTCAACTCCAGGGATTTGCGGCCGCTGGCCGCACTCGGCACCTCTTGCCCGGACCATTTCCTGCGCACCAAGATCCGCCCATTGGTGATCGAATTCGATCCGGCAAAGCCCGATGTCGATGCCGTCATCGCGCGCCTCGCCGACGATGTCGCCGCCTACCGCGTCGGCTACCAGGCCTACTACGACAGCTGCAAGCATCCGGATTCGCCCGCCATCCGCGATCCCAACGCGGTGGTCTACCTGATGCCTGGTGTCGGCATGTTCACCTTCGCCGGCGACAAGGCGACGGCGCGCATTTCGGGCGAGTTCTACGTCAACGCCATCAACGTCATGCGCGGCGCCTCGACGGTCTCGTCCTATGTCGGCCTGCCGGCACAGGAAGCCTTCGACATCGAATACTGGCTGCTCGAGGACCTGAAGCTGCAGCGCATGCCGAAGCCGAAGGCGCTCGCCGGCCATATCGCCCTGGTCACCGGTGGCGCCGGCGGCATCGGCCGTGCGACCGCCAACCGGCTGCTGCGCGAAGGCGCCTGCGTCGTGCTGGCCGACATCGACGAGACAGCGCTCGCCAGCGCCAATGACGAACTGGCCAAGGCCTACGGCAAGGATTTCGTCCGGCCGATGCTGATCAATGTCACCTCGGAGGATCAAGTGATCGCGGGCTTCGCCGAGACCGCGGTCGAATTCGGCGGCATCGACATTCTGGTGTCGAATGCCGGCCTGGCGTCCTCGGCGCCGATCGAGGAGACGACACTAGCGCTGTGGAACAAAAACATGGACATCCTGTCGACCGGTTATTTCCTGGTCTCGCGGGAGGCATTCCGGCTGTTCAGGATGCAGAAGATCGGCGGCAACGTCGTGTTCGTCGCCTCCAAGAACGGCCTTGCCGCCTCGCCCAATGCCGCAGCCTACTGCACGGCCAAGGCTGCCGAGATCCATCTGGCGCGTTGCCTGGCGCTAGAGGGCGCGGAAGCGCAGATCAGGGTCAATGTCGTCAACCCGGACGCCGTGCTGCGCGGGTCGAAGATCTGGACCGGCGAGTGGAAGGAACAGCGCGCCGCCGCCTACAAGATGTCGACCGACGATCTGGAGGAGCATTACCGCTCGCGCTCGATGCTGAAGCGCTCGGTGTTTCCCGAGGACATCGYCGAAGCCATCTATTTCTTCGCCTCCGACATGTCGGCCAAGTCGACCGGCAACATCATCAATGTCGACGCCGGCAACGCCCAGAGCTTTACGCGGTAGCCTTCCTTCTCCCCGTTCACGGGGAGAAGGTGCCGGCAGGCGGATAAGGGGCGGCGCCAGCCGAACGTGTATTGGGAGGAACAGCTATGTCCGAATTGATCATCTCCGCTGACGTTGTCGAAAAGACCAACACCGCGCGCAAGGCTGATCTCGAGCGTGACTACGCGTCGCTCGGCGGGCGCCTCGACCGTCGCGGCATCGCCATCGATGCCATCCGCGACAAGGTCGAGAAATTTGCCGTAGCGATCCCCTCCTGGGGCGTCGGCACCGGCGGCACCCGCTTTGCTCGTTTCCCCGGTGCCGGCGAGCCGCGTGACATTTTCGACAAGATCGAGGACTGCGCCGTCATCGGGCAATTGACGCAGGCGACACCGACGGTGTCCCTGCACATTCCGTGGGACAAGGCCGACCCGAACCGGCTGAAGCAGGCGGCCTCGCGCTTCGGCCTCGGCTTCGACGCCATGAATTCCAACACCTTCTCCGATGCGAAGGACCAGACGCTTTCCTACAAATTCGGCTCGCTGTCGCACGCCGATGCCGGCACGCGCCGGCAAGCGGTCGAGCACAATCTCGAATGCATCGAGATCGGTAAGACGCTCGGCTCCAGGGCGCTGACGGTGTGGATCGGCGACGGTTCGAACTTCCCCGGACAGGTCAATTTCGCCAAAGCCTTCGAGCGCTATCTCGACGCCATGAAAGAGGTCTATGCCGGACTGCCGGACGGCTGGAAGCTGTTCACCGAGCACAAGATGTACGAACCGGCCTTCTACTCCACCGTCGTGCAGGATTGGGGCACMAACTACATGATCGCCAAGGAATTGGGCGACAAGGCGTTCTGCCTGGTCGACCTTGGTCACCACGCGCCCAACGTCAACATCGAGATGATCGTGTCGCGGCTGATCCAGTTCAAGAAGCTCGGCGGCTTCCATTTCAACGATTCGAAATATGGCGACGACGACCTCGATGCCGGTTCGATCGATCCCTACCGGCTGTTCCTCGTCTTCAACGAACTGGTCGATGCCGAGCTTTCCAGCGCCGAGGGTTTTGACCCGGCCCATATGCTCGACCAGAGCCACAACGTCACCGATCCCATAGAAAGCCTGATGCTGTCGGCGGTCGAGGTGCAGCGCGCCTATGCGCAGGCGCTGCTGGTCGACCGCAAGGCGCTGGAGGGCTATCAGGACAGCAATGATGCGCTGATGGCGACGCAGACGCTGAAAGCCGCCTACCGCACCGATGTCGAGCCTATCCTCGCCATGGCGCGGCTGAAGACCGGTGGCGCCATCGATCCGGTCGCCGCCTACCGGGCGGCCGGCTACCGCGCCAAGGTGGCAGCGGAACGCCCAGCGGTCGCCGGCGGCTCGGGTGGCATTGTCTGACATCTCAATTGATCCGTCTGGTCCATCATTGATGGGTGGACTTGGTGATCTCGAGGGGTTCTTCTAGGCGTCCCCCGCTCGGAGAACCGCCATGCCTCTCACCCGTCGAACACTGATCGCCGCCAGTCTTTCCATCACCTTCGTCCTGGCGCCATTGTCAAACGCCTTCGCCGCGTCACCCGCGCCGGCCAAGGGCGAGCACGGCATGGTGGTGACAGCCCAGCATCTGGCGTCTGAAGTCGGTGTCGAGATCCTGAAGAAGGGCGGCAATGCGATCGATGCGGCAGTCGCCGTCGGCTATGCGCTCGCCGTCGTCTACCCCAATGCCGGCAACATCGGCGGCGGCGGCTTCATGACCATCCGCTTCAAGGACGGCAAATCGACCTTCCTCGACTTTCGCGAGCGCGCGCCGTTGGCGGCGACCAAGACCATGTATCTCGACAAGGACGGCAACCCGGTGAAGGGCGCCAGCCTCGACGGCTATCTCGCGGTCGGCGTGCCTGGCTCCGTCGCCGGCTTCGAGATGGCGCGCGAAAAATACGGCACCTTGTCCAGACAGGATCTGATGGGGCCGGCGATCAGCTATGCCAAGGACGGATTCGTCCTCAATCAGGGCGACGCCGCCTCCTTTGCCGGCAGTGCCGACAGGTTGGCGAAGGATCCCGCGGCTGCCGCCATCTTCCTGAAACCCGATGGCAAGCCCTATGGCATCGGCGAGCGCCTGGTCCAGCCGGACCTTGCCGCCTCGCTCGCCGCCATTTCCGAGAAAGGCGCTGATGCCTTCTACAAAGGTGCCATTGCCGACGCCATCGTCAAGGCAAGCGGCGCCAAGGGCGGTATCCTGGCCAAGCCGGACTTCGAGCAATATGCGGTTCGCGAACTGAAGCCCGTGACCTGTACCTATCGCGGCTATGAGATCACATCGTCGCCGCCGCCAAGCTCCGGCGGCGTCATCATCTGCGAAATCCTCAACGTGCTGGAAGGTTATCCGTTGTCTTATCTCGGCGCCGGTTCCGCCGACACGGTCCATGTCATGGTCGAGGCGATGCGCTATGCCTATGTCGACCGCAATTCAGCACTCGGCGATCCCGATTTCGTCGACAACCCGGTCTCGAAACTGTTGGACAAGGCCTATGCCAAGGACATTCGCGACAAGATCGATCCGTTCCGGGCCGGCGTGTCGCAGGACCTGATGCCGAAGGGCTTTGGCGAGAGCAAGGAGACGACGCATTATTCGATCATCGACAATGACGGCAATGCGGTCGCCGTTACCTATACGCTGAACGGCTCGTTCGGCGCCGGCGTCGTCGCCGACGGCACCGGCATCCTGCTCAACAACGAGATGGACGATTTCACCCAGAAACCCGGCGTGCCCAACCTCTATGGTCTGGTCCAGGGCGAGGCCAACGCCATCCAGCCGAAGAAGACGCCGCTGTCGTCGATGAGCCCGACCGTCGTGGCCAAGGACGGCAAGCCGTTCATGGTCATCGGCAGCCCGGGCGGTTCGCGCATCATCACCATCACGCTGGAAGCCATCGTCAACGTCGTCGACCATGGCATGAACATCCAGGAGGCGATCGACGCGCCGCGCATCCACCACCAATGGCTCCCCGACACCGTTTACATCGAGCCGTTCGGCCTGTCGCCGGATACCGAAAAACTGCTGGCCGGCATGGGCTACCACCTCGATCTCGGTGATAAGACCTGGGGCCAGGCTGCGGGCATCCTGGTCGGTGGCAAGAGCCTGGCGGAGATCGAGAAGGGCGGCGGCGCGCGCTACAATGGCGCTATCGACAGCCGTGCCGCATCGGGCGAAGCGCTCGGATATTGATGTCTTGATTCACAAGCCGGATCGTCACGAAATCAGCGTGACGGTCGACGCTATCAGCAACAACGCGGCGATGCCGACAAACAGCGCGTAAATGCGCGGCCGGTCGAGCAGCAGCGCGTTTCCCGATATCCAGGCCGATGTGGCGCCGCCAAGTGCAAAAAGGAACCCATTGCGGTGCCCGAAGGTCATCGACGCGGCCATCAACCCACCAATGATCAGCGCGCCGAACACGATGATCACGGCAACCGCATACTTCTCGAAGTCGTTGCCGCTTCCCATGCTTGGACCTATCGCATTCAACGTCGGCAGATCGTCCGGGTCGAAGGGATTGCTCGACCCATATTCGTCTTGACCGGCAGGCTCACGCATTACTCGTTCTCCGTATAGCGGCAACAAATCATCAAGCCTTGCCGAGCGCAACCCGATCGCACTGCCCTCGATGCGTTCGGCACGGTCTTCTACACCTTTCCGCCGCAGCGTGCCGCCGACTTTTTTGATTCGTGCCCTTGGCCGTCTTTGATCTCGGATAATCCTGGGCACACCTGCCCGAAGGCTGCCGTGGACCATCCTGTCATGGAACGAATTCGTGGAGGAAAAATGATACTGAACATGGATTGGTCATCCGTGCGGCGATTTTCGGTGGGACGTGACGTCGCACTGTGCGTAGCGTGGCCGAATCGTCTTGCCGTCGCTCGCCGACAGCCTGATCGCTCGGGACGCGTCGCATCGCCACAGTTTCATGCGGCGCGTTTCAAGCCGCCGATGGCCTGCGCCGCGTCGCTTTGCTCGTTGCTCCGACCCAGGATGACGAAATGTGAACGTATCCATTGATCGCCAAGGCATGCGGCCAAACTTCTGTCCCGACACCGCGATTTCTATCCGCGAGCCGGCGGCAGCTCGAAGACAGTGGCGCCGTTCTCCTGGCCGCGCTCGACATAGCCGATCAGGTGAAACCATCTTGCGACATCCGACCCCTGCAGCCAGCTGCGCGAGTGAATGGGCAGGTTGCCGGCGAGTGCCTGGATGTGCCTGATGTGCCGTTTGCAGAAGCGAATGGTCGCGGCACGGAAGAAATCCTCCTGTGCGGCGAACAGCGTATTGGCGGCGTCGCTGTTCTCATGCCAGGCGATGATCGCCACGGTCTTGTCGCCCTCGACAAGCGCATGCGCACGGCCTTCCTTCAAGTTCATCATCAAATTGTCGTAAGCGATCTTGCTGTCCTTGCCGGCAGCGACGTATTCATCCGACATCCGCTTGGACAGGCCGCGAAAGACATCCTCGAGATCCCCGAGCGTTGCAGCGCGTGCTCTCATTTCTCCTCCTGGAGCCCCGACAGGGAGTTTGCCCTAAGGTTGGGGGATCACCAAGCAAATCAAATCCGCTGGTAGGCCAACGAGCGCAAAGTTGTTTCACTCGACGATGTGCCATGACGCCACGGGCAGGCTTCCGTGTCTCCGTTAAGGTGTAGAGATGCGCCGCGAACCCGCCCAAGTCAGGCGGATTTTTCGCGCGTCAGTCTGGGATCGCGCGCATGAGGGGAAATGCACCCCGACCATCAAGGGCGATAGCGCACAGGCGGAAGGCGGCTTGGCGGTTTAATACCCATGGTAGGTGATGCCGGTGACGTACCAATAGGTCAGCATGATTGCGGCGCCGATAACAACCAGCCGGAGGAAGCCCCTAGCTGGACCGGGATCCATTCTCGACTCGTAGACAAAGCCGGTTCCGCCGCACTTTGTGCAGTTCATCCTCAGTGGTCCAGCGCCCGGCACCTGGCAGTTAGGGCACACGACTTTGACTTGGTGCATAACGCGCCCCTTTAGTCCAGCGGTATCTTGAATGCCAAGCAACGCTGCGGCGTACTTGAATTTAACGGATATTGGGAGGCGGGGCATCATGTCTAAAGGTAGTAGTGAGGGGTAGAGATTTCTTGATCTGTTTTCGCGTACTCTTAGCAGCTGATGGCTGGCAAATCGGTACCATATCCACCAATGCGACGATCATCGCGGTAAATTCAAAAAGCGTCGGGGAATTTCATGGGATCGGGTGCCTTCAAAGCCGTTTTGCAGCCCTCCCAGGTGCAAGAATACGTCGACAGCAAGGGGGCGAGGTTCGCTAGCGGCACCACTTTTCGACGGCAATGGCGATCGCCTTGGTGCAATCGACGAGGTCTCGCACCGAGACACGCTCATTGGGTTGATGCGCCTGCGCCGGGTCGCCCGGGCCGAAGTTGACCGTCGGCGTGTTGCCGAGGCCGGTCGGCAGGCCAATGTCGCTGTGCGCGCCGAAGCCGCTGAGCACCGGCGACAGATTGGCGTCCTTCACAGCTTCCTGGAATACACTCACGAACGGGCTGTCGGAGGGGATTTCGGCGCAGTCGGCATCAAGAATCCATTCGACGCGGGCAGGGTGCAGACGCAGATAAGGGTCCGCCTGGCAGACATGGGCAATATGCTCTTCGATCTCGCGCTTGACGTTGCCGCCCAACCTGAATTCGTCATGCTCGCTCGGCAGGTACTGCGCATCGATGATGATCTCGCCGCGCCCGGCCATGGAGGAGGGGTGCTCGCCGGCATTGATCTGAGTGACGATGATCTGGTTGGGCAAATCCATCAGCGGATGGTTCTTTTTCGGGTCGAACATCCAGCGCCGGTTGAGGATGTCAATGCCGTCGAGGATTTGCCGGCACAGCTGCACGGCATCGACCGGGCCGCTCGAATACCAGGCATTCGGCGTCAGCTCGGCATGCCCACCTATGCCGTCGATGACGATCCTGCCCCACAGTATGCCGTGGCAGAGCGGCGCGATCCTGTTTGCCGTCGGCTCGGTCATGATGCCGGCGTCGGCGTGAAAGCCGCGGTCGACCATGGCAAGCGAGCCCATGCCGCCGATCTCCTCGTCGACGACAGTGGTAAAGACGATGTCTCCGGAAAGGGGGATTTGTAGCTCCCTTAGGATTTCGACCGCCATCAGCATGCAGGCGACGCCGCCCTTCATGTCGACGGTGCCACGGCCGTGTAGGAAGCCGTCTTTCAGCACGGGCTGGAACGGATCGGTTGCCCAGTGTCCAGCGGCGCCCGGCGGCACGACGTCGATATGGCCGGTGAGCATGATCGAACGCCCGCCGCCGGTACCCTTCAGGACGCCGCCGAGATTGGGCCGGCCGTCAAAGGTCCTGCCCTTGTTGGCGCCGGCACGTCCCTTGTATTTTTCATAAAGCGCCGGGCCGTCCGGATCCCAGAGATCGGACGTGAAGCCGACCGCTTCGATGCGTTTTTGCAGATAGAGCTGGCAATCACGCTCACCCGGCCCGGCCTCCTTCGGACTGGATTTCACGATCGAGGGGAAGGCGACGAGATCGCTCAGCGTTTCGACGATACGATCGACCGCTGCCTCGACGCGGGCGGCGATAGTCTCTTCCATGGAAGGCATCATGATCTCCAACGTTGGGAAAGCCGGTCGGCAAGAAGGACGAACACCAGAAGGGCGCCGACAATCCCCACTTGCCAAACCGTGTTGATGTTCAATTGCAGCAGACCGGTCTTCAGCGTGACCAAAAGCAGCACGGCCGCGAACACGCCGCCGACGCCGCCGCGCCCGCCGGTGATGGCGATGCCGCCAAGCATCGCGGCGGTGAGCGATTCCAGTTCGAGGTTCTGGCCGATATTGGGCCTGCCGCTGCCGAGCCAGGCGAGCGAGACAAGGCCGGCGGCGCCGGCGAGCGCACCGCTCAGCGCATAGAGGATGAGGCGGACGCGATCGACCGGAATGCCGACCAGCCTGGCCGAACGTTCATTGAAGCCCATGGCGTAGATCCAACGCCCCCAGGCGGTCGACATCAGCACCAGGCCGGCGAGCGCAAAGCAGGGGATGGCGAGGGTGAGAAACGGCATGGGGATGCCTATGACGGCGCCACGCCCCCACACGAGCAGCCAGGCCGGCACGCCGGATTGAGCCGCACCCCCGGTAACGGCGAGCGCTGTGCCGGAATAGACGAAGAAGGTGCCGAGCGTCGCGATGAAGGGCAGAAGCGCGAGCCGGTTGACCAGCACGCCATTGAGGACGCCGAGCAGTGCGCCGGCCAGGACGCAAGCTAGCGGCAGCAGCAACGGCGGCAAACCCAGTTTGAGCGACAGCATGGCGATGATGGCGGAGAGCGAAACCGCGCCGCCGACCGACAGGTCGATGCCGGCGCCGCCGGCGAGGATGACCAGGCCCTGGCCAAGCCCGACCAGCGCCAGGATGGTCGAGAACTGGAGGATGGTGGTGACGGTGCCAAGGTTGAAGACCGCGGGCTTTAGCACAGCCAAGCCGACAATGACGATCAGCCAAAGCCCGCACAGAAGCGCGAGCGTAAGGGCCGGGCCTTGCAGATTGCGCAGCGTCTTCATGTGCGGGCTCGCTGGAGGCGGGTCAGCGGAAGGCGATTGGAAATGGCTTCGAAGCCAAGCACGCCGATGATGAGAACGCCGGTGACGACAGGCTGCCAGAGCGAAGGGATGCCGATCAGAAGCAGGCCGTTCTGGAGGATCCTGAGCAGCAGCACGCCAAGTACGGTGCCGAGCAGGCTGCAGCGGCCGCCCAGTATGCTGGTGCCGCCGAGGATGACCGCGGCAATGGCGTCAAGCGCCAGCGTGCTGCCGATGCTCATTTCGACATTGCGGTAGGTGGCGACGTAGAAGGTGGCGGCGATGCCGGTCAGGATACCGCTGACGACGAAGGTCATGAAGCGAACCTTGACCACCGGGATACCTGAGAGCCGCGCCTTCTCCTCCGAATTGCCGATCGCCAGCAGATGCAGCCCATAGGGGGTGCGCCGCAGCGCCAGCCAGACCGTGAAATAGGCTGCAGCGATCACCAGGGCGGGGACAGGAATGCCGAGCACACTCGCGGCGAGCAGATCGGTAAGGGTCGAGGGCAGGCCGGAGAGCCATTGCCCGCCAAGCAGCACGAACACGGCGGTGCGGTAGATGCCGAGCAGGCCGAGCGTTCCGACAATGGCCGGAACGCGACCGAGGACGACGACGGCGGCGGTCACACAGCCGAGCAGCGCGCCGACCAACGGGCCGACGACAAGCGCCAGCAGCGGATTGCCGTCGGTGCCGAGCACGCGGCCGATGGCAATGGCCGCCAGACCCATGACAATGCCGATCGACACATCGATGCCGCCCATGGCGAGCAGCAGGGTCATGCCGAGGCCGATCAAAAGCAGTTCGGCGCTGTTGCGCAGCACGGTGACCGCATTGCCGGAGGTGGCGTAGTGCGGCGATGCGACAGCAAAGACGACGATCGCCAGCAGACAGGCGACAAGCAGAGACCACTCCCGCCCGTTCATGGAGATGACACCGTTTCCAGACTGTCGCACCGCGCTCACATCAGGGCTCAGAAGTTGAACTTGTCGACATTGTCCTTGGTGAAAACAGCTGGCGGCCCGAGCAACAAGATGCCTTTGGCGGCGTCATAGGTGGCGGGCTTCTCCAGGCCGGCAATTTTGTTTTCGGCCTCGAAAGCCTTGCCTTCGATGAGCTGCTTGCCAGCCCAGACCGTGAGATAGCCGAGCTGCTCGGGATCCCACAGCACGGTGAAGCCGAAGGCACCGCTCTTCAGGTAGGAGCGCGCGGTGTTGGGGCTGCAATAGCCGGCGCCAATGACGGAGCCGATTTTCCCGGCGGTCTCGATCGCCTGGGCGACACCCGGGCAGGTCGAGGAGGCAACGGCGATGATGGCCTTGATGTCGGGGTTGGCCGCCATCAGGTCGCCGGAAATCTGCGCGGCGCGCTCGGCCGTGCCGCCGGCGAATTGCGGGTCGAGCAGCTTCAGCTTCGGATATTTGGCGGCGGCCTGTTTCTGCATGAAGCCGATCCAGGCGTTGAGATTGGACGCCGTCGCCTCGCCGGAGACGATGCCGATTGTCGCGTCTTCGCCGACGCGCTTGACGAGTTCGTCGATGATTGTGGTGCCAAGGCCCTCATCGGTTGCCTGCGCGACATAGACGGCGCGGCCGCTGTCGGGCGCATCGCTGTCGCTGGTGAACAGCTTTATCCCTTTCGCCTTGGCGCTCTCGACTACGGGGGCGACGCTGGAGGCATCGAGCACGCTGACCGAGACCGCCTCGACGCCCTGGTCGATCAGGTTCTGCACGATCTGCAACTGGTCGACCGGATTGGTGTCGACGGGACCGGAATAGATGAAGTCGACGCCGAGATCCTTGGCGGCGCGGTTGCCGCCGGCTTCCATGGCGTTGAAATAGGGAATGCCGATCAGCTGCGGCACGAAGGCTATCCTGTGCTTGTCGGCGGCGGACGCGGCCGAGGCAATGGCGAGCGACAGTACGGAGACGGCGAGCGCTTTTTTGAACTGCGAAAGCATTGTGTTTGATCCTCTCTGGAATGACGCGCGTTTCAGTTTGTTTTTTCGAGCGCCCGCACGTCGGGATGGGCGCCCGTTATGAGCGAAACGACTTCCTCGTGGTTGGTCTCGGCGGCCAGCCGTTCGGCCACCTTGCGGCCGCGCCGGAACACCACGATGCGGTCGGCAACCTCGAAGACTTCGGAAATGTTATGGCTGATCAGCACCACGGCGCAGCCGCGCGCAGCGAGCCGCCGCGTCAGCGCTAGCACCTTGCGTGTTTCGGCGACGGCAAGGGCGGCTGTGGGCTCATCCATGATCACCAGCCTGGCGTTCAGATTAAGCGCCCGGCAGATGGCGACGGCCTGGCGCTGACCGCCCGACAGGCTGCCGACCGGAGCTTCAGGATCGGAAATATGGGCGTCGAGTTCCTGCAGGAGACCATCGACGCGCTGGCGCATTTCCTTGCGCTTGAGGAATGGGATGCCAAAAATGGAGCGTTTCAATTCTCGCCCGAGAAAGACGTTTTCGGCGATCGACAGGTTTTCTGACAGCGCCAGTTCCTGGAAGATCGTCGCGATCCCCGACGCGGCCGCGTCCTTGGGCGAGGAGAAAACGACCGGGCTGCCCTCGATGACGAGTTCGCCATCGCTCGGCGAGTGAGCGCCGGCCAGGATCTTGATGAAGGTCGACTTGCCGGCGCCATTATCGCCAAGCAGCGCCAGCACTTCGCCGGAGCGGATTTCAAGGTCGACGTCGGCAAGCGCCGTCAACGCGCCGAAGCGCTTGGCGATGTTCCTGGCCACAAGAAAGGGTGCCGTCATGGCGGTTGCTCCGGCGGTTGCGGATTGGCTAGGCGGTCTTGCTGACCCAGCGCAGCACGTTGGTCCAAAGGCGCGCGTAACCCGGCCATTCGACGAAGCTGTTCGGCAGCCAGTGCGGGCCGATATCCGATGTCCACACCAGCGTACGGCCTTCGCCATGCCGCCCTGTCACGAGCAATGGATGGCCGCCCTGGTCATGCGGCAGCCGCGCCAGGATCTCGACATCGCCGCGGTCACGGGCGATGACCTCGTTGGCGCCGAGCAGGATCGGCCATTCGCCCTTTATGCCGGCAAAGAGCGGATGATCCGCGGCGCCGATGATCTCGGGCCGAAAACCTTCGGGAATTTCGAGCCGATCGTCATAGGGGAGGCAGGTCACCGGCAGCGCGTCCTCGACCGCGGTGCGATTCCAGCGCGCCTTGCCGTCGATGCCCTGGAAGGAGAAATAGCCGCCGATCATCACCAGGCCGCCGCCGGCATGCGTCCAATCGCGCAGCAGCTTGAGCCGGTTGGGCACCGTCTTGCCATGCAGCCAGACGTCGGGATGCAACAGCAGCGAGTTGGCGCCGATGTCGGAGAGGATGATCGCCTTGTACTGCGACAGGCCTCCG
>NZ_JBFUDZ010000055.1:0-33148 GCF_056404455.1 Mesorhizobium sp. P2_D1
ACCCTGCCGCGTCCCAACGACAAGGCCATACCTCACTCGCCTGTTTTCGCACGCTTGGTCGAGCGCGCTGGGAAACCGGCCTATAGCTTTCTAAAGAAGCCGGACAGAATATTCGGACCTGCTTCGCCGGGCCGCAGTCTGATTCCGTCCTCGAAGCAGTTCAGTGTCACGCACTGGAAGCCGTTGTGTGCGAGGAGTGCCACCAACGAGTCACGGTCGAAGTGGTGCAGGTGCTCGTTGGGGAGACGCATGCGCCACGTCTGGAACCACGCGTCGCCGTCGGCCCCGAGCTCGCGCCAACGGCAATAAGGGACGGCGACGGCCAGATAGCGGGCCTTGAAGGCGGGCGAGGAAACCCAGATCCGGGATGTGCTCCAGCACGTCGAACATGGCGACAAGATCCCACGAACTTGCCAGCGCCTCATCCCAATCGACAAAGCGGACGCCCTTGGGCAGCGGAAACCTGGCGATGTCGCAGCCGGCGCAGTCGGCGACTCCGGTTATTTTCGCGGCCTCGACGAATGTGCCCGTGCCATATCCAATCTCCAGCACGGACCGGGGAATCTCGCCGGTGATTCCAAGCACCCAGCCAAGTCGCTGATATCCGAGCTTGATGGTCCGGTCACTCAGGTCCTCGTAATAGGAAATGTATTGCTTGTCGTATTTGATCGGGGTGAAGTCGATCTGGTGGATCACGCCAAACTCGTCCACCTCGTAATTGTCCAACATCAGCGCGCGGCCTCCGATTCCGAATTCCTAAATCACAGCCAACCGCGGATCTGGGCACAAACCGGTCATGGTATAAATATAAGAAATATATACGTAAAAAATACCACGATATGGACCATGCCAGTCAGGAACGTTGTTCTTTCGGTACTAAAACTTACATTGCATATGAAGAGTGCTAGAACTAGAAGTACTGCGTCAGTCGATGGAAGCCCAAGAGTTAAGCCTCTCCCCGTCAGCAGGCTGGCGGCTGCGACCGCCGGTATTGTCAAGCCAATTGTAGCGCATGCGGAACCCATCGCAACATTCAAGCCGCGTTGCAGCTCATTGTGAAGTGAAGCGCGAACCGCCGAAATGGCCTCCGGCATCAAAACCAACCCGGCGATCAATGCTCCCACAATGCTGTCGGACTGGGTCACCTGGTAGGCAACGAGCGTATCTTCAACACCTGCGGCGACTTGCTCGGCGAGCATGACAATTCCAATCAGCCCGATCAACAGGAGCAAAGTACCGACAGCGACGCTTTCGTGAGGGGCGGTCCGCATCGAAACGTCGTGTTCTTGTCCTTGGACGAAGTCGTCTCTGTGCCGGACAGTCTGAGCGAACACAAAACTTGCATAGAGCAGCACTGAAAGCACGGCTACGAAGCCCAGTTGAGCAGCTGAAAATGTGCCAGGGCCCGTAGTTTGTGTGTAGGTTGGCAGAATAAGCGTCATGACGGTCAGCGCGGCCAGAACCGCCAAATATGCGCTGGTTCCTTGTCGAACAATTGCCTGCTTGCGATGACGCCAGCCGCCAAGCGCGAGACACATGCCGACAACGCCGGTAGATGTAATCATCATCGTTGAAAAGACTGACTCACGTGCAAGCGTGGGGTTGTTCTCTCCATGCAGCATCATGGAAACGATGATCGACACTTCGATTGCCGTCACGGCAAAAGTCAGCACCAACGTGCCGTAGGGTTCTCCCACACGCCGAGCCACCGCCTCGGCGTGGTCGAGCACCACGAAAATGGTGGTGAACATAATCGCACTCGAAAGCCCTCCGACAAGGATCCTGACGCCCAGTGAACCTTCATCCACCGACAGCCCGCTTGCCCTGACTGCGACAGCCATCATCAAGGAGGCCAAGGGCATCGCATAAGAGATCACCGATCGTCCGAAACCACGCATTCAGGCCCCTATGCGTTTGCAAAACTTGCGGAAAACCCATGGGGAGCACCTTCGCCAATATCCGGCAGGGCCCCCGTTCGACCCCTCACAAACAACGTCACCAAACGATGCCGCAGGATCCGCGATCCTTGGCTGCATTCAGTGCACCGACAAATCGAAGCGCTGCTCCCCTTACGCCGTTTTCTGCGTCACCAGCCCCAGTTCCTTGACCATCGCCTCGCGCATCAAAAACTTCTGCGGTTTGCCGGTCACCGTCATCGGCAATTCAGTGCGGAAGCGAATGTGGCGCGGGATCTTGTAATGGGCGATCTGGCCGGCGCAGAAGGTCTTGATCTCCTGTTCAGTGGCGATCTGGCCTGGCTTGAGCACGATCCAGGCGCACAGCTCCTCGCCATATTTTGGGTCTGGAATGCCGAACACCTGCACTTCCCTGACCTTGGGATGGCGGTAGAGGAATTCCTCGACCTCACGCGGATAGACGTTCTCGCCACCGCGGATGACCATGTCCTTGACCCGGCCGACAATGTTGCAATAGCCCTCGGCATCGATGGTGGCGAGATCGCCGGTGTGCATCCAGCCATCGGTGTCGATCGCCTCGCGGGTCTTCTCGATGTCGTCCCAATAGCCCTTCATCACCGAATAGCCGCGCGTGCATAGCTCGCCCGGCGCGCCGACGGCGACGGTGGCGCCGTCGGCATCGACCGCCTTGACCTCGACATGGGGGTGGATGCGACCGACCGTCGAGACGCGCTTTTCCAGCGGGTCGTCGACACCGCTCTGGAACGACACCGGACTGGTCTCGGTCATGCCGTAGGCGATCGTCACTTCTGACATATGCATCAGCGACACCACTTTCTTCATCACCTCGATCGGGCATGGCGAACCGGCCATGATGCCGGTGCGCAGGCTGGAGAGATCGAAGGACTGGAAGTCCGGATGATCGAGGAGTGCTACGAACATGGTCGGCACGCCATAGAGTCCGGTGCAGCGCTCATTCGCCACCGCTTTCAGCGTGGCGCCGGCATCGAACCCCTCGCCCGGGAAAACCATGGTCGCGCCCTTCGACACGCAGCCCATCGTGCCCATCGACATGCCGAAGCAGTGATAGAGCGGCACCGGGATGCACAGCCGGTCATCGACGGTCAGCTTAATCGCCGACGTGACGAAATTGCCGTTGTTGACGATGTTGTTGTGGGTCAGCGTCGCGCCCTTGGGTGCCCCTGTCGTGCCCGACGTGAACTGGATGTTGATGGCGTCGCCGGGCTTCAGCCCCTCCGAAATGCGGTCGAGGCTGTCATGCTCGTCGCGCCCGGCCATGGCCAGCACATCAGCGAAATTGAACATGCCGGGTGAGTTGTCCTCACCCATGCGGATGACGATCTTCAGCGCCGGCAGCTGCTTTGCCTTGAGCTTGCCGGGGGTGGCGGTCGCGAGCTCCGGCGCCAGCGTCTCGATCATGCCGAGATAGTCGGAGGTCTTGAACTTGACCGCGGTCACAAGCGCCTTGCAGCCGACCTTGTTCAAGGCATAGTCGAGCTCGGTCAGCCGGTAGGCCGGGTTGATGTTGACCAGGATCAAGCCGATGCGCGCGGTGGCGAATTGCGTCACTAGCCATTCCCATCGGTTGGGCGACCAGATGCCGACGCGATCGCCCTTTTCAAGGCCCAGCGCCAGGAAGCCGGCGGCCAGCGCATCGACCGTGTCCGACAGTTCGCTCCAGGTGAAGCGCTTGTCCTGGTCGACGAAGACCGCGGCATCGAGCGTGGCGTATTTGCTGGCGGTGTCGGAAAACAGAGCGGGAATAGTCTTGTTGAGCAGCGGCGTCGAGCGCTCGCCGGAAACATGCGCCTTGCCGTCGACGGGTGCCACGAAGACATCGCCATTGCGCGATCCACGCCCGCGCAAATTGGTGGCATTCTTCAGCTCGTCGAGATTGATCGGCATCGCTGTCTCCTCCCAGGACAGGTCGAGCCTATCAGCCCGCCGGGATGGTGGAAATCCCGTCGATGGTACTGGAGGGCATCCTCAGCTGACGATGGCCGCCATCTTCGCGGCCACATCGCGCAGCAGCGCCTCATCCGCCGCCGCGCGCGTCTTTTTTGACGCCACCAGACAGGCCTGCGAGCGCAAAACCAGGCCGTCGCCGAGCACCTTGAGATGATTGGCGCGAAGCGTGGAGCCGGTGGTGGTGATGTCGACGATGACATCGGCCAGGCCCGCCGCCGGCGCCCCTTCGGTCGCACCGAGGCTCTCGACGATGCGATAGACCTGGATGCCGTGTTTTAGCGAGAAGAACTGCTGCGTCAGCCGCCAGTATTTGGTGGCGATCCTGAGCCGCCGGCCATGGCGCTGACGAAAATCGGCGGCGACATCGTCAAGATCGGCCATGGTGTCGACGTCGAGCCAGATGTCGGGCACGGCGACCACGACATCGGCATTGCCGAAGCCGAGACGGGCGACGATTTCGGCGCGGGTTTCCCAGTCGGCAAGGTTCTCGCGCACCAGGTCTTCACCGGTGATGCCGAGATCGACCGCGCCCTGGCCGATCTCGCCAGCAATCTCGGAAGCCGACAGGAAAGCCACTTCAATGCTTTCCGCGCCTTCGATGCGGGCGCGATAAGAGCGCTCGTCGCCAGGCAGGCTGACGGTGAGCCCGGCCTTGGCCAGTACCTCCAGCGCCTGCTCCTTGAGCCGGCCTTTCGACGGGATCGCCAGGGTGATCATGGCGCCGTCTCCCGCAATGCGTCGATGCGATCGAGCCAGACGGAAAAGCCGACGCCGGGGATCGGCGTCTTGGCGCCAAGCAGGGTCAGCAGCCGGTCATAACGGCCGCCACCGACCAGCGGCCGTTCGCCATCTTGCACGGCGATTTCGAAGACCAGGCCGGTGTAATAGTCGAGCGGTCGGCCGAAGGCGGCGTCGTAGCGGATTCTTCCCGTCGGCAAGCCATGCGCTTCGATCGCCTTGGCGCGGGCGGCGAAATTCTCCAGCGCCGCACCCAGCAAGAGCCCGGCACCGGCGGCGAAGGTCGCCAACGCCTGGGCCGCGCCATCGAGCGGCACGTCGATCGCCAGAAAACTCTTTAGTGCCGCGAAGGCCTCGTTGGATAGCCGTACGCTGCGCAACTCAGCTTTCTCGATCAGTCGACGCGCTATATCGGCTGGCGAGCGCCCAGCGGAGGCCGACAGGCCGGCCTCTTCCATGCCACTGGCGATGTGCGCGGACAGACCTTCGAGATCGCCGTCGAGGACAAGGGAAGCGACCGGACCGGAGAGTTGGCCGTTGCGTGGCGGGTTGGCGAGATCGGCGAGTGCTGCCTGCAGCATCGGCGCCGAGCCGAAGGCGCGGGCAAGACGCATGCGCCAGCCGCGCGGCAGCCCAAGGGCGGCCAGCACGGCCTCGAAAATGGTCTGGTCGCCGAGCGTGATCGCCAGCGCCTGGCGGGGCAGCACCAGGGCAAGCAGCGCATGTGCGTCGGCCAGCGAACGGGCATCGGCTTCGGCGGTGTCACGATCGCCCAAATCCTCGATGCCGGCCTGGAAGAACTCGTTGCCGCCTTCGCGGCGCTGGCGGAACACCTCGCCCAAATAGGAATAGCGGCGCGGCGTGCCCGCCTGCGATCTTATGTGGTCGAGACAGACCGGAATGGTGAATTCCGGCCGCAGGCACAGCGCCTGGCCGGTTTCGCTTTCGGTGAGGAAAATACGCCGGCGCAAGTCTTCACCGGCCATGTCGAGGAACGGATCGGCCGGCTGCAGCACGGCAACCTCGACCGCATGTGTGTTGCGCTTGGCGAAGAGATTGATGATGTCGGCTGATATGGCAGGGTAGCGGGAGGTCATTGATCGGATGGGCGCGAGGCACCCCCCTCTGGCCTGCCGGCCATCTCCCCCTCAAGGGGGGAGATTGGCAGTTGCAAGCCCCGCGCCTTTTTTCCAACGTTGAAGATTGGCGAAAGCGCACGCGACATCCAATCTCCCCCCTTGAGGGGGAGATGGCCGGCAGGCCAGAGGGGGGTGTTCAAGCGCCACCTTTGGCGCGATCGGCGGCCTGTGCCGCCAAGATCTTCTTCACCTCGGCAACCAGGTCGCTTTCCGCCACCGTCACCTGCGCCGGACGGGCAGCGCGCCATTCGGCGTTGTCCGTGATTTCAGCCGACATGCGAGCGCCCTCGATCAGATCCTTGATCTGCAGCTCGCCCTTGGCGCGCTCGTCGCCGCCCTGGATGATTGCGACCGGACAGCCGCGACGGTCGGCATATTTGAGCTGCGCCTTCATGCCGGCGCCACCGAGATACATTTCGGAACGGATGCCGGCAGCCCGCAGCGCCGCCACCATCTTCTGGTAGCGGCCGAGGCTGTCGGTGTCCTTGTCCATGACCAGCACGACGACCGGCGCGATCACATCAGCGCTGTCGAGCTTGCCGAGGTTCTTCAGCGCGGTCATCAGCCGGGAGACGCCAATGGAGAAACCGGTCGCCGGTACCGGCTCGCCGCGAAAGCGCGAGACGAGGCCATCGTAGCGGCCGCCGCCACCGACCGAGCCGAAGCGGACGATCTGGCCGTCCTCATTGGGGATCTCGGCCAGCAGTTCTGCCTCGAAGACTGGGCCGGTGTAGTATTCTAGGCCACGCACGACGGAACGGTCCATGGCGATGCGGTCTTCGGCGTATCCCGCTGCCCGGACCAGGGCTTCGATCGTCGAGAGCTCGCCAACGCCTTCCTGGTAGACCGCATTCGTGCTGACGCTGGAATCCTGGCCGGCCTGTGCATTCCTCGCTGTCGCGCGAAGAACTGCCTCGACTTGTCCGTCATTCAACCCGGCGCCCTTGGCGAAGTCGCCCTCGCCTTCCTTGCCGCCATCCCAACGCCCCGGCCCAAGCAGAAGTCTCACGCCTTCCGGCCCTAGCTTGTCCAGCTTGTCGATCGCCCGCAGCACCGTCAGCCGGCGGCCGACATTGTCGACGCCGCCAAGGCCGATCGCCTCCAGCACGCCGTCCAGCACCTTGCGGTTGTTGACGCGGATGACATAGTCACCGCGCTTGATGCCGAGCGCTTCCATCACGTCGGCCATCATCATGGCCATCTCGGCGTCGGCGGCCACGCCCGGCGTGCCAATCGTGTCGGCGTCGAACTGCATGAACTGGCGGAAGCGGCCGGGGCCTGGCTTCTCGTTGCGGAACACCCAGCCGGAGCGATAGCTGCGGTAGGGTTTTGGCAGCCGCTCGTAGTTCTCGGCGACGAAGCGCGCCGTCGGCGCGGTCAGGTCATAGCGCAGCGACAGCCACTGATCGTCATCGTCCTGAAAGGAGAACACGCCTTCGTTCGGCCGGTCCTGGTCGGGCAGGAACTTTCCCAGCGCATCGGTGTATTCGATCAGCGGCGGGTCGGCCGGTTCGAAACCATAGAGCTCATAGACCGAGCGGATCGTCGCCATCATCTTCTCGACGGCGCGGATGTCTTCGGCGCTGCGGTCGGCAAAACCGCGCGGCAGCCGCGCTTTCGTCTTTTCCGATTTGTCGGCCATGGAATGGGTACTCGGTTTTTCGTGGCGCTGTGCGATAGGAAATTTCCTATTTCCGCAGCGCGCGTGTCCTAACCGATGCAGCTTTGTGCGGCAAGGGTTTGCCGCCTTGCCTCTCCCTGCCGGGAGAAGGCAGAGCCGAACCGCCCTCGAAACAAAAACGCACCAAAATGAAACAATCCCGCCATGGGTGCGGCATTGTGCCGACACAATCGCAGCCGATAAGTCGCGCCGACACGAAGGGGTTCGGGCCATGACCAGCACAGCGAGATTCCATGCCATCGACGGCAGAGCAGGCGACTTGCCCGCGCGCCTGCGTCCAGCCGACATCCACGCCCAGAAAATCGTCAGCCAGGCCGCCGGTCCGTTCGAGATACCGGCCGACACCGGCAAGGGACCATCCATGCGCGACGCATTGATGACCGGCCTGCTGGTGATCTACCCGACCGTGGCCACGGTGGTGGCGATTGTCGCCGGGCTTTTCCTGGCCAGCGCCAACGGCACCTGAGATTTGGGCGGAATCAGTACCGGTGGCTGCAACGATAGCAGCCACAAGGGGGTGCACGTCGGCGGACCAGCACGAATTGACAAACCTCGCGCCGCCCCTCATCCGCCTACCGGCACCTTCTCCCCGTGAACGGGGAGAAGGGATTACTTCGGTCGCTTGAAAGCCTTTCGCTCTTTCTCGACTTGCTTGCGGCAGACACAGCCCTCGAGATGGTCGTTGACCAGGCCCATGGCCTGCATGAAGGCGTAGACCGTGGTCGGGCCGACAAAGCTCCAGCCGCGCTTCTTCAGTTCCTTCGATATCCGAACCGAGACGGCCGTGGTCGGGTTGGCGCGCAGATGGGCGAGGTCGACGATTTCGGGACGCTCGTCCTTGCCGGGTTCGAACTTCCAGAACCAGGCCGCCAGCGAGCCGAATTCATCGGCCATTTCGCGGGCGCGCTTGGCGTTGTTGATGGTCGAGACGATCTTGCCGCGATGACGGATGATGCCGGCATTGCCAAGCAGGCGCTCGACATCCTTGTCGGTGAAGGCGGCGACCTTGTCGAATTCGAAATTGGCGAAGGCCTCGCGAAAATTCTCCCGCTTGCGCAGGATGGTGAGCCACGACAGGCCCGACTGGAAACCCTCGAGGCAGATCTTTTCGAACAGCCTGCGGTCGTCCGCCACCGGCCGGCCCCATTCATGATCGTGGTAATGCAGATAGTCGGGCAGATTGCCGTGCCAGAAGCAACGCGCGACACCGTCGGGGCCGGCGAGCAGGCCGGTGTTTTCTTTTTCCATAGCCAAAAATCCGTCCGTTAACGCGCCTTTGCGCTGCATTTACTGCGGCTTTACCAGATTCCTGAACCCAGCGGTAACCACACCAAAAGGTTTACTGACAACAGCGCATTTTACGCATTCCGATTCATGTTTCGGTTGCTGCTCGCGCGCCAATGATCGCCAAACCGGGGGGCGTTCCACCCGGTTGTATCAGACGATCAAGGTGCGTTCCGATGAAGACAGTTCTGTTTCCCGTGCTCGGCGCCGTGGCTGTGTTTGCCTCGGGCGTCACGCCTTCAACCGCCGGCGATCGCTACGCCGACAGGCCGCCGGTTATGGTGAGCCCCGACCTTTCCGCCCCCTGGGTGCTGCAGCTTGGCCATGCGCCCGGCATCGTTCGCCAGAACCGCCAGGTCGTGCAGCAGCCGCGCCTGCGCTACGCTCAACCGGGGCAGCCTGACCGGGTGCAGACGGCGGCCGTGCAGCCGCCTTCCAAGCGCATGGTCATGCGTCCGCAGATCAACCCGATCTACCTGCCACAGGAAGTCGCCTATGACGGCCCGCAGAAACCGGGTACGATCGTCATCGATACGACTCAGAATTTCCTCTTTCTGGTCGAGAAGAACGGCAAGGCACGGCGCTACGGCGTCGGCACCGGCAAACCCGGCTTCGAATGGTCGGGCACGCACAAGATCACCAACAAGCGCGAGTGGCCGGACTGGCGCCCACCGGCGCAGATGATCAAGCGCGAAGCCGCCAAGGGCCGCTACCTGCCGACCTATCTGGCCGGCGGCATGGAGAACCCGCTCGGCGCACGCGCGCTCTATATCGGCACGACCGAGTATCGCATCCACGGCACCAACCAGCCATGGACAATCGGCGGCGCGGTGTCGTCAGGTTGCATCCGCATGCGCAACGAGGACGTCGTCGACCTCTATGAACGGGTCAATGTCGGAACCACGGTCGAGGTGATATAGTTCCGGCGACGAATCAGGTGGCCGGCAAAGCACCTCGCTTTTGGCGGCCAGTCTGAAGATACGGGGGACGGGCCGTATGGGGATGCGGCCAGTCAGGAAGGGCAGCACGGGAAACCGCGCTGCCCTTTCCGTTTCGACCGGAGCCTGAGGGTCAGCGAGACGCTCCCTGGTCGGCACGTCGCGCAAAAAGCATGACGGTTCGCTTTCGCGCTGCCCTTGGCGATGTTCTTTTGCTATGTCGGCGGCAACCAAGCAAAAGAGTTCACCCATGTCCCTGTCCGACGACAGCCGCTATCTCAAGGGCGGCCCGGTTGCCCAGCGCGTCATTGCCGCCGTGCGCGAGGATGCAGCGATCGCCAAAGCCGAGGGTTTTCCGCCCAAGCTGATCTCGATCACCGTCGGCGACACCGCGGCGGTGGATGTCTACGTGCGCAACCAGCGCGCCAAGGCGCAGCTGGCCGGCATCGATTTCGAGGAACGGCGCTTTCCCGCCACCATCACATCAGGCGAACTGGAAGCGGCCATCCACGGCCTGAACGCCGACCCTCGCGTCACCGGCATCATCATCCAGCGGCCGGTACCGGCACATATCCCGGTCCGGACGCTGCAGGCGGCGGTGCATCCGCTCAAGGATGTCGAGGGTATGCATCCGGCTTCGATCGGCAATATCGTCTACAACCAGCTCGACCTCGCGCCCTGCACCGCGGCCGCGTCGGTCGAGCTGCTGAAGGAGACCGGTCTCGACCTCAAAGGGCTCGAAGTGGTCATCGTCGGCCATTCCGAAATTGTCGGCAAGCCGATCGCCTTCCTGCTGATGAGCGAAGGCGCTACGGTGACGGTCTGCCATCACATGACACGATCGGTTGCCGCGCATGCGCGTCGCGCCGATGCGCTGTTCGTCGCCGTCGGCAAGCCGCGACTGATCAAGGCCGACATGGTCAAGCCGGGCGCTGCCGTCATCGACATCGGCATCAATTCCGAGATCGGCCCTGACGGTTCCAGCCGTATCGTCGGCGACGTCGACACCGAAAGCGTGCGCGAGGTCGCCTCCTGGATCACGCCGGTGCCGGGCGGCGTCGGCCCGATCACGGTGGCGATCCTGCTGCGCAACACGATGGTGGCGCTCAGCCGGCAGCGCGCGCTCTATGAAGCGACATACGGCACGGCCGACAGGCTGGCGGCCGAGTAAGCACCGAGACGGGCCACGAGGCCTACTCGGCGGCGATCGGGCTGTCTTCCGCAACGCCTTCCGGCTTCGGCCCGCCATAGGCCCAGTCGAGCAGCTTTATCGTGTGCACCACCGGCATCTTCGCCGCGGACGCGATCTGCGCGATGCAACCGATGTTGCCGGTGGCGACGATCGAGGCCCCCGTGGCCTCGATGTTTTTCACCTTGCGGTCGCGCAGCTTGGCCGAAATCTCGGATTGCAGGATGTTGTAGGTGCCGGCCGAACCGCAGCACAGATGGCCCTCGCGCGGTTCGCGCACGATGAATCCGGCCTTGGTCAGCAATTCCTTCGGCTGGCGGGTGATCTTCTGGCCGTGTTGCATCGAACAGGCCGAATGATAGGCAACGACCGTGCCCGGCCTGCGCACCGGCTCGGGCAGCTCGATGCCTGAGAGATACTCGGTGATGTCCTTGGCCAGCGCCGACACCCGCGCCGCCTTGTCGGCATAGGCCGGATCAAGACGGAGCATGAAGCCATAATCCTTGATCGTCGTGCCGCAGCCGGATGCGGTGATGACGATGGCATCGAGCCCGCTTTGTTCGATGGCGCGCGTCCAGGCGTCGACATTTTGCCTCGCCGAAGCGAGTGCAGCCTGTTCCCGTCCCATATGATGGACCAGCGCGCCGCAGCAGCCCTCGCCCGGCGGCACCACGACCTCGACGCCGAGCCGCGTCAGCAGCGAGATCGTCGTCTCGTTGATGGCGGGATCAAGCACCGATTGCGCGCAGCCGGTGAGGATGGCGACGCGGCCTTTTTTGGCCCCTTGCCCGGCGTGGATACCCGGTGAGGCCATCGGTGACGTTTTGGGGATCGATGCCGGCGCGAGCTTGAGCATCGCGCCAAGCGGCTTCAGCGCTTGGACCTTCCCGAACAGGCCAATGAACGGCTTGCCCAGCCTCGCCAGCCTGAGTGCTGCGCGAAAGCGTGCGGGATAGGGCAGCACGAAGGCAAGCATGGCGCGGGTCAGGCGGTCGAGCAGCGGCCGCTTGTAGGTCTCCTGGATGTGAGCACGGGCATGGTCGACCAGATGCATGTAGTTGACGCCCGAGGGACAAGTGGTCATGCAGGCAAGGCAGGACAGGCAGCGGTCGATATGGGTGACGATCTCCTTGTCGGCGGGACGGCCGTTCTCCAGCATGTCCTTGATCAGGTAGATGCGCCCGCGCGGCGAATCGAGCTCGTTGCCGAGCGTGACATAGGTCGGGCAGGTGGCGGTGCAGAAGCCACAATGCACGCATTTGCGCAGGATCTTCTCCGATTCCGCGACATGCGGATCGGCAAGCTGGGCAAGCGAAAAATTGGTCTGCATCGCGATCTAGTCCTAGGCCATGCGGCCGGGATTGAGGATGTTTCTTGGGTCGAATTCTTGCTTCAGCCGCGCGCTAAGTGCGGCCAGCGTCGGCGCCTGCGGCTCGAAAACCGGCAGGGCGGCGCGATGGGAAGGGGCGGCGCGCACCAGCGTCGCATGGCCGCCGCCATGTTTTCTCAACAGCCCACGCAGCAAAGCGGCTTCCGGGTCGCCCTCTTCCATGCGCAACCACACCAGCCCGCCCTGCCAATCATAGAACGCGCTGACAGCGGCCTGCATGCGCAGCGTCAGAACCATCTGGTGGCCCTCTCCCGGCGTCATCGACACACGCCAGACCGGCTTCTCGGTGCCGTCGGCGAAGGGCCTGCAATCGCGCACATCTCGCCAGATCACCCGTGAAGCCTCGCCGGAAATCTCCTCCAGCGGTCCAGCCTTGCCGAGCAGCGTTTTCAGAGCGGCGATGCGATAGGCGACGGAAGGGCCAAAACCTTCGACGCGCAGCAACGTCGCGGCCTCGCTGCCAAGCGTGCCGCCGGCGACGCGCGCGGCGATGCGCTCCGGCAGATGGGCAGCGCTCGACACTTCGGCGCTTGAGCCGAGCGCCAGCGCCATGGCGGCGGCGGCGGCATCGTCGAGCAGGCCGCGGACAGCGAGCGTGACCTCGGTCTCGGCGGCGGGCAGCACCTTGAAGGTGACATCCGTGAACGCGGCCAGCGTGCCCCAGCTGTTGGCCATCAGTTTTGACAGATCGTAGCCGGTGACGTTCTTGACCACGCGGCCGCCGGATTTGAACGCCTCGCCACGGCCGGAAACGGCATTGATGCCCAGGATATGATCGCGCGCCGCGCCCGCCTTCAGCCGGCGCGGGCCGGAAAGGTTCGCCGCAAGCACACCGCCGATGGTGCCTTTGCCAGGCTCGCCACCAAGCAGCGGGCCGTAGTCCATCGGCTCGAAGGCAAGCTGCTGGGCGTTTTCCGCCAGCAGTGTTTCGATGTCGGCCAGCGGCGTGCCGGCCTTGGCCGACAGCACTAGTTCGGCCGGTTCATAGAGCGTAACGCCTGTGAGCTTGGACAGGTCGAGTGTGTGTTCGCACTGTTGCGGACGACCGATGCCGCGCTTGGAGCCATGGCCAAGGATTTCGAGCGGCGATTCCTCCGCCGCCGCCCAGGCGACGGTGGACAGGACTTCGTCCGATGTGGTCGGGGTAAAAGACGTCAAAGCCTGTGCTCCCGAAGCTTTTCGAGCACGGCTTCGCCCCTTGGCGACAGCCGGTAACCGATCTCGAGGCTCTCGGTGAGGCCGAGTTCCTT
This sequence comes from Mesorhizobium sp. P2_D1, assembly GCF_056404455.1. Lineage (NCBI taxonomy): Bacteria > Pseudomonadati > Pseudomonadota > Alphaproteobacteria > Hyphomicrobiales > Phyllobacteriaceae > Mesorhizobium > Mesorhizobium sp. P2_D1. The sequence continues at coordinate 13,515 of NZ_JBFUDZ010000055.1, forward strand.
GAGCTTGCGGACATCCTGCTTGAATTTCAGCGTTTCGACGCCGGCCATCGCAGCCAGCTCAGCCGCCCGCACTTCCGGGTGGGCGCCGATCGTCCGCAGGATCGACGGGAAGTAACCCGGTGCCGTCTTGTCCCAGCGCGCAAATCGTGCGGTCAGGGCGTGCCAATCCGCATCGGAAAGCGAGGCCTCGCCACGCAAGGCAACGCGTTCGTCGGGTTCGATACCGTTGAGTTCGATGCGGTAGACCGGGGTGCCGTCATGGGAGCCCAGCATCTCCTGAAGAGCTCCAAGTGCCGGAAAGCCGGCCGCGGTTGCGTCCTTTTCCGTCAGTGCGGACATGTCCACGATCGCAATATCGCCTATCAGAACGACGCCCGACGCCGTCCTCACCCGCCCGCCGGCCTTGACCGTCGGCCGCTTCCAGCGGCGGAACGCGAGCGTCACTTCCTTGCGCGCGATCTTGTCCAGCGAGGATTGTTTGAACAGCAATTCAGACCTCACTCGGGTATTGGGCGAAGCCTGCGCCAAACAGAGGTGTGGAGATGCCGCGATCCTTCCCACCCCCCTTTGTCCTGCCGGACATCTCCCCCGCAAGGGGGGAGATCAGATCGTCACCACGGCTTTCGCAAATTCCTTTGGTTGAAGGATAAGCACCAGCATTGCGGCCAGCCAATCTCCCCCCTTGCGGGGGAGATGTCCGGCAGGACAGAGGGGGGTGTTCAAGCGCCGACATTTCCCCTCAAAACCTCGGAATGTCGGGAAACGCCACCTGCCCCCGGTGCACATGCATGCGCCCGAGTTCGGCGCAGCGGCGTAGCTGCGGGAAGACCTTTCCCGGGTTGAGCAGGTGGTTGGGGTCGAAGGCACATTTGACCCGCATCTGCTGGTCGAGGTCGATCTGGTTGAACATCTCCGGCATCAGGTCGCGCTTCTCGACGCCCACGCCGTGTTCGCCGGTGAGCACGCCGCCGACCTTGACGCAGAGCCGCAATATGTCGGCACCGAAGCTTTCGGCCTTGTCGAGTTCGCCCGGCACATTGGCGTCGTAAAGGATCAGCGGATGCAGATTGCCGTCGCCGGCGTGAAAGACATTGGCGACGCCGAGACCGTATGTCTCCGACAGCTCGCGCATGCCGGCCAGAACGCGTGGCAGTTCCTTACGCGGGATGGTGCCATCCATGCAGTAATAGTCGGGCGAGATGCGGCCAACCGCCGGAAAGGCCGCTTTGCGGCCGGCCCAGAAGCTCAACCGCTCCTGCTCCGACTGCGAGATGCGGCAGGTGGTCGAACCGTTCTTGTAGGCGATAGCTTCGACAAGGCCGATCAGGTGATCGACCTCGACGCTCGGCCCGTCGAGCTCGACGATCAGCAGCGCCTCGACATCCAGGGGATAGCCGGCATGGACGAAATCTTCCGCGGCATGGATCGCCGGCCGGTCCATCATTTCCATGCCGCCCGGAATGATGCCGGCGCCGATGATGTCGGCGACGCACTGGCCACCCTGCTCACTGGTCGGAAAGCCGATCAGCAGGGCGCGCGCGGTCTCCGGCTTTTTCAGGATGCRCACGGTGACCTCGGTGACGACGCCGAGCAGACCTTCCGAACCGGTCATGACACCGAGCAGGTCGTAACCTTCCGCGTCGAGGTGACTGCCGCCGAGCCGCACCACCTCGCCATTCATCAGCACCATCTCGATGCCGAGCACATTGTTGGCGGTGAGGCCGTATTTCAGGCAGTGCACGCCGCCGGAATTTTCTGCCACATTGCCGCCGATCGAGCAGGCGATCTGGGAGGATGGATCGGGGGCGTAGTAGAAGCCCTCCTGCTCGACGGCGGTGGTGATGCCGAGATTGGTGACGCCCGGCTGGGCGACGACGACGCGGTTGGGGAAATCGATCGCCAGGATGCGGTTGAAGCGGCTCATGACCAGCAGCACTGCGTCCTCGAGCGGCAATGCGCCGCCAGACAGCGAGGTGCCGGAGCCGCGCGGCACGACGCGGATGTTGCGGTCGTTGCAGTATTTCAGCACGCGGGAAACCTGCGCCACCGTCTGTGGCAGCACGACGACCAGCGGCAGCTGCCGATAGGCTGTCAGGCCATCGCTCTCGAAGGCCCGCATGGAATTGGCGGTGTCGACGACGCCCTCGCCCGGGACGATGATGCGCATGTCGGCGACGATCTCGTCGCGCCGGCGCATCGTGGCGTCGTCTGGTTTCGGCATGGCCAGGCCGGACATCAGCAGCCTCGTTTTGCTTGACTGGTCAAAATCTTTTACCAGTGAAGCGCGGCGGTTGCAAATCCCGCTTTGGCGGAAAGTCCAAAGTCACCGCCGGACAGGCTTCCGCAGCGGCAATCTGCCGCTGCGGGTACAGCCCTATTCGCCCGCCGGCTTGCCGGGTTCGGAATGCATCCGGCGCACGCGGCGCACGCCCCACCACACCAGCAGAATGGCGACGGGTACCGAGGCGGCGGTGACGACCTCCGGCGCGAAGGCATGGCCGAAGATCGAGGCGCCCTTGGCGACATAGCCGACGAGGCCGACCACATAATAGGAGACGGCGGCGACAGAGAGGCCTTCGACGGTCTGCTGCAGGCGCAGTTGCAGGCGGGCGCGATTGTTCATCGACGCCAGCAGGTCGCGGTTCTGCTTCTCGACCTCGACATCGACCCAGGTGCGCAGCAGCGTCGTGGCGCGGGTCAGCTTGCGCGACAGATTGGCCTGGCGCTCCTCGACCGAACGGCAGGTGCGCATGGCCGGTGCGACGCGGCGCTGCAGGAACCCACCCCAGGTGTCGTAGCCGGGCACGGCTTCTTCCTCGAGCGCCTCCAACCGCTCGACGACGATGCCGTCATAGGCGCGGCTGGCGCCGAAACGGTAGAGGCTCGACGCGGCGTCCGCTTCCAACTCGGCGGCAAGCTCGGTCAGGTCGGCCAGCAGCGTCTGGCTGTCGCGGGTTTCGGCGACCTTCATTTCCAGCGTGGTCTGCGCCAGCCTGTCCTCGATGCGGCGGGCGCGGCCGGACAGGGTCAGCGCCAATGGCAGGCCGAGCATGGCCAGCGTTCGGTAGGTTTCGATGTCGATCAGCCGTTGCGACAGCGCCCCGGTTCGCGCCGGCGTCAGGCCGCGGTCGAGCACCAACATGCGGGTCATGCCGTCGCCATCCTGGCGGAAATCGGTGACGATGGCGGCGTTGCCGCGTTCGACCAGCGAATAGCACAGGCTGGTCGGGTCGAAGCCGGCGATCAGCCGCTCACTCGCTTGCGTCCACTTGCGGATTTCGAGCCTGATCCCCGAGATGACGGTTCCCGGCGGGGAAAACCCGTTGCCGAATGGCGAGTCCTCCAGCGCCCTGCCGCTTTCGGAGAGCGGGCCTTCCCACAGATAGGTCGAGAATTCCGTGTGCCGCTCCCAGCGCAGCGAGCCCTTGCCCCACTTCATGGCGTGGTGGCGGGCCTGGCGGTCGGGCGCGGCAATGCCCAGACGCCGCGACAGTTCGGACAGCACCGCATGGTCGACACCGGATCCGCCCTCGGTCATGAAGGCGAGTTGCACCAGGACACGCGGCTTGTCGATCAGCGGATGCGGCCGGGCATGGACCTCGCCAAGCGCACCGGGCCGGCCCTCATGCGCGGGAAAACCCATGACGCTGCCCTTGGCGCGCGGCTGGAACTCGAGATTGGACGGGTCGTCTGACACGGCTTGTCCCCCGGGGTTCTCTAGACCCTCTTACATTGCGTCCCTCTAGGGCCAATGGCCAGATGACGCAAACAGCAAAGTTTAGCCGAAGACGATATGGCGTCAGGCGTCAAAATCGACCCGCTTCGACCAATTGGATAAATAATTTGACCAGTTGGCGACGCAGGCTTTATCCTGCACGACAGCGGTTCACCTTCCAGGCATTCTGTTGAGCGACATTTTTTCCAGGATCGAGCATTCGCGCACCGCCGACGAGGTGGTGCAGCAGATCGAGAGCCTCATCCTGGAAGGCGTGCTGCGCACCGGCGACCGGTTGCCTGGCGAGCGCGAGCTCGCACGCCAGTTCGACGTGTCGCGGCCGATCCTGCGCGATGCTCTCAAGGCGCTCGAAGGGCGCGGCCTTTTGACGACCAAGGCCGGCGGCGGCACGCATGTCGCCGACATCATCGGCCAGCTGTTCACCAAGCCGGTGGCCGACCTGATCTCGATGCATCGCAAGGCGGTGGCCGACTACCTGGAATACCGCCGCGAGATCGAGGGCGTCGCGGCCGAGTATGCGGCGCGACGCGCCACGCCGGAGGATCTGGCGCTGCTCGACCGCATCATGGCGCGCATGGACGAAGCGCACCGGACCGGCGATTTCGACGACGAAGCCGAAATCGATGTCGAGTTCCACCACGCGATCTGCGAGTGCGCGCACAACATCCTGCTCTTGCACACGCTGCGCTCCTGCTACCGGCTGCTGTCGGAAGGCGTGTTCCAGAACCGGCTGCTGGTGTTCACCGTGCCCGGCGCGCGCGACGCGCTGCTTGCCCAGCACCGGGCTATCCATGCCGCGGTGAAGGCCGGTGACCCTGCGGCCGCGCGGCAAGCGGCGATGGACCACATGATCTATGTGGAGCGGTCGATGGCCGAGGCCGAGCGCAGCGGCGACTGGCAACGCGTCTCGCGGCTCAGGCTCAGGCAACGTTCTGAAGGGGCCAGATGAAACCACACGCAGACGCTTCCAGGACTGATAAGCGGGGACCCTCATGAGCCAACTCCTCACCATCGCCGATCTCAAGGACCTCGCGCGCCGGCGCGTACCAAAAATGTTCTTCGAATACGCCGATTCCGGCGCCTGGACAGAAAGCACCTACCGGGCCAACGAGGAGGATTTCGCCAAGATCAAATTCCGCCAGCGCGTGCTGGTCGACATGAGCAACCGCTCGCTGGAATCGACCATGATCGGCGAAAAGGTGACAATGCCGGTGGCGCTGGCGCCGACCGGCCTGACCGGCATGCAGCATGCCGATGGCGAGATGCTGGCGGCGCAGGCGGCCGAGGAGTTCGGCGTGCCATTTACCCTGTCGACGATGAGCATCTGCTCGATCGAGGACGTCGCCTCGGTGACCAGCAAGCCATTCTGGTTCCAGCTCTATGTGCTGCGCGACAAGGATTTCGTGCTCGACCTGATCGACCGGGCAAAGGCGGCGAAGTGCTCGGCGCTGGTGCTCACGCTCGACCTGCAGATCCTCGGACAACGCCACAAGGATGTCCGCAACGGACTTTCGGCGCCGCCCAGGATGACGCTGGCCAACATCGCCGACATCGCCATTCGCCCGCGCTGGTGGATGGGCATGGCCGGCACCAAGCGCCGCACCTTCCGCAATATTGTCGGCCACGCCAAGGGCGTCGGCGACGTCGCCTCGTTGTCCTCCTGGACGACGGAGCAGTTCGATCCGCATCTGTCATGGAAGGATGTCGCCTGGATCAAGGAACGCTGGGGCGGCAAGCTGATCCTCAAGGGCATTCTCGACAAGGAAGATGCGCTGATGGCGGCCAAGACCGGCGCCGACGCCATCATCGTCTCCAACCATGGTGGGCGGCAACTCGATGGCGCGTCGTCTTCGATCATGGCGCTGGAGGAGATTGCCGACGCGGTCGGCGACACGATCGAAGTGCACATGGATGGCGGCATCCGCTCCGGCCAAGACGTGCTGAAGGCGCTCTGCCTCGGCGCCAAGGGCACCTATATCGGCCGGCCATTTCTTTACGGCCTGGGTGCACTCGGCAAGGAAGGAGTTACCAAGGCATTGGAAATCATCCGCAAGGAGATGGACATCACGCTGGCTCTGTGCGGAAAGCGTCTGGTCACCGACATGGGCAAGGACCAGCTCCGGCGCTAAGTCCGTGACAGCCTGACCACGGAGACGGCGCAGAGTTGGCAGAACCCGGCATCCATTTTCTCGACGCGCATGGGCCGGAAGGTGTGCGTCTTTATGCGATCGGCGACGTGCATGGCCGGCTCGACCTGCTGGCCGCCATGCATCAGCGGATCGAGGATGAGATCGAGCGGGATGCGGCTGCCGACTGGCGCGTCATCCATCTTGGCGACTATGTCGACCGTGGACCGGACTCCAAAGGCGTCATCGACTTCCTGATCGAGGCGCGAGAGCGCGACCCGCGCCATGTGATGCTGGCCGGCAACCACGACGTCGGCTTTCTCGACTTTCTCAAGAAGCCCGACCCGGAAGGGCTTTTCATCCGTTTCGGCGGCATCCAGACGGCGCTGTCCTACGGCGTGGCGATCAGTGAAGGCACCAGCATGTGGTTCGGCAAAGCCGAGGCCGCCGTGCGCAAAGGACATGAATCCCTGGTCGAGGCGGTGCCGCAAACCCATATCGATTTCTTGCGATCGCTGCGGCTTTCGCTGACGCTCGGGGATTTCTTCTTCTGCCATGCGGGCATCAGGCCGGGCATCGCGCTGGCAAGGCAAAACCCGCAGGACCTGATGTGGATCCGCGACATCTTCCACAATTATCAGGGCCTGTTCCCGAAGATCGTGGTGCACGGGCACACGCCGGTGCCGGAGGCGGAAGTGATGGCCAACCGGGTCAATGTCGACACGCTTGCCTGGCAATCAGGCATGCTCAGCGCGCTCGTCGTCGACGGCCCGGACAAACGTATCCTGACGATCACGATCAAGGAGGCTGGGACGACGAAGGGAGCTTGAGCGCGGCGCGTCCAGGGACGCGAAAACGCTCCGGCTTTCAGCGAAGCGAGGCGGTGACGCCGTAGCCGTCGACGGCGTTGTGGTTGTTGGCTGCGTCGGCGGAATAGATGCCGAGGCCGCACAGCACGATGGCGGACAACATGGCAAAGGACAGAAGCGCTGCTTTCACGGACGTCATCTCTTGTTGAGCTTGCTGCATCTGTGCACCAGGCGGTTACCAATGCGTTGAAACGGAGAATTCGGTTCAAAGTTTCGACGATTTCGCGCTTCTAGGCGCACTCTGTATCGACGGTGTGTCGCGCGGGTCACACCAAAGGTTCATCGCGGTTGCACAGCCGATGCAGAGCGGGCGCCTTCTAGGATGACGGGCGGACACAAGCCAAGGATGAAAGGGGTTTTCCCCAGGCGGTTTCACCGCCGCGTGCCAATTATGTCACGTGGCAGGGTGCCGAGGGAGGACGCTCAGATCGTCGCCACCCAGGCGCGGGCAATGGCCAGGCCGGCAGCGTCGGCATCAGGCCCGTTGCGGGCCATTTCGCCATCGAGCTTGCCAGCCCAGTCGGGATGGCGCGCTGCGATGGTCGGCGCAAAGGACGTGCTCCAGTCCTGCACCATCGGCCGGTCGGCCTCGAAATGGAACTGGAAGCCGTAGACGGCACGGCCGACGCGAAACGCCTGGTTCTCGGCGACATCATTGCCGGCGAGCCGCACGGCGTTTTCCGGCAGCACGAACGTGTCGTCGTGCCACTGGAAGATCGGGAATTTCTCCGGCAACGTGCCCAGCACCGGATCGCCCTTGGCGTCCGGCGTCAGCGACACGCCGTGCCAGCCGAACTCGTTGGCGCCACCGATGCGGTTCTCGCCACCGAAGGCACGGGCAACGAGCTGGCTGCCGAGGCAGATGCCGAGCACGGCACGGTCCTTGTCGGCGAAATCGCGGGTCAATTCGAGCAGAGCCGGGAAATAGGGATAATCGTCGTCGTCCAGCGCATTCTGGCCTCCGCCGAGCACCACCATGGCATCGTGCCCGCCAGCATCATCCGGCAGGGGATCGCCCTTGTAGGGCAAACGCAGATCGAGGTCGGCGCCCGCTTCCGCCAGAGCCGCGCCTACCTGGCCAAGACCGGTATTGTCGTAGTTCTGGACCACCAGCACCCGCATCGCAAAACCCTGCTGACATGAAAATGATGCGAGGAGCGATATCATGCCGCCAGCATTGCAGCCAAGATGCGTGTTGCGGGAGAAAACTATGCCACTGCAGAACCGGGTCGATCCGTTCGGCGCCATCCACGCCGTGCCCGAGCGCGGGCTGTTCACCGGCAATCGCGGCATCATCCACGATCCCGAGACAAAGACGCTGCTGAAAAAGCGCTGGGCGCTTCCGGCCTGGATCATCTGCGTGTGCCAATTCCGCGACGTGTGGCGCGAGCCGATGGGGCGCAACCGGAAGAGCGACGACCAGTTGGGCGGCAAAGCGGGTTGGACCGAGCTGTTCTTCCTCGACGAGGTAACGGCGCTGGCGGCCGGGCATCGGCCCTGCTTCTTTTGCCAGCGCGAACGGGCCAAGGATTTCGTCGGCCGCTTCGGCCATGCCTTCGGCATTGCCGAGCCACGCGCGCCGCAAGTCGACAAGCGGCTGCACAAGGAGCGGCTGGCGTCCGGTGGCAAGGCACCGATGCTGGCCCTTGAGGAACTTACGGGTCTTCCCGACGGTGCGATGCTTGCTGATGGCGGCACCGCCTATGCCTTGCGCGGCGGCAAGGCGCTGCGCTGGTCTTTTGCCGGATATGGCCCACCCGGCGATTTCAGCTTGCTCGAAGGCAAGGCGCTTGCGCTGCTGACGCCGGCCACGGCGCTCGCCGTCCTGCAGCACGGCTTTCGGCCGGTGTGGCATCCGACCGCCGAGGCTTGACGCCGGCGGGCGGCTCGCTCATTTCTCGGCGATGCGCGCCAATTACAAGATGCAACGCCTGTTCGTGCCCGACGATCTGCGGCCCGAGATCGAGTTCGATGCCGGTCAGCAGCAAAGCCACTATCTGCTGCATGTGCTGCGGCTTGGCGAAGGTGCTGAAATCCTGGTGTTCAACGGTCGTGACGGTGAATGGTCAGTGRCAATCGCGGCGAAGACAAAAAGGGCGGTGCGGCTGAAGGTGCTGGCGCTGCAACGGCCGCAGCCGCCGCTGCCCGATCTCATCTACTGCTTTGCGCCTCTGAAGCAGGGGCGGCTTGACTATCTCGTGCAGAAGGCGGTCGAAATGGGCGCCGGTGTCCTGCAGCCGGTCATCACCCAGCACACACAAGTGGCAAAACCTTCCATCGATCGCCTGCGCGCCAATGTCGTCGAGGCCGCCGAACAGTGCGGCATCCTGGCGGTGCCGGAGGTGCGCGAAGCCGAAAAGTTCGACCGCCTGCTGACCGGCTGGGACAGAGAGCGGCGGCTGATCTTCTGCGACGAGGACGCCTCGACCAACAATCCGCTGCCGGCTCTGCAGGCGGTCAAGGAAAAGAAGCTCGGGCTGCTGGTCGGGCCGGAGGGCGGCTTCTCCGATGACGAGCGCAAGATGCTGCGCGCCCTGCCCTTCGTCACGGCCATTCCGCTCGGACCGCGTATCCTGCGCGCCGATACGGCGGCGGTGGCAGCACTTTCGGTGATCCAGGCAACCGTCGGAGACTGGTGAGACTTCATTCCTTGCAAGGGACGGAGAGCGCAGTATCGTTCAATTCCTGTTGACCTGTGGCTCAGGATTTTTTGCTTGATCGACTACTGACATTTCGTCCATCTAGCGCCGGCGGTCGTCCGACCGTCCTACAACTCAGCGTGTCCTTTCGGACGCGCAAAGGACGCTGTAACACTTGAAGGGGCACGTGATCCTTTCCGAAAATCGAAAGCCGATTTTCGGGATTATGTGCGGAGGGCTCTATCATGGCGCGCGACACAACCGATTTCCGCCCGATCGAAGGCGTCGATGAACTCGTCGAGCATCTGGCCGAAGGCAACAAGCCGCGCGACAAGTGGCGCATCGGCACCGAGCACGAGAAATTCCCGTTCTATGTCGACGGCAACGCGCCTGTGCCCTATGGCGGCGAGCGCGGCATCCGCGCCATCCTCGAAGGCATGCAACAGAAACTCGGCTGGGATCCGATCATCGATGACGGCCGCATCATCGGCCTGGTCGAACCGACCGGCCAGGGTGCGATTTCGCTAGAGCCGGGTGGCCAGTTCGAGCTGTCCGGCGCGCCGCTGGAGACGATCCACCAGACCTGCCGCGAGGGCAATGCGCATCTGGCACAGGTGCGCGAGATCGCCGAGCCGATGGGCATCCGCTTTCTCGGCCTCGGCGGCAGCCCGAAATGGTCGCTGGCCGAGACGCCGAAAATGCCGAAGTCGCGCTATGAGATCATGACGCGCTACATGCCCAAGGTCGGCACCAAGGGTCTCGACATGATGTACCGCACCTGCACGATCCAGGTGAACCTCGACTTCGAGAGCGAGGCCGACATGCGCCGCAAGATGCAGGTGTCGCTGAAGCTGCAGCCACTGTCGACGGCATTGTTCGCCAATTCGCCGTTCACCGAGAGCCGGCCGAACGGATTGCAGAGCTGGCGCGGCGACATCTGGCGCGACACCGACAACCAGCGCTCGGGCCTGCTCGAATTCTGCTTCTCGCCCGATTTCGGTTTCGCCGACTATGTCGAATGGGCGCTCGACGTGCCGATGTATTTCGTCATCCGCGACGGCCACTATCACGACATGACGCACATCACCTTCCGACAGTTCATGGCCGGCGCCGCGCGCAATGAAGTGCCGGACGGGCTGCCGACGATGGGCGACTGGGCGAACCATCTGTCGACGCTGTTCCCGGACGTGCGGCTGAAGCGTTTCCTCGAGATGCGCGGCGCCGATGGCGGGCCGTGGCGGCGCATCTGCGCGTTGCCGGCTTTCTGGGTCGGATTGCTCTATGACGAGGCAGCGCTCGACGCCGCCGAGGCACTGACCTCAAGCTGGACATATGACGAAGTGCTAGCGATGCGCAACGCGGTGCCGGAACAAGGCATTTCCGCGCCCTTCCGCAACACCACGCTGCGCGAGATCGCCCGCGACGTGATGGTCATCTCGCGAATGGGCTTGAAGAACCGCGGCCGCAAGAACCGCGACGGCTATGACGAGACCTCGTTCCTCAACACGCTCGATGAAGTGGTCGCACGCGGCACCACCAGCGCCGAGGAGATGCTCTCCGCCTACCACACGCGCTGGGGCGGCTCGATCGAGCCGGTCTTCATGGAATACGCCTACTAACCCTGCGAGTGCAGGCGCGGCCGATTGATTGGCAAAAGCCGCTTCAATCGGCCATCGAAACGAATTAGGCTCTCCACCCTAGGATTTCCCGGAGGAGAAAGCCGATGCCTACCTTGTTCGATATGCTGGCCCAGGCCCAGAACGGCAACGGCATGCAGGCCCTTGCCCAGCAATACGGGCTTTCGATGCAGCAGACACAGGCAGCCGTTGCCGCTCTGCTGCCGGCCTTTTCGCAGGGGCTGCAGCGCAACACGGCCGATCCCTATGGGCTCGGCGCCTTCATGACGGCGATGGCGAGCGGCCAGCACGCCAAGTATTTCGAGGACGCGACCCGAGCCTTCTCGCCGCAAGGCGTCGATGAGGGCAACGGCATTTTGGGGCACCTGTTCGGCTCGAAGGACCTGTCGCGGGCCGTGGCTAGCCAGGCAGCGCAAGCCAGCGGCGTCAGCCAGCAGATCCTGCAGCAGATGCTGCCGACCATCGCCTCAATGGTCATGGGCGGGCTGTTCAAGCAGACGACAAATCAGATGCAGGCGGCCGGCGGCCTTGGCGGCGGCAACAATCCGCTCGGCGAGATCATCGAGCAGATGATGCGGCAAAGCGGCATGCAAGCCCCCGCTCCACAGCCGCGCCAGGCACCGCAGCCGCAGAATCCGATGGACAACCCGCTCGGCAAGGTTTTGCAGGACATGTTCGGCGGCGGTGCCCCGCAGCCGCAAAGCCAGCAGCAGCCGACACCCAATTCCTATGGCGACAATCCGCTCGGCAAGGTGCTGCAGGACATGTTCGGCGGTGGCGCGCCGCAGCCGCAGCCATCGCAACCGCAGCAGACCCAGAGCCCCTATGGCGACAACCCACTCGGCAAGATCTTCGAGGAGATGCTGCGGCAAGGTGGTGGCGGCTTCGGCGGAGGCGGACAACCCGCGCCGCAACAGCCACAGGCACCACCGCAGCGGCAGACGCCGCAGCCGCAGACCAATCCGAGCGGCCGGCCGAGGAACCCGTTCGATGACCTGTTCGGCAAGATGTTCGAGACCGGCGCCCAGCAGCGCGACGAGTACCAGAAGGGCGTGGAAACGATCTTCGACCAGTTCAAGCGGGACATGGATCGGCGGTAGCACCGATCGGCACTTCAAAAGAAAAGCCCGGTCCTGGGAGGACCGGGCCAGCGTGCAGGCGGGCCGGCGGGGATCCGGCAGGGAGTGGGGGCCTGCATACTCGTCAGTCGCGTCGAACCTTAAAAAGGTTCACGGCAACCGGTGCGATAGCAACCAAGCCAGGCGATCAGGCCACCTTGCGGGCGAAATGCTCGATCGTTTCGACGCGATCGCTGGCGATTTCGCGCAAGATCTTCGTCGGATCGCGGCCAAACGGTATGTCGATGGCGACATGGAGGTCGGCGCGCGTCAGGCCGATATCGGCGAGTTCGGAATCCGACATCTCGCCAAGGCGATAGAAGGCGCGGCGGTTTTTCCAGGCGCGGTAAACGTTGGAGACGGTGTTTGCCACGCGCGTCGCAACGGCCGGACGCGAGGTAATGCGCGAGGTCTCGGTGGCGAAATCAAACGTGGTCATGTCGGTCTCCTTCAGACTCGAACGGACAAAGCCCTGCCATCGGCGCTGACGACAGCGACCGTTTCGGCTTCGATTCACATGCCTTCATGTGGACAATGACAATTTGCCATCGACCGATTGATTAATCCAACGAATGTTTCTAATCCTAGGCATCAACACTAGTGATGGATTGGACCGATGAAAGCGCCACTCGATCTCGATCAGTTGCAGACCTTCATCTCGATTGCCGACACCGGCAGCTTTACGCGGGCGGCCGAAGAGGTGCACCGGACACAGTCGGCAGTATCGATGCAGATGCGCCGGCTGGAAGAGCGGATCGGCAAGCCGCTGTTCGAAAAGGACGGGCGTACCAACAGGCTGACCGAGGAGGGCGACAAGCTGCTCTCCTATGCGCGGCGGCTGCTCTATCTCAACCGCGAAACACTGGCCGCCTTCGACGACCGGCGGCTCGAAGGCACGATCCGCATCGGCACGCCGGACGACTATGCCGACCGTTTCCTGCCCGAGATCATGGCGCGCTTCACGCGCTCCAATCCGCGCGTCGAACTGACCGTCATCTGCGAGCCGACGCCAGGGCTGGTCGAGCATATCAAGCGCGGCAATCTCGACCTGGCACTGGTGACGCACAATGATGTACGCGGCCAGTCGGAAGTGGTGCGGCGCGAGCCGCTGCTGTGGGTCACCTCGGCCAACCATGCGACGCACGAGCAGCCGACGCTGCCGATGGCCTTCGGCCGGCCGAATTGCATCTGGCGGCGCGCCGCCGTCGACGTGCTAGACCAGCAGCACCGGGACTATCGCATCTTGTTCACCAGCTTCTCGGCAACTGTCATCACCGCCGCCGTACTTTCTGGCCTGGCGATCTCGGTGTTGCCGGAATGCGCGCTCAGGCCCGGCATGCGGGTGCTGGGTGAAGCCGACGGCTTTGGCGCCCTGCCCGATTGCCGTATCGGCATCATGCGCGGGCAGACGTCGCGGCCGGAGATCGTCGATGCGCTTGCCCGCCACATTTCGGAAAGCCTGGACAATATTTCCGTGCCGATCGGCGAAGAGACCGGGACATTCGACTTCGCCGCCCTCGCCTATGCCAAGATGAAGAGGACGAAGCCGAACCAGATCCTGCCGGGCTGGTAGGCCAGATCCTCCCTGACAGGAAGATCAACCAAGGGCCGAAGCCGATCTGCCCTCGCCGGGCGAAGGGCCTGCCAGGGCCAGCATCTGGGCCGGCTCCAGCGGCGGTGACAGCAGATAGCCCTGCAACTGATGGCAGCCCATGCCGACGAGCAGGGCCTTTTGCTCCTCGGTCTCGACCCCCTCCGCGGTGACCTCGACGTCGAGAGCGATGGCAAGGTCGACCAACGCCTTGACGATCGCGGTGGAGTTTCGATCATTGTCGAGAAGGCGCACGAAGGAACGGTCGATCTTGAGCTTGTCGATGGCATGGCGGCGCAGGTAGTTCAGCGAAGAATAGCCGGTGCCGAAATCATCGAGCGCGACCCCGATGCCGGTTTGGCGCAAGGCCGCCAGTACCGTCCTGGTGGTGTCGTTGTTTTCCAGAAGCACACTTTCGGTGATCTCAAGTTGCAACCGCGACGGCGCCAGCCCGGTCTCGGCAAGGATCAACGCAACCTCGTCGGCGAACCCGGCGTCGCGCAGTTGCAGCGGCGAGACGTTGACGGCAACCCAGGGCAATTGCGTGCCGACGGCGAACCGGCAGGCCTCGCCCAGCACCCATTTGCCGAGCTCGCCGATCATGCCGCGTTCCTCGGCAATGGCGATGAACTGTTGCGGCGGCAACGCGCCATGGATCTCATGCGCCCAGCGGATCAGCGCTTCGGCGCCGGCGATCGTCCTGCCATCCGCGGCGAAAATCGGCTGATAGGCCAGTTTTATCCCGGTCCCGCCAGCAAGGGCGCTGCGGAGCTCGTTCTCGACCTTGCGCTTGTGCAGCAGGAGGTCGTCCATGTCGCCGGCGAAGATCTGATGGCGACCGCGGCCGTTCTTCTTGGCCTCGTAAAGCGCAATGTCGGCCTTGCGCAGCAAATCGTCAGCATCGACTTGCGGACCCAACGCCAGGGCAATTCCGATGCTGGCGCTGACGAAGACCTGATCGTCCATCAGCCTGAACGGCTCCTGCATCTTCCGCAGCAGCCGTTCCGAAACATCCTCGGCCGCCCTGATGTCGCGAACATCGACCAGAATGATCGCGAACTCGTCGCCGCCGAGCCGCGCCACCGTGTCGATTTCCCGGATCGTCTGCTGCAGCCTGGTTGCCGTCTGGCGCACAAGCTCGTCGCCAGCGGGATGGCCGAGCGTGTCGTTGACATGCTTGAAACGATCGATATCGAGATAAAACAGCGCCATCCTTGCCGTATCGCGCCCGGTCGTCAGCAAGGCCCGCCGCAACCTGTCCTCGAAGAGAGCCCGGTTGGGGAGGCCCGTCAGCGTATCGTGAAAGGCGAGATACTGCGCCTGCGCCTGACTGGTCTGCAGCGCCAGCGATGTCCGCCGCAGGCGCCGCAGAAGAAAGATCAATGCACCCGCGGCAAGCAGCACGCCGGCGACCAACGCCGGGCCCGCCTTGCGCACCAGCGTCAGACCGGGGCGCTCCTGATCCCAGCCGATGTAGCCGAGAATGACACCGCGTGAATTCATCAGCGGAATGGCGGCGGAGCTGACCGGTTGCGACAACAGCAGCAGGTGCGCGCCATCGAGCAGATATTTTTCGGCGATCTTGCCGATGACAGCGTCGTTGATGAACTCGATCGAGACATGCAGATATTCGCTGCCCGGCGCCTGGGTGACGCGGTCCGAACTCGGCACCAGCGGTGCGATGCTGAGGATCGCCGGCTTGCCCCCAAGCGACACGAGGTCCTCGGCGACCATTTTGGTCGGGCCGCCGGATGCGTTCTGTTGCGGCGGTTGAGCGATCAGCTGGCGCAGCTTTTCGATGGTGGGGCGCAAAGCAGGCTCATCCGCGCCGTAGACGGCCAGCGGCATCACCTTGCCTTCCTGCATGGCGTGGATCGGCCGGTTTGCCTCGTCCAGCACATAGACACGGTTGTGACCGTAGTAGGTATACATCCAGACGCTGATGTTCTCGACCATCCATTGCTGGTTGCCGGCCTTGGCGTTGAGGATGGAATCGTCCCAGACCGAGATACTTTCCTGCTCGCGCTCCACGGTAGCGATCTGATCCTGCAAACCGTTGGCGAAGAATACCTTTTGTCGCTCAAGCGAGGCACGATCGGTCTGCACGGCCGCGTAGAAGCCAAATCCGACGACCATGACCAGCGCAAAAGCGGCAAGCGCCAGCACGGTCAGCGTGACCTGATACGTCAATGGGCTGCGATGTCCGCTTGCGCTCATGCGTCCTTGGCCAGCTTCGTTGGATGCAACTCAATCAAAGCAGGCTTAACATCGCGTTATGACGTAGTGGTCCGTCACAGGCGCCTTGACGTGGGCGTTCAACCGTTCCCCAATCGGCCAATGAGCGAGGCAGCATCCGAATCACGCACGAACGCCACCGAATACACGGTGAGCGAGATTTCCGGCGCGCTGAAGCGCACGGTCGAGGACGTGTTCGGCAATGTGCGGGTGCGTGGCGAAATATCCGGCTATCGCGGGCCGCATTCGTCCGGTCATGCCTATTTTGCGCTGAAGGACGACCGCGCGCGGCTCGACGCCGTGGTGTGGAAGGGCACGATGAGCCGGCTGAAATTCCGCCCCGAGGAGGGGATGGAGGTAATCGCCACCGGCAAGCTCACCACCTATCCCGGCAAATCCAACTACCAGATCGTCATCGACAATCTGGAGCCAGCCGGCGCCGGCGCCCTGATGGCGCTGCTGGAAGAGCGCAAGCGCCGGCTGCAGGCCGAGGGCCTCTTCGACCCCGGCCGCAAGCGGCTGCTGCCGTTCATGCCGCGCGTCATCGGCGTCGTCACCTCGCCGACAGGTTCCGTCATCCGCGACATCATTCACCGCATCAAGGACCGGTTTCCATTGCATGTGCTGGTCTGGCCGGTGCGCGTGCAGGGCGAGACGGCTGGCGCGGAAGTGACCGCCGCGGTCAACGGCTTCAACGCGCTGGCCTGGGACGGTGCCGTCCAGCGCCCCGATCTGCTGATCGTGGCACGCGGCGGCGGCAGCCTCGAAGACCTTTGGGGCTTCAACGACGAGGCGCTGGCGCGTGCCGTTGCAGCCTCCGCCATTCCGGTGATCTCGGCTGTCGGCCACGAGACTGACTGGACGCTGATCGACCTCGTCGCGGATCGCCGCGCCCCGACACCGACAGGTGCCGCCGAAATTGCGGTGCCGGTGAAGGCCGACCTCGAAGCGACGCTTGCCAGCCTTGGTGCGCGGCTCAAGGCGGCGGTCTTGCGCAATTTCGAGCGCAAGCGGCAAGCCGCCCGTGCGGCCGCCCGCGCTCTGCCCTCGCCCGATCAATTGCTGGCGCTGCCGCGCCGCCGCCTCGACGAGGCGACAAGCCGGCTCGGCCGGGCGCTGTCCGTCAGCGTCGACCGCAAGCGGGCGCGGCTTCAAGGCCAAAGGCTGACGCCAGCCACGCTGTCGCGGCGCATGAATGAAGCCCGCACGCTGACCGGCCGCGACCTCGCCCGCGCGCAAGCGGCATTTTTTGCCATCGTGCGCGAACGTCGCGCACGATTTTCGCGTACCGCGACGCGGCTTTCGCCGGCCCCGATCGTGCGGCGCCAGAAGCTGCAAGGGGACACGCTGGCAGCGCTGGCGCGGCGGCAGGATCGGGTGATCTCCGCCCGGCTCGAGCGCCTGCGCGGACAATTGAGCCAGGCCGATCGCCTGTTGACCACGCTTTCGCACAAGGCCGTCCTGGCGCGCGGCTTCGCCCTGGTGAAGGACGCCGATGGGGCAGTGATCAAACATGCGGCTGAGGTGGCGTCGGGAATGGCGCTTTCGCTGGAGTTCGCCGACGGCACCGCCGATGCGATTGCCACCAGCGGCACGGCAAGGCCGAAAGCCGTGGCCAAGCTGGCGGCAAAGGCCAAAGAGCCCGGCAATCAGGGATCGCTGTTCTGAGATCATGACCGACAATCCGAACCATCTGGCAACGCCTTCCGGCAAGCCGCGCGCGCGGCGTTTTGGCATCGGTTTCGACGGCACACCCGGTCCGTTCAACGCGATCACCGATGTGCCGGGCGTCGCCGTCGGTTTCACGACGCTGATTTCAGGCGATGGCGCGCTCGTCGTTGGCCAGGGACCGGTGCGTACCGGCGTCACCGCGATCCTGCCCCGGCCGCGCGCCGATCTTGCCACGCCGGTCTTTGCCGGCATCTTCAGCCAGAACGGCAATGGCGAAATGACCGGCTCGCACATCGTCGAGGAAACCGGCGCATTCAACTTTCCGATCACCATCACCAACACGCATTCCTGCGGTGTTTCACGCGATGGCACGCTGCGCTGGATGCAAAGCGTACTGCCGGCGGCACTCGACAGCGCCTGGGGCCTGCCGGTGGCGGCGGAGACCTTTGACGGCTTCCTCAACGACATCAACGGCCAACATTTGACATCAGAGCATGTTGCGCAGGCACTTGACGGTGCGGCCAGCGGACCGATCGAGGAAGGCAGCGTCGGCGGCGGCACCGGCATGATCACCTTCGGCTTCAAGGCCGGATCCGGGACCGCATCGCGCATCGTCGAATGGCAAGGCCGTGCCTACTCTGTCGGCGCCTTCGTGCAGTCTAATTTCGGCAAGCGGCACAATTTTATGGTTCGCGGCCTGCGCGCCGGGCCGGAGCTTGCCGAGCCGGCGATTCGGCAGGGCACACCGCGTGCCGAAAAGGGCTCGATCATCGCCGTCATCGCCACCGACGCGCCATTCCTGCCGCATCAAATGAAGCGGCTGGCGCGCCGCGTGCCGCTTGGCGTCGCCATGACCGGCGGCTTCGGCTATCACAGTTCAGGCGACATCTTTATCGCCTTCTCAACCGCCAATGCGAGCGCGGCGCTGGCACCATCCGGCCGCATCGCCAGCGCCGATTTTGTTCCCGACACCGACATCGATCCGTTTTTCGACGCGGTGATCCAGAGCGTGGAGGAATCGATCCTCAACGGCTTGGTCGCCAATGACGACATGAGCGGACGCGACGGCAATTTCGTGCCGGCGTTACCGAGAGTGTGGCTGAAAGAGAAATTTGGCGGAGGGATGACTGATACGAAGACGCGGGCCGAATAGCCCGCGTTCAGACGGTTACCCTTGAATTGCTCTAAGCGGCTATTCCGCGGCTTTGCTGGGGGCCTGCTGGTTCTCGTCGGCCTCGGCCGCTTCCTCGAGCCGGGAGGCGATCAGTTCCTGAATGTCGCCGACCTCTTCCTGGATATCCTCCAGAGGGATGCCAACCTCTGCCGCCTTGGCAGCGCATTCCTTGGCCAGAGTCTCGGCCTGCTTGTCGATCCTGGCGTGGGATGACTGGCAGTGGACCTTTTCGCCTATCCATCCCCGCAAGAACTCGATCGCGTGTTCACTCATACTGCTGTTCCCTGGCGGCAAAGCCGGTTGGTAATCATAAACGCCGACACCCCGCAAAGGATGCATGCTCCCATACGAACCGAGTCGTCGCCAGCCGGCAAGCCGATCTTGTCCAAGGTCCACAGCGTCAAGGGGAATCGAGGGGTCAAGAGCATTCTGTTTCTGAGGGGTCGGTACCGTTGGCTGGGATCACGCCCAGCTTTGCGCCACTGTTTCTATTTGCTTTTTTCCGGTTTCCTAGCCGATTTCGTCACAATAGATGGCGCAATCCGTAACACATTTACAGTCGCTTCGGCGGCGCTGCCCTGAGGCGCGCGGGTCGAAGCCGCCGGTATATAGTGACATCCTCACGCAATGTCGACTCTGCTCGCCATCAGGTAGTGTCTCAGTTTGAAATCTTGCGATGCGGTCGATGCCGAGACCTGAGAGGCAGATCGACCCAGGGTCATTTCTCTCGCACATAGGTCACTTCGTGAATAATCTCGCGCCCGTCAAACGGATTTTGGGTGGGGGGCGAGGTGTAAGTCAGCGTATGTTCGTCGACTTTGCAGAACCGCACCTGTTC
>NZ_JBFUDZ010000056.1:0-33085 GCF_056404455.1 Mesorhizobium sp. P2_D1
GTTCCCTACAAAGGACCTGTGTCTGGCGTGCTGCACCAGCTTGCAGGCGGGCTGAAAGCCGCTATGGGTTATGTCGGCGGTCGCGATCTTGCCGATTTCCGCGAACGCGCCACTTTTGTACGCATATCCAACGCCGGACTTCGTGAAAGCCACGCCCATGACGTCACGATTACCCGCGAAAGCCCGAATTATCCCGGCGGAGCCCGATCCGTACGGGCTCTGGCGCAACCTGGCCGCAACGATCCTGCGGCTGTCGCGCCACGCGGCCGCGCTCTGTTTCCTGTCGGCGGCGGTTTTCATCGCCATGACGGTGCTGGAATTCTTCTATTTCCGCCAGTTGAGCGGCGGCCTGGCGTCACTTGATATGCGCTTTCTCGGCTTCACGCCGGACGAAGGCATGGCCTGGCTGACGGCGCTCGGCCGGCGCGGCGGCGAGATCATTCTCGTCTGGCACTATCTGACCTTTGATTTGCTGTTCCCGGCGCTGTTGTCGGTTACACTGGTCAGCCTGATCCTGGCCACCGGCCGGCGATTGAAGAATTTCCGCGTGTTGCCGGGGCAGTTGCAGTCGATCTTCGCGCTGATTCTGGTACTGCCGTACACGCTGGCCGATTATGCCCAGAACATCGCGGTGGCGAGCCTGCTGTCCGATTTCCTGTCGGCCAATCCGGATTCGCTGTCTCTCGCCTCGGCGCTGATCGTCACCAAATTCGCGCTTCTCGCCGTCCCGTTGACAGTCATCGCCGCTTTCTGGCTGGCGGGTCAGAAACACCAGGCTTGACGCCAAAACGGGGCAGGGCAGTTCATGAACCAGACCACGATCTTCTGGCCGTTGCTGGCGCAGGTGCTGCTGATCTACATCGTCTATATCGTCCTGGGTCACCGCAGATATGGGGCGGTCAGGTCAGGTGAAGCCAAGGCCGGTCAGTACAAGCTACGCTCGACCGAGCCGGCCTCCAGCATCACCGTTGCCAGCAATCTCATCAACCAGTTCGAATTGCCGGTGCTGTTCTACGTGCTGTGCCTGACGCTGCACGTGACCAACGGCGTCAACTTCCTGACCCTGGCGCTGATGTGGATTTTTGTCGCGTCGCGCTATTTCCACGCCTGGGTCCACCTGACCAGCAACAATCTGCGGCTGCGCAGCCGGTCTTTCTTCCTCGGTGCTACCGTGCTGGCGCTCGCCTGGATCTGGTTTCCGCTGCATCTGCTCGGAGCCGTGTAAGCATCGCCAGCCTCACCTTCTCCCCCTGTGGGAGAAGGTGGCCGAGCGAAGCTCGGTCGGATGAGGGGTGTTGGACGGATCAATACCTTGAAGATGTAAGCGCTAAAAGTTCATCGATTTTTCACGCAGCGTTTCTTCCAGCACCCCTCATCCGTCTCGGTGCTACGCGCCGATCCACCTTCTCCCACAAGGGGAGAAGGGCGAGGCCGACGCTAAAGATCGAAAACCGCGATCTTGCGCTTGTCGAACTTGAAGCCGATCTCACCGCGCACCAGCTTCAGCGCGGCCTCGCCGAACACCGCGCGCCGCCAGCCTTGCAGGGCTGGCACGTCGGCCTCCTCGCCCTCTGCCGCAATGCGGTCGATGTCATCGCTGGAGGCCAGCACTTTCGAGGCGACACCTTCCTTTTCGGCGACGATCCTGAGCAGCACCTTCAACAGTTCCGACGCCGCGCTCGAGCCTTCGGGCGGCTGGAAGTTCTTCGGCAGCTTCGGCATCTGCTCCTTGGGCAAGGCAAGCGCGGCGTTGACAGCGCCAAGCAGGGCCGTCGCCGTCGACGAGCGCTCCCAGCCTTTCGGCGTCGTGCGCAGCTTGCCAAGGGCGGCCGCGTCGCGCGGCGCCTGCTGCGCGACCTCGTAGATTGCGTCATCCTTGAGCACGCGGCCGCGCGGTACGTCGC
The DNA here is from genome assembly GCF_056404455.1 of Mesorhizobium sp. P2_D1. Lineage (NCBI taxonomy): Bacteria > Pseudomonadati > Pseudomonadota > Alphaproteobacteria > Hyphomicrobiales > Phyllobacteriaceae > Mesorhizobium > Mesorhizobium sp. P2_D1. The sequence goes on from NZ_JBFUDZ010000056.1 coordinate 1,905, forward strand.
GTTCGCGCGCTTCGCGTTCGCGCCATGCGGCCACGGCCTGCACGATCGCCAGTTCCTGCGGTTTGCGCAGCCGCATCTTCAGCCGCTTCCAGGCGTCCTCGGGATGCGGATCGTAGGTCTCGCGCGAGGTCAGGACATCCATCTCCTCGTTCAGCCAGTGAGCGCGGTTTTCCCGCACCAGCTCGGCGCTGAGATGCTGGTAGACCTCGATCAGATGGGTGACGTCGGCCAGCGCATAGTCGAGCTGCTTGTCGGAAAGCGGCCGGTGGCGCCAGTCGGTGAAGCGCGATGACTTGTCGAGCCGCGCGCCGGTGATCCGCTGCACGAGCTGATCGTAGGAAACGCTGTCGCCGAAGCCGCAGACCATCGCCGCCACTTGCGTGTCGAAAACCGGATGCGGAACGAGGTCGCCGAGATGGACGATGATTTCGATGTCCTGCCTTGCGGCGTGGAAGACTTTGACCACAGCCTCGTTGGCCATCAGCTTGAAGAATGGCGCCAGGTTGATGTCGGGCGACAGCGGATCGATCAGCGCCGTCACGCCGGGTGCGGCCATCTGGATCAGGCACAGGATCGGCCAAAAGGTCGTTTCTCGAATGAATTCGGTATCGACGGTGACGAAATCCGACTTTTCGAAAGCGGCGAGAACGGTCTCGAGTTCTTTCTGGGTGGTGATGACGTGCATCAAATCGCTTTTGACAGGAGTAAGGTCTTCCTAGATTTCAGCCGGAAGCGCTTTCGTCAAGCTGTGGCGCCATCGTCATGGGGTTCCCGGCCCATCGGAATCGCCGTTTCTTCTGGCCAGCCGCGCGAAAATCGTCGATGTGCGCAACAGCGCGGTGAAGCGGCTGCGCTTGCCCACCGGCACGCCGGAGCGGGCCTGCATCCGGTAGAGGATGACGGCGATGAAGATCGCATAGACGACGGCGCTGAACACGAACAGCGCGCTCGGTCCGAAATACTGCATCGCCGTCGAGGCGGCGAACGGCCCGCCAATGGCACCAAAGGAATAGAACAACATCAAGGCCGCGTTGATCAGCACGAACTCGCCGGTGTCGGCGCGGTCGTTGGAATGCGCCGCCGACAGCGAATAGAGCGGCATGGCGAAACAGCCGAAGATGAAGATGATGACGAAGTTGAGCAGCGGATTGCTGCCGGCGATGAACACCAGCGCCAGTGCCGAAAGCATCGCGCAGCAGGTCGTGATCAACAGCACCCGACGCCGGTCCCAGCGGTCGGAGAGGTAGCCGAGCGGATACTGGATGATGGCACCGCCGAAGATGCCGACGCTGACGAAGGTGACGACATCGGCAACCGACATGCCGATCTGCTCGGCATAGACCGGCGACAATGTGCGAAAGGCGCTGTTGGTGACACCGACGGCCATGCAGCCGAAGCAGCCCAGCGGCGAAATCCGCCAGACGCGCGCCAGGTCGAGCTTGACCTCCTCGGGCGGCGTCGGGTTGGAGCGGTCGCCCAGCGAGACCGGCACCAGCGAGAGCGTGATCATGATCGACATGATGGCAAAAATGGTGAAGCCGCCGGCACCGAAGATCGGGATGAGGAACTGGGCGCCGGTCACCGAACCGGTGTCGACCATCCTGTAGATCGCCAGCACGCGCGCGCGGTCGCGATTGCTGACGCCGGAATTCAGCCAGCTTTCGACGATGGTGAACAGTCCGGCAAAGCAGAAGCCGCCGGCAAAGCGCACCGCGCACCACATCACCGGATCGAGAACCAGCACCAGCAACAGGGTGCCGACAGAGGCGATTGCCGCCAGCGCCGAAAAGGCCCTGATATGGCCCACCGCCTTCATGATGCGGGTGATGGCCAGGCAGCCGAGCAGGAAGCCGGCGAAATAGAAGGTGCCCATCAGACCGATGTCGGAGGAGGAAAACCCTTCCTGCGCGCCGCGCAGCGCGATCAGCGTGCTCTGCAGCCCATTGCCGCCAAGCAGGATGCCGGCGGCGAGCAGGAGCGGGATCAGCGGGCGGATGGAGGACATGAAGGAAAACAACCGCTTGTCGTTGATCCTTCTTGAACCATCGCTTCCGTCAATGCCAGCGACAATTCCAAACGGAACTCGGCCGCGCGGATAACCGCGCTGCGAAAGATGGGAGATCGCCGGCTCTGTTGTGGCGTTCAGCCCGCCTGTGCCGGCTCAAGCCGAACTTCGCAGCATCAATTCCGCGTTGAGCAGGATGCGTCCGCCGTCTGGTTTGGCCGAGGATTTCTCATCCAGCCTCTCCAGCAGAAGTTCGATGGCCAGGCGGCCGATCTCGTTGTAGTTCTGCGCAACAGTCGTGATCGGCGGGCAGGCGTRGCGCGACAAGGGATGGTCGTCATGCCCCGCGACCCGCATGTCGCAGTCGGCCCCGTGGCCTACTTTCAGGCCCAGTTGATACGCGCCCGCGATCACGCCGAAGGCAACACGGTCGTTGGCGCAAAGCACGGTCCTGGTCGGAAAACCTTGCCCCTTCAGGATACGAAGCGCTTCATCAAAGCCGAATTTCTCGAAATCCCATGAACGCGCGTCGACGACGGGCACGATTTCAGGCGTCATCTTGAACTGCTGCATGGCCTCGACATAGGCGTCCTGTCTGGCCGAGGCGTTGTTGTTGACCAGCGGCATGGCGAAATAACAAGGCGGCTCGCCTGACCTGCAGAGATAATCGACGATGAGCCTGAAGCTCTGCCTGTTGTCGGTGCCGACGAACGACGAGGTCTCGTCGAGCGGCGAGTCGACATAGATCAGCGGGATGCTCGATCCGAGTTCGGCCAGGATACGGTGATGGGACTGCACGCCGAGCGGCGCTATGATGGCGCCGGCAATGTTCATCGACTTGAATGTCTGGATCGCCTGGTCTTCCATTTCGGCGCGTCCGTCGGAAGACAGCACAAAAGCCAGGAAACCGGCTTCGTTGGCGATCGTTTCGATACGGCGCGTCAGCGCCATGTAGAACGGGTCCGTCGAATTCGGAATGATGACGCCCAGAATGTTGCTGCGGCGGCGATTGAGATTGACGGCGAACATGCTCGGCCGAAAGCCGGACTTCCTTTGCGCGGCCTCGATCACGTTTCGAGTGTTTTTCCGTACCGAGCTGGGGTCGTTGAAATATTTGGAAACCGTCGTGCGGGACAAGCCGACGAAGGCCGAGAAGTCCTCCATCGTCCTGATTGTCTTTGCCATTCACGGGCTCCCTGCTCGAACTGCCGTCGCCACTGTCTACTTGAGTCACCTTTTTGCGGAAAGGAGGTGGGATATACTTTCCGGGCGCAGGAGACCGCGCGTGGTTCATGGGCGCGGCTGAATTTTTGGAAATCACGGCTCCGAGGAAAACTGTACTTTCATCGTCGTTGGGTCGCCGGCGGCTTTGGCGAAGAACGGGAGCAGTTCGGAAAGCGGCAGCCGATGGCTGACAAGCCGTGCCATCGTGCCGTCGTCCTGGCTGAGAATGTCGAGCGCCTGCGGGATGTTGCGGTTCAATGAGTGCGACCCCGCCAATCTGATCTGCCGGCGGAAAATCTCGAACGGGGCAACCGAGATCCTGGCATCGGGTGCGCAGACACCGAAAATGAGCGCCGTCCCGCCATCGGCGGTGAAACCGATCATGCCTTCAACCACCTTGGCGACGCCGGTGGCGTCGGCGACGAAATCGAAGCCCCGCGCCCGCGCCGACAGCGCCTGCGATCCGGACACCAGCGGTTCCAGCCCGAGCGCCTCGGCGAAGGCGAGGCGCTGTTTGCTGATATCGGCGACCGCCACGCTGCTGACGCCCTTGGCCCGGAGCGAGAGGGCAAGCAGCAGGCCGATCGGCCCGGCGCCGAAGACCAGCGCGGTGCCGGGCGTCCTGTTGCCGGTCGCGAGGCCGGCGGCGCCGAGACCATTGAGGACACAGGCGAGCGGCTCGGCGAGTGCTGCCGTGGCGAAACCGAGATCGCCGATCCCATGCAGATGGTCGACGGCAACCATGCTGAACTCGGCGAAGCCACCGTTCTCGGTCACGCCATAGGCCTTCAGGCTGGCGCACAGATTGGTCAGGCCCTTCCTGCAGGCCGGGCAATGCCCGCACGGGATGTTGGGATCGACAGCGACCCGGTCGCCAGGCTTGACGGTGGTGACATCGCTGGCGACCACCTCGACGGTGCCCGCATATTCGTGGCCGGGGACCAGCGGAAACGCGCCTTCGCTGTAGCGGCCATGCAGCACCTCGATATCGGTATGGCAAAGGCCGGCCGCGCGGACCCGTACCAGGGCATGCCCCGGTTTGATTGTGGGCATCTCCAGCTCCGCCATGCCGGCAACGCCTGCGGCGGTAAATCGGATGGCCTTCATTTCAGTCTCCCTGCTTGGACGACCTTGTCCCGGATGACGCGGCTCGGGCGCGTCAGCTCATCCAGTTGCCGCCGTCGACATTGTAGGTCTGCGCCAGGATATAGTCGCTGTCGGGCGAGGCCAGGAACACGGCGAGCCCGGCAATATCCTCGGGCTGTGCGAAGCGGCCGATCGGAACAGATCTGGCCACGGCGGCCTTCTTTTCGCCCGGCTTGAGGCCTTCCCAGCGGGCGAAGTGCGCATCGACAACATCCCAGTGCTCGCCGTCGACGACACCGGGCGCGATCGCGTTGACATTGATGCCGTGTTTGACCAGCGCCAGCGCCGCCGACTGCGTGGCCGAAATGATCGCTGCCTTGGAGGCGCAGTAAAGCGTCACCAGCGCCTCGCCGCGGCGACCGGCCTGGCTCGCCATGTTGATGATCTTGCCGCCGCGGCCGCGCGCGATCATCACATTGGCCACCGCCTTCATCATGAACAGCGGCGCCTTGAGATTGATGGCGAACACCCTGTCATAGCTCGCTTCGGTGATGTCGGTTATCGGTGCCATGTCGAAGATGGCTGCATTGTTGACGAGGATATCGATGCCGCCGAAATCGCGGTCGACCTCCGCCACGACCCTCTCGATCGCACCGAGGTCGGTGACGTCAAGCTGGATGGCTCTGGCCGCCGCACCGATCGCGGCGGCTGCCCGCGTGGCACGCTCGATGTCGATATCGGCAATCACCACCTTGGCGCCTTCGCGCACATAGGCTTGCGCGAAGCCCAGGCCAATGCCGCGCGCACCGCCTGTTATGAGGGCAATCTTGTTGTTCAGTTTCATGTCCAATTCCAATTCCGCGAGTTTTTGAAAACGCTGTCAGAGCGCCCGGATGGCGACCGGCGCAACGTCACGGGAGACGTGCCCCATCGGATCCTTGACGCCGCCTGAGAAACGCACGGACCCGCTGTGGCGGATCCGTGCATCCTCCAGGCCTGCTACAATGGGAGGCTTTTCAGGCCCGGACCGCCAGGAGGCTGTGCTCATTCCGCCTCCTGGCTCACCTGTCTGGGCTTGAACCCGCCTATTTGATGTAGCCTGCCTCCGTCATCGTCTTCTCCACGGCGGTCTGGGCGCCATTGAGCACATCGTCGACCGACTGCTGACCGGTGACCGCGGCGGCAATCGCCTGGCCGACCTCGGTGCCGATGCCCTGGAATTCGGGGATGGCGACGAACTGGATGCCGGTATAGGGAACCGGGTCCTTGGTCTGCTTGGTCGGATCGGCGGATTCGATCGCCGAAAGCACCGTTGCGGCGAAGGGGGCTGCTTTCTGGTAGTCCGGGCTGGCATAGGTGGATTTGCGCGTTCCCGGAGGTGCGGCAACCCAACCTTCGGTCTCGCCGACGCGCTGGACGTAGGCTTTCGAGGTCGCCCATTTCACGAACGACTTCGCGGCGTCCGCCTTGGTGGAACTCGCCGGGATGGCCAAGCTCCATGCCCAGCCCCAGGCCGAACCGTTGGGGGTGACCGCCACCGGTGCCTTGGCGAAGGCGACCTTGTCTGCAACCTTGCTCTGCTTCGGATCATAGACACGACCCGCCGCCGACGTGGCGTCGATCCACATGGCGCAATGGCCGGAGGCGAACAAGGTCTGGTTCTCGTTGAAGCCGTTGGAGCTTATTCCGGGAGGTCCATCCTTCTTCATCGTGTCGACATACCAGCCGATCGCCTTCTTCCATGCGTCCGAATTGATCTGCGGCTTCCAGTCCATGTCGAACCAGCGGCCGCCGAACGTGTTCACCAGCGTGCCGACAAAGGCCATGTTCTCGCCCCAGCCCGGCTTGCCGCGCAGGCACAGGCCGTATTGCTCCTTCGACTTGTCGGTGAGTTTGTCGGCGAATTCGGTGATCTGGTCATAGGTGGGCTGCTCCGGCATCTTCAGCCCGGCGGCGTCGAACAGATCCTTGCGGTAGAGCGTGAACGAGCTTTCGGCGTAGAAGGGCACGGCATAGAGCTTGCCGTCGACCGTCAGGCCGCTTCGCACCGGCGCGATGAGATCGTCATAGTCATAATCGACGCCAAGATCGTTGAGCGATGTCAGCCAGCCGCTCTTGCCCCAGATCGGCGTTTCATAGCCGCCGATGGTCAGCACGTCGAACTGGCCGCCCTTGGTGGCGATGTCGGTGGTGACCCGCTCGCGCAGGACGTTTTCCTCCAGCACCACCCAGTTGACCTTGTTTCCCGTCGCCTTCTCCCATTCCGGCGACAGCTTCTGCATGATGATCATGTCGCCATTGTTGACCGTCGCAACCGTGATCTCCGCGGCCAGGGCGGCAGTCGCCATCAGTGCGGAAGCGGCGACCGACGCGGCGAGAATTCCAATAGGCTTACCAATTGGCATTTCGTCTCCTCCTTTACGAATGCGCATGTGTAAGTGAACATGCGTATATATTTTATTGCGCTTGAAAACACGCAAGTCAAGCTGCATAGGAGTTGATATTGGCGGCCAGACCCAACGCGGCGCACAGCTTTCTGCCATTTGGCACATCGGGAAACGCGCGTGCGTAGTAAATAAAGTGAACGTACGTGCAGTTTGTGTTGACTTCGCTCGCGATGCGAATTACCTCGGCTACAGGTCAGGAGCGATCGTACAACCCGCACACCGACACGATCCGCGTCCGCTCCGGCTGGGGAGAGAAGGAATTACAGGAATGAGCTTTTCCCGCCGAAGGGAGATCGCGTCCGAATCCGTGGGGCCGACGATTGCCGCCGGCGAAATCCTGGTCGAGATCATGGCCACGGAGCGGGGTCTGGGTTTCCTCGAACCGATGACGCTGGTCGGCCCTTACCCGAGCGGTGCTCCTGCCATCTTCATCGATCAGGTCGCAAGGCTGGGCGCCGCCGCCGGGCTCGTCGCCTGCGTCGGCCGCGACGATTTTGGCACGATCAATCTGGAAAGGCTCAGGCGCGACGGCGTCGACGTGTCCGCCGTGGCCGTCAGCGATCGCTACCCGACCGGAAGCGCTTTCGTTCGCTACAGGCCCGATGGCGGCCGCGACTTCGTCTACAACATTGCCGAATCCGCCGCCGGGCAAATCCGCCTCACCAGCGAGGCGCGCCAACTGGCGGACAGGGCCGGTCACCTGCATGTCATGGGATCCACTCTGTCCGTAGCCGGGCTGAGGGACATCGTTGCCTATGCCACGAAGGCAGTGCGCGCCCGCGGCGGCTCGACCTCCTTCGATCCGAATGTGCGCAAGGAACTGATCGACGGCGCCGACGGCGCGCAATTTTCGGCCCTGGTCGACGATGCCGATCTGCTGCTTCCTTCCGGCGAAGAGTTGCTTACCGCGGCAGGGGTCGACGATGAATGCCAGGCGGTGAAGGCGTTGATCGCCAGGGGCGTCGGCGAGATCGTGCTGAAGCGCGGGGCTGCCGGCTCGTCCCGGTTCGGTGCCGATGGCAGCAGGATCGACTGCGCCGGCTTCCGGGTGGAGGAAGTGGACCCGACCGGAGCCGGCGACTGTTTCGGCGCGACCTACCTGACCTGCCGGCGCATGGGGATGGAGCCTGGCAAGGCGCTGTTCTATGCCAATGCCGCCGGCGCCCGCAACGTCACGCGGCGCGGACCCATGGAAGGCATCGCCGGCTTCGACGTGCTTGACGGCTTCATCGCCGGGACACAGAGGGCGACATGATGGCCAACCCGCTTGCAGGCCTCGCCACCGCCCGCAGAAACGGATCGCCTTATGGCATCACCTCGATCTGCTCGGCCCATCCGCTGGTGATCCAGACCGCCATCAGGCGCGCCGTCCGGGACAAGGAAACCACGCTGCTGATCGAGGCAACCTGCAACCAGGTCAATCAGTTCGGCGGCTACACCGGGATGACCCCGGACCTGTTCATCGCCTTCGTGCAGGAGATCGCCAGCAGGGAAGGTCTGGAGGCCTCACGCATCATCTTCGGTGGCGACCACCTTGGACCGAACCCGTGGCGCGCGGAGCCGGCCGCACAGGCGATGAGCAAGGCCGAAGCCATGGTCACCGCCTATGTCTGGGCCGGCTTCAGCAAGATCCACCTCGACGCGTCGATGGGATGCGCCGGCGAGCCGGCGGCCCTGGACGACGAGACGATCGCCATGCGGGCGGTGCGGCTGGCCAGGGCGGCTGAAAAGGCGGCCCACGCCAGTGGCGGTGCATTGCCGGTCTACATCATAGGCACCGAGGTTCCCGCCCCGGGCGGCGTCGATCACACGATCAGCAATCTGAGGCCCACCGAAGCGGCAGCGGCGCGCCGCACGATCGATGTGCATCGCCAGATCTTTGCCCGGGAAGGCCTGGCCGAAGCGTTTGGCCGCGTCATCGCCGTGGTCGTGCAGCCGGGCGTTGAATTCGGCAGCCAGAACGTCGTCGCCTACAGGCCGGAGGCGTCGAAAGCGCTGACCGGACTGCTTGATGAGGAACTGTCGCTCGTCTACGAGGCGCATTCCACCGACTATCAGAGCCGCGCGGCGCTGACGGCACTTGTCAGAAATGGCTTTCCCATCCTCAAGGTCGGCCCGGGCCTGACATTCGCCTTGCGCGAGGCGCTTTACGGGCTCGACCTGATCGCGTCCGAAATGGTCGCGGATTATGGCAATAGGTCGCTGGCCCGCACGATGGAGCGCGTGATGCTCGCAGCGCCGGGCCATTGGCACAGTCACTATCACGGCAGTGACGCGAGCCTCTATTTGCAGCGGCACTACAGCTACAGTGACCGCATCCGCTATTACTGGAGCAACCCCACTGCCGGCGTTGCAGTTGGCCGCCTGCGCGAGGTGCTCAACGGCGTCGCTATTCCCGAAACGCTGATGCGGCAATTCCTGCCGATGGTGCCGGCCGAACTCGGGCCTGCAGGGAATCCCGAGGCCATTCTTCATACAGCGATCGGCCAGGTGCTGGCCGATTACGACGCGGCTTGCCGTGGGGACGCCGCCTGAATCCGTTGCGCTGTCGCTAGCCAAGGGGCTTGCTGCGCCTGTCGGGCGGCGCCCGGCGCCACTTGCCTTGACAAATCCGGCCTCCCATGCGCTTTTCGCGCAAATTTTGAGGCCGGGCTGTGATGCTTCGGCCGGCAACGCAGCACCCCGGACCCTACCAATGACAATGCACCGTTACCGCAGCCATACCTGTGCCCAATTGAGGAAGAGCGACGTCGGCTCGACCGTTCGCCTGTCTGGCTGGGTGCATCGCGTGCGCGATCATGGCGGCCTGCTGTTCATCGACCTGCGCGACAATTATGGCCTGACCCAGATCGTCGCCGATCCGGATTCGCCGGCCTTCAAGGTTGCCGAGACCGTGCGTGGCGAGTGGGTCATCCGCGTCGACGGCGAGGTCAAGGCGCGCTTGCCCGAGACCACGAACGCCAACCTGCCCACCGGCGAGATCGAGATTTTCGCACGCGAGATCGAGGTGCTGTCGGCGGCCAAGGAATTGCCGCTGCCGGTGTTCGGCGAGCCTGACTATCCCGAGGATATAAGGCTGAAATACCGCTTCCTCGACCTGCGCCGTGAGACCCTGCACAAGAACATCATCGCCCGGACAAAAATCATCGCCGAAATGCGCAGGCGTATGGGCGAGGTCGGCTTCACCGAATTCTCGACGCCGATCCTGACCGCTTCGTCGCCGGAAGGCGCGCGCGACTTCCTGGTGCCGTCGCGCATCCATCCCGGCACCTTCTATGCGCTGCCGCAGGCGCCGCAGCAGTACAAGCAGCTGATCATGGTGTCGGGCTTCGACCGTTACTTCCAGATCGCGCCATGCTTCCGCGACGAGGACCCGCGCGCCGACCGGCTGCCGGGCGAATTCTACCAGCTCGACCTCGAAATGAGTTTCGTCGAGCAGGACGACGTTCTGTCGACCATGGAACCGGTCATGCGCGGGGTCTTCGAGACCTTCGCCAACGGCAAGCCCGTGACGCAGAAATTCCAGCGCATCCCCTATGACGTCGCCATGCGCAAATACGGTTCCGACAAGCCGGACCTTCGCAACCCGATCGAGATGCAGGCCGTCTCCGATCACTTCCGCGATTCCGGCTTCAAGGTGTTCGCCAACATCCTGGCCAACGACCCGAGGGCCGAGGTGTGGGGCATTCCGGCCAAGACCGGCGGCAGCCGTGCCTTCTGCGACCGCATGAATTCGTGGGCGCAAGGCGAGGGCCAGCCCGGGCTGGGCTACATCTTCTGGCGCAAGGAGGGTGACAAGATCGAAGGCGCCGGTCCGCTCGCCAAGAACATCGGCGAGGAGCGCACCGAAGCGATCCGCCAACAGCTCGGCCTTGCCGACGGCGACGCCGCTTTCTTTGTCGCCGGCGACCCGAAGAAGTTCGTGTCTTTCGCCGGTGCCGCGCGCACCCGCGCCGGCGAGGAGCTGAACCTTGTCGACCGTGAGCGTTTCGAACTGTGCTGGATCGTCGACTTCCCGTTCTTCGAATGGAACGAAGAAGAGAAGAAGATCGACTTCGCCCACAACCCGTTCTCGATGCCGCAGGGTGGCATCGACGCACTGAATGGCGAGGATCTGCTCGGCATCAAGGCGTTCCAGTACGATATGGTCTGCAATGGCTTCGAAATCGCCTCTGGCGGTATCCGCAACCATTTGCCCGAGACCATGGTCAAGGCGTTCGAGACGGTCGGGCTGGATCGCGCCACGGTCGAGGAGCGCTTCGGCGGCCTCTACCGCGCCTTCCAGTACGGCGCGCCGCCGCATGGCGGCATGGCCGCCGGCGTCGATCGTGTCGTCATGCTGCTGGTCGGCGCGAAGAACCTGCGTGAGATCACCATGTTCCCGATGAACCAGCAGGCGTACGATTTGTTGATGAACGCGCCTTCGGAAGCAAGCCCGCAGCAGCTCCGCGAACTGGCGCTGCGCGTCGCCGCACCCAAGAAGGACGCCTGATCCCGCTTCGGGTGATGCTTTAAAGAACCGCCAGAACCGATTCTTTCGATTCGCTAATCCCACAAAAAAAGCCCGGCATCGCTGCCGGGCTTTTTCGCGTATCGGGATCGCTTCGATCAGTCTTCGTTCGCCTTGACGGCGACGCCGAGCGTCTTCGGCAATTCGAGCGGGTTGGACATGGCTCCCGCCATGATCAGCGCGAACGGCACAGATGCCGGCGGTTCGGCCGAGATTTCGAGGCTCTTCGGATCGTCGAGATATTTGCCGACTGCGGCCGTGACTTGCGCCGTCAGTTCCGGATTGTTGAGCTGAGCCATGCCGAACGGCACGATCGCCTTGGCCTGGTTGGCGATGTCCTTGGCCGACATGCCTTGCTGCTTGCCGACATATTCCAGCACCTTGTTGGTCAGCGAATCGTCGTCGAAACGGATCGAGGCGCTGTTGAACGAAAGCTGCTGCAACAGGCCGAGCATGGCCATGCCTTGCGCCGAATTGTCGGCACCTTCGGGCTGTGCCGCCATCTTCTTCTGCATTTCCTGCAGCGACTTGATGAAGTCCATCGTGTAGCCGCCGAGGTCGAAGGTCATGCCGAGCGTGCCGGCGTTCTCGACGGAAATGTCGTATTTCGACAGTTCCATCTTGCCGTCCGTGGGCTGCCAGGTGCCGGCCATCTCGAGATTGCCCGCGATGTTCTGGTAGCCGAGCGCGTTGATGACTTCCTTGGACTTGGGGTCGTCGACCAGCGTCAGGTCGGCATTGAACTTTTCCGTGGTGGCGGTGAATTCCATCGCCTTGCCGTCGGCCGGCGGCGTGATCTCGACGGCAAGCCCGTCCATCGAGAAGGCGGTCTTGTCTGCGACCTTGACGGTCATGTTTGAGAGTTCAGCCGACTTGTACATCATCAGCGAGCCCAGCGGACCGGTGGAGCCGTTGGCCGGAACCGTCATGCCGTGGATGACGAAGGGGCTGAGGTTGAGCGTGACGCCGTCCTTTGAGTGTTCGAATGCCGACGTCGACACGGTGGCGATGTCATAGCCGCCATTTGCCTCGGTGACGCCCTCTAACTTGACGTCGCCGATGGGGAGCGCTTCCTTTTCCGCCGCCGGCTTGATGGCAACGCCCTGCAGAACCATGCTGGTGTTGTCGCCGGTCACGCCGGTCCAGGAGATGTCGACGCCCTGGGCGGAAAGTGCAGCCTTCAGCCGGTCGGCGACCGCTGCATCCTGGGCGAGGGCCGCGTTCAGCGGCAGCGTGAGCAAAAAGGTCGAAAAGGCGAACTTCTGGAGAGTTGAGCGGTTGATTGTCATCGCAAGGTCCCTGAGAGTGTCCTGAAATTATTTTTCAATTCTTTGCGCCATCACCATTCCGTGACGAACTGGACGGGAAAAAGGCGTGTCCCGGCACAATGGTCGAAAATCACGGTGAAAGGCAAACTCGATCCCACCGTCTTTGCGCAAACCGGTGAATTTGTAATGAAGAGCCGTTTGTAATGAAGAGCCGGTTGCCCGATATCATCACGCTTGGCCTTAGAGGCCTGATGTAACAGGCTGATGTTGGTCGACATCCGTTGGCCTGCGGTTTCATGTTGCAGAAGCGCCGGTACATCTGCCGGCCCCTTGCCGCGAATCACCCGCTCGGCTAGGTCCAGCCCATGGGAAAAAGGCTTTTGCCGCCTGAAAATGGCGGTGGCGATCATGTCGAACCGGTCGATCTGAAGAAGGCGTTGGAAGAGCGCTATCTGGCCTATGCGCTGTCGACCATCATGCACCGGGCGCTGCCGGACGTGCGCGACGGACTGAAACCGGTCCATCGCCGCATCATGCACGCCATGCGTCTGCTGCGGCTGAACCCCGACCAGGGCTTTGCCAAGTGCGCCCGCATCGTCGGCGAGGTGATGGGCAAGTTCCACCCGCATGGCGATCAATCGATCTATGACGCGCTGGTGCGGCTGGCGCAGGATTTTTCGATGCGCTACCCCCTGGTCGACGGGCAGGGCAATTTCGGCAACATCGACGGCGATAACGCCGCCGCCATGCGCTACACCGAAGCGCGCATGACCGATGTGGCGACCGAGCTGTTGTCCGGCATCACCGAGGATGCCGTCGACTACCGGCCGACCTACAATGAAGAAGACGAGGAGCCGGTGGTTTTGCCCGGCGCCTTTCCAAACCTGCTCGCCAACGGCTCGTCTGGCATTGCCGTGGGCATGGCAACATCGATCCCGCCTCACAACGCGGCCGAGCTTTGCGATGCGGCACTTCACCTGATCGAGCATCGCGATGCGCCGGTGGCGAAGCTGATGGACTTTGTCCAGGGTCCGGACTTCCCGACCGGTGGCATCATCGTCGACAGCCGCGCCGCCATCCTCGAAGCCTATGAAACAGGGCGCGGCGGCTTTCGCGTCCGGTCGAAGTGGATCCAGGAGGACCAGGGTAGGGGCACCTGGAGCATCGTCGTCACCGAAATCCCCTACGGCGTGCAGAAGGCGCGGCTGATCGAGAAGATCGCCGAGCTCTTGATGGCGCGCAAGCTGCCGCTGCTCGAGGATATCCGCGACGAAAGTGCCGAAGACATCCGCGTCGTGCTGGTGCCGAAGAGCCGCTCGGTCGACCCGGGCATCCTGATGGAATCGCTTTTCAAGCTGACCGAGCTCGAAAGCCGCTTCCCGCTCAACATGAACGTCCTGTCGCGCGGCAAGGTGCCCAACGTCCTGTCGCTGAAAGGCGTGCTGCAGGAATGGCTCGAACACCGCCGTGACGTGCTTGTTCGCCGCTCGAAACATCGCCTTGGCGAGATCGAAAGACGGCTGGAGATCCTCGCCGGCTACCTGATCGCCTATCTCAACATCGATGAGGTGATCAGGATCATTCGCGAGGAGGATGAGCCCAAGCAGGTGATGATGGCCCGCTGGTCGCTCACCGACACCCAGGCCGAAGCGATCCTCAACATGCGGTTGCGGGCTCTGCGCAAGCTGGAAGAATTCGAGATCCGCAAGGAATTCGACGGTCTGAGCGCCGAGAAGAAGCAGATCGAAGCGCTGCTTGCTTCAAACGAAAAGCAATGGGCGACGATCAAGTGGGAAGTCACCAGTATCCGTGACAAGTTCGGCCCGGAGACCGAGCTCGGCATGCGCCGCACCCAGTTCGCCGATGCGCCCGAACACGACCTGACCGACATTGCGCACGCCATGATCGAGCGCGAGCCGGTCACCGTGGTCGTCTCGGAAAAGGGTTGGCTGCGGGCGATGAAGGGGCATCTTGCCGATCTCTCGACGCTGACCTTCAAGGAGGGCGACGGCCTCAAGCTCGCCTTCCATGCCCAGACCACTGACAAGGTGCTGGTCTTCACCACGGGCGGCAAGTTCTACACCATCGGCGCCGACCGGCTGCCGGGTGGCCGCGGCCATGGTGAGCCGATCCGCATCATCGTCGACATGGACAATGACCAGGACATCGTCACCGCCTTCGTCCACGATCCGAAGCGCAAGCTTTTGCTGGCTTCGTATGACGCCAATGGCTTCATCGTGCCGGAGGAGGAAGTCGTCGCCAACACCCGCAAAGGCAAGCAGGTGATGAACGTCAAGGCGCCCGACGAGGCCAAGCGCTGCATCCCGCTCACTGGCGACCATCTCGCCATCGTCGGCGAGAATCGCAAGATGCTGGTGTTCGCACTCTCCGACATCCCGGAGATGGGCCGCGGCAAGGGCGTTCGCCTGCAGAAATACAAGGACGGCGGCCTTCTGGATCTCAAGCCGTTCACGCTGGAGAGCGGCCTGTCCTGGCAGGATTCGGCCGACCGCACCTTCATCCGGTCGCGTGAGGAACTGGCCGAATGGATCGGCGCCCGCGCCTCTGCCGGCCGCATGGTGCCGAAGGGCTTCCCGAGGACAGGGAAGTTTGGGTAGCTGCTAATCTCCCCCTCGAGGGGAGATGTCGCCGAAGGCGACAGAGGGGCGGTCGGCGTTTCATGCGCGGCGCCCCACTCTGGCGGCTGCCGGCCATCTCGCCCTCGCAGCTTCACCATCACCATTTGGACTATCGTCACGATTGCTGCACTATACCAGTGCATAAGCAGGAAAGGTGTTTGGGAGAAGCGGGCGTTTGAAGGAAGCAAAAATCCAGAAACCGGAACGGCAGCAGCGCCTGTTCGGCCTGTCGACGCCGCTGCGATCGGCCGTCATTCCGCCGCTGTCGGCGGCGCGCTGGCTGCTGGTGCTGATCGTCGCCGCCGGTGTCTATTTCTTCCATGGCTTCCTGTTTCCGGTGCTGGCGGCGCTGGTCATCGCTTTTGCAAGCTGGCCGCTCTACCGGCGCCTGCTTGTCGCGGTTGGCGGCAACCGCACCATCGCCGCGACCTTTGCCATCCTGTTCATCCTTGCCTTCCTGGTGGTGCCGATCGCGCTTGCCGGCACCTACGCCATCAACGAGGTGCGCGAGTGGGTCGGCTGGGCGATCGAGACCAACCGGCACGGCGCCGTGACGCCGCACTGGATCGCCACCATGCCTGTCGTGGGCGAGTGGCTGAACGAGCAATGGACGACCAATTTTGGCCATCCCGGCGGCATCGGCGAACTGATCCAGTTGGTCAGCGGTGCCAATATCGGCAGCATCTATCGCGGCGTCCTTGCCGCCGGCGGCAGCGCCTTCGGCCTGCTCCTGACGCTGCTGTTCATGATGATCGCGCTGTTCTTCGCCTATCGCGACGGCGAGCATTTTGCCGGCCAGATCGACCGCCTCGGCGAGCGCATCCTGCCGACCAGATGGGAGCGGATCTCGCGCGTCGTGCCGGCAACGATCTCTTCGACCGTGACCGGCATGACCGTCATCGCCATCGGCGAGGGACTGGTGCTCGGCATTGCCTACTGGCTGGCCGGCGTGCCGTCGCCGGTGACGCTCGGCGCCCTGACCGGCGTCATGGCGCTCATCCCCGGCGGCGCACCGCTGTCCTTCACCCTGGTCTCGATCTACCTCGCCGCCAGCGGGTCGCCGATGGCTGGGCTCGCGCTGTTCCTCTGGGGTGCGGTCGAGCTGTTCATCGTCGACAAGACGCTGCGACCGAAGCTCGTCGGCGGGCCGATAAAGCTGCCCTTCCTGCCGACTTTTTTCGGCCTGATCGGCGGCGTCAAGACCATGGGGTTCCTCGGCCTGTTCATTGGCCCGGTGCTGATGGCCCTATTGGTCGCGATCTGGCGCGAGTGGCTGCGCGAGGTGGAACTGACCGACGAAATCATGCCGGGTTCGCCGGTTGAAATCGAAGCTGGCCCGCAGATCGAGGTTCTGCCTGAACCCAGCGTGGTGAAGAAAGCCAGCGCCTGATTCGATCCGGCTCGCGTTGAGGGATGTTGAGTTTCAGGTTAGGCCGGCATCACCTGAATATCGACATACCTTAGGCCGGGTGATGCACCGCAAGGTCACCACGGCGCTTGCGTCCGTCGTGCAACTGCCACAGCGAATGCGCGATCAGCGTGACGATCAGGATCACGCCGCCGATCAGGCTGTTGCGGGTCGGTGTCTCGGCAAAGATCATCCACACCCAGACCGGCGCCAGCACGGTTTCGAGCAGGTAGAACATCGCCACTTCGGGACCTGAAATGTATTTCGGACCGTTGGCGAGGCAAAAGAACGAGATCGGCATGATGACGGCGCCGTTGAAGATGATCCACCATGGCGCATTGACCTGAAAACCTTCGCCAGTGACCATGAAAGCCGCCAGCGCCAGCGGCAGAAGGACGCCGACAAGGGCCGTGAATCCCATATCCTTGCCGCTGGCGTGCGAGATGGTGATGGCGACCGCGATGAAGAATGCCGAGCATAGCGCCATGAAATCGCCGAACAGGTGCCCGGTGCCGACCGAGCCGCCGACGATGACCAGCACGCCGAGGATCATGACCAGCATCGCCACGATCGTCACCAGCCGTGGCTTCTCGTTCAGGAATATCCAGGACAGCAACGCGGCGAAAACAGGGTTGAAGGCCAGGATGAACACCAGGTCGGCGGTCGAGGTGTGGAAGACGGCGGTGACGAAGGTGATCGAGGTCAGCCCGTAGCAAATCGCCACGACAAGGCCGGACCAGCCGGGGATGAGTTGCGGGGCGTTCCGGCTGAGCGCGCGCCAGATCGACCAGATGATCATGGCCGCGACGAAGGTGGTGCCAGTGCGCAGCAGCAGGATCGTCCATGCGCCGCCGTCGGCGAGCCGGATCAGCGGGATATCGACGGTCAGCGTCAAGCCGCCGATGGCTGTTATCAGAAGGCCTTTCTGGTGGTCGTTGTGGGAGGACATGCAGCAACTTTCGCATTGAAATGCAGGTGGACCGGCGCAATGGCGCACTCTCCAGCCAAGCGGCTGAAAGACCAGCATCCCCCGCTTTGAAACAGTTATGGGTGGATCGTGGAAAAACTCAGCGTGAAACCGCTTCGTTGGTGTAGCGCTCCCAGCCTTTCGGGCCGAGATGCTCCTGCGGCATGAAGCGCATCTTATAATTCATCTTGCGCGAGCCGTTGACCCAGTAGCCGAGGTAGACATGGGGCAGGCCCATCGCCCGGGCGCGGGCGATGTGATCGAGGATCATGAACGTGCCGAGCGAACGCTCCTCGAAATCGGGATTGAAATAGGAATAGACCATCGACAGGCCGTCGGCCATCTTGTCGGTGAGCGCCACCGCGATCAGTTCGCCCTGTCCCTTGCCGGTGATGAAGGTGTCGGGCCCGCGCCGCCGGTATTCGATCACCTTGGTGTCGACATGGGTGTCCTCGACCATCATGGCGTAGTCGAGCACCGTCATGTCGGACATGCCGCCACGGCGGTGGCGGGCGTCGAGGTAGCTGCGAAACAGCGAATATTGTTCGGTCGAGGGCTCGGCATTGTGCATGTGGCCGACGAGGTCGGAATTGTGCTGCAGCACCCGCTTCATGTTGCGGCTGGCGCTAAATTCCTGGGCGAGGATGCGTACCGAAACGCAGGCTCGGCAGGTCTCGCATGCCGGCCTGTAGGCGATGTTCTGCGAGCGCCGGAAGCCGCCTTGCGTCAGCAGGTCGTTCATCTCCGCCGCCTTGTCGCCAACCAGATGCGTGAACACCTTGCGCTCGAACTGGCCGTCGAGATACGGGCACGGCGACGGCGCGGTCAGGAAGAACTGCGGCGACTGGGTCGGATGCTGCGTCATCGAGCCTTGGAAACACTCCTTCGAATCGCTCTACCTTTGGCGCGGATGGCGAAAAATTCAACAGGATTGTGAGGGCGTGGTTGACTAGACGCCTTCACATTTACACTCAATCGGCTGTGACAGCGCTCGAGGGGGCCGTTTCAGCGGTCGGTGCGGCTGACCACGGTGCCGAGCAAAAGGTCGTGCAGCGTGCGCTTGCGATCGGCAAACAAGGTCACCAGAAGGACCAGCGGCGACAAGATGACGTTGCCGGCCCAGAACAGCACCGAATGGACGACGGCGGTCAGACCGTCGATCGGCCTGCCATCGAGTCGGTCGAGCCGGATGCCCATCAGCTTCATGCCCGTGGTGGCTTGGTCGGCACTGCCCAGTGTGTTCCAGATGTAGAGAATGGCGACGGCCGGCACCAGGGCGCCAAACAGCATCCAGCCAAGCCCAAGCGTCAAAAGGCCGAGGAAGAACACCAGTATGGCGAATGGAATGGTGAGCAGCGCAACGATGATATAGTCGATCACGAAGGCGAGGATGCGCCGCGTGCTCACGCCGTCATAGGCCCTGACATCGTCGAGCCTGGTCGGGATGATTTCGCCGTCAAGAACGCGCGCGTTCATGTCATTTCCTCGTAACAAGGCCCGACATAGGGTGCGAGCCGCTCGGTAATGAAATGGTGAAGGCCCGCGGCGGAATCAAGATCGAGCTTTTTGCGGCGCGCAAGGCGCGAGCGGCACGAGACGCAATCCGAATCGGTTGAATTTGCGGCGCGGATGGCATTAGCTTGCTGCGGCGCAACAAAGCGCTCAGGGGCAGAGGACGGGGCAATATGGACTACGACATGCTGGTCATCGGCAGCGGCCCCTCGGGGCGGCGCGCTGCGGTGCAGTCGGCCAAGCTCGGCAAATCGGCGCTGGTGGTCGACCGCGGCCGGCGTCTTGGTGGCGTCTCGGTGCATACCGGCACCATTCCATCGAAAACGCTGCGCGAAACCGTGCTCAACCTCTCGGGTTGGCGCGAGCGCGGCTTCTATGGGCGCGGCTACCGGGTCAAGCAGGATATTTCGGTCGGCGATCTTGTCGAGCGCCTGCACAAGACCCTCGACCACGAGGTCGAGGTGCTGCAGCACCAGTTCATGCGCAACACGGTCAAGAGCGCCCGCGCCGACGTGAAGTTTCTTGGCTCCAACAAGGTCAGCCTGACCACCGACACCGGAGACTACAGCGAGGTTGGTTTTGCCAATGCGCTGATCGCGGTCGGCACAAGGCCGCACAGGCCGCGCGATGTGCCTTTCGACAGGACCCGAATCTTCGACAGCGACGAGATGCTGGAGCTCGACCGTTTGCCGCGTACGCTGACCGTGATCGGCGCCGGCGTCATCGGGGTCGAATATGCGACGATCTTTTCCGCGCTCGACGTGCCGGTGACGCTGGTCGAGCCGCGCAACTCGATCCTCGATTTCGTCGACCGCGAGATCGTCGACGATTTCATCCATCAGATGCGTGATCGCGGCATGACGATCCGGCTGGGCAGTGCCGTGAAGGAGATCCGGTCCAAGCCGGACGCCGCCGAGGTCGAACTGGCCGATGGCCGTACCATTCGCTCCGAGGTGGTGCTCTACGCCGCCGGCCGAACCGGCAATGTCGGCAGCCTGGGCTTGGATATCGTCGGCATCGAAGCCGACTCAAGGGGGCGGATCAAGGTCGATCCGCAGACCTTCCAGACCAGCGCGCCCAACATCTACGCCGCCGGCGACGTCATCGGCTTTCCGAGCCTGGCCTCGACCTCGATGGAGCAGGGCAGGGTGGCGGCCTGTCATGCCTTCGGCGTGCCCTTGCCGCCGCCGCCTGAAACCTTTCCCTATGGCATCTATGCGGTGCCGGAAATCTCGACGGTCGGCCAGTCCGAGGAACAGGTGCGTGAAAGTGGGGCCGCCTATGAGGTCGGCGTGGCGCGTTTTCGCGAGACCTCGCGCGGCCACATCATGGGCGTCAACACCGGCTTTCTGAAGCTGTTGTTCTCGATCGAAACGCGCCGCCTGCTCGGTGCGCACATCATCGGCGAGGGCGCCACAGAGCTCATCCACATTGGCCAGGCGGTGATCAATCTCGGCGGCACCGTCGACTTCTTCGTCAACAACACCTTCAACTATCCGACGCTCGCCGAAGCCTACAAGATCGCCGGGCTGGATGCCTGGAACCGGATGGGGCGAGGGTAGGCTGGTCGGCGCCGCCGGCATTCTGGTCGGCGCCGCCGGCATGCTGGTCAGCAACGGCAGCCAGCAGCTAGGCGGCCGTTGCCGTCACCGCCTTCAGCCATTGCCTTGCGATTGCCGCGTCGGCGCTGCCGAATTCATGACCCGATGGAACAATCCTCGCGTCGAGGTCGGCGCCATGTTGGCTGAGCAATGTCACCAGAGCCGGCGCGAAGGGCGCATAGGTAAGGTCGGCAGCACCGGCGACGATCAGCACCCGCACGCTTGCCATATCCGTCGCCGGCACGTCGTCGAGCACCGGCATCGGCCGCAGCAGCGCGGCGCGTTCGACAAGGCCCGGATGCAGCAGCATCAGGCTCGAAACCAGATTGGCGCCGTTCGAATAGCCGAGAAAGATCGTGCGGGAGAGATCGAGATTGTGGCGTGTAGCCACATCCGTGACGAACCCTGCAAAAGCGTTGGTTTCGGTGCGGATGCTGTACTGTTCGAAGCGCGTCGGCGTGATGCGCGTGAACCAGCGGAAACCATCGTCCTGGACGATGCGGCCGCGCACGGCGACCAGCGTGGCGTGTAGCGCGATCTCTCGTGCCAGCGGCACCAATGTCGTCTCATCGACACCCGACCCATGCAGCAGGAAGAAGCATTCACCAGTTGAATCCGCAGGCCTGTAAATGCGGTAGCAGAAGGCGAGATCACGCCGTAACGCACCATCTTGTGAGGTCTCTTCGGTCATGGCCTCATCCTTTTGATTTCATGACGGTTCCGGTCAGTTTGCCGGCTTCAAAACGCAATATTTTCAAGCTCCGCGAAAGTTGATTGAACCGGGCGCATTACTGTCCGTTTCTTCGCCGATATCATTCCTATGGGAGGAATCGAAGCGGTGCGCCGGGGGTCGCATTGCCGGCATGAACAACCAGCTTTGAGGCCTTTTGTCGATGACCACCCAACTTTCCCCGGACCGCGGCACGCGTGTCCCCGATCGCGGCACGCGTATCGCGGACCGCGATACGCGCGTCTCGGAGCGTGACACGCGCATAGACGTGCTTCGCGCTCTCGCCTTGCTGACCATCTTTGTCGACCACGTGCCGGGCACCGCCTTCGAGTATCTGACCTACAAGAATTTCGGCTTTTCAGACGCGGCAGAGGTCTTCGTGCTGATTTCCGGAATCTCGGTCGCGCTCGCCTATGGCAAGAAGTTCCAACCCGGAAACCGGCTGCTGGCAACGTTGAAGCTGTGGCGCCGCGCTGGCGTGCTCTATGCCGCCCACATCGTCACCACCATGGTGGTGATGGCGATCTTCTGCGCGGCGGCGGTGTTCGCCCGCCGACCGGAGCTGTTGACGATGATCAACATCGAGCCGTTGATCAAGAATACGCCGCAAGTGCTGGTCGGCATCGTGACGCTCGGCCATCAGCTCGGCTACAACAACATCCTGCCGGTCTATGCGGTGCTGCTCCTGCTGGCACCGGTCTTCCTGCTCTTCATCAGCTACCGGCCATTGCCGGCGCTGGTCGCATCCGGTGCGCTGTGGCTGGTCGCCGGTATCTACCAGATCGCGCCGCCGAACTATCCCGAGCCCGGCTTCTGGTTTCTCAACCCGCTGTCGTGGCAGTTCCTGTTCAACATCGGCCTGGCAGGCACGCTGCATGTGCGTCGCGGTGGCACCATCCCGGTCAATTGCTGGCTGGTTGGCGCCGCTTTGGCCTACACCGCCACGGCGCTGGTCTGGGTGCACAGTCCGCTCTGGGGGCAGATCTCCTGGCTGGGCCTGCCTCCGGTGCTTACCGGCTTCGACAAGACGTTCCTGGCACTGCCGAGGCTGCTGCATATCCTGGCGGTGAGCTACCTGATCGTGGCATTCCCCGCCGTCTCGAACCTGTTCCGCACCGGGCGCGATCATCCGCTTGCCATATTGGGCAAGCGATCGTTGCCGGTTTTCATTGCCGGCACGGTGCTCGCCCTGACGGCGCAGGTGCTGAAGCTGATCAACCCGGGCGGGCTGGCCTATGACAGCCTGTTGATTGCCGCCGGCATCGCCATGCAGTTTGCGCTTGCCTACTATCTCGAATGGCTTTCGAGCCTTGGCAGGGCCGGGAAAAGCAGACCGGCTCAAAACGCCGCACTGCCGGTCCAGGCGTCCTTCGTCATGTCGTCGATGGCAACAAGAATGGGGCGTTGAGGCGTCAGGCGGGCGAGGGGCCGGATGAGGCTCGCACCACGAGGTCGACCGGCAGCGATTGCCGACTGAATGTGCCGTCGTTTTCGAGGATCGCCTTGACGGCAAGGCGGCCCATCTCGGCGATCGGCTGGACGATTGTGGTCAGCGGCGGCTTGGAGACCGCCCCTTCCGGGACGCCGTCGAAACCGACGATCGAAACGTCGCCCGGGACAGTGATGTCGTGCTGGYGCAGCCAGTCCAGCGTATGCAAGGCGATCCTGTCCGACATTGCCAGGATGGCGGTCGGTGTCTCGGCGCCGGCAAAAATATGGTCGAGGCCCGCCCAGACGCTCTCCTCGTCATTGACGGTTTCGTAGATCGGCACCTTCGAGACGTCGAGGTCGACGCGCGAGAGTTCGGCGAAGTAGCCGCGCAGGCGATCACGCGTCCCGGAATAGAGGGCCTTCTCCACCTGCGCCTGCGTGGTCGGGCCGAAACCGGCGTCGGCACAGGGCAGGGCAAGCACGGCAAATCGACGATGCCCAAGCTCGGTCAGATGGCGCGCCGCGAGACCGGCGCCGGCAATGTTATCGACACCGATCGCCGCGACCGCCCCGTCGTCGTCCGAATCAAGATCGAGTGCGACAAACGGGAGTTTGCGTTCGCGCGCCAGTTCGACCAGCCTTGAGCCGCCTTCGATGCAGAAGACGATGAAGCCGTCGACCAGCGCGCTCTGGATGTTCCAGGCGAGCTGTTCGTTGTTGGCGGCGGAGACCAGCGAGATCCCCGCACCAGTCGCGTCGCAAGCCTGCGAGATGCTTGCCATCATCACTCGGGCGAAAGGGTCGTTGAAGAAATAGGACAACGGTTCCGCGGTCGCGACACCGATGGCGTTGACCTTGCCGGCGCGCAGCAGCCGACCCTTTGGGTCGGGTCCGCCATATCCCATTGCCTCGGCTGCCGCCTTGACCCGTTCGCGGACCTCCTCGCGCACGATCTCCGGGCGGGCGAACACGTTGGACGCGGTGCCGTGCGACACGCCGGCCGCTTTGGCAATGTCTGCCAGCCGGACCGGTCTTGTCTTTCCAGAGCTCAATGGGGCCATCTTCGTCTCCTGAATTCATCCCATCTAACACTTTCGTTGGATCGGTTCAAATTCTGCCTTGAACAACGATCCGACGAAGTGTATCTTTGAATCGATCCAAGGGCATCGTCGACTCATTTTATTGGATCGATTCAACCCATAGGAAAAGGAGGTGTGTCATGCATCCCGTCAACTATCTCTTCCAAGACATCTACCGCAACGACTGGAGCATCGGTTCCGCCGCCACGACGCAGAGGCGGCACGCGGGTGCCAGCCCATGGGTTCGCGAACTGCGGCTCTTTGTGGAGCGCAGACGGAGCTAATCGGGATGGCTTTTTTTGTGCGTACCGGTTGGATCGATTCAAATCTTGAAAGGAGTGCATCATGCATCCCGTGAGCTATCTGTTCGAAGACATCTACCGCAACTACTGGGGCATCGCGCCGGCGTCCAAACGGCCGGAGAGGCGTCTATTGGCGAAGCTGCGGCGGCACGGTCGCGAAGCGCTCGATAGGCCCGAGCGCCGGCAGGATTGATCGTTCGACAAACGCGGTGTGACAGGATCGCGTCGGTTTTCGCGAATAGGACCGTCCCGGGCAGTGCGCCCGGAGACATCGCCCCCCAGAGACATCGATAAAGGCTACCGGTCCTGCCTGGTCAGGAACGTGTGCGCACCAGCGCCGAGCCAGCGATCACCAGCCAGCCGGCGATGAGCAAGGTGCCGCCGATCGGCGCCGACAGCGGGAACAGCCGCGAACCGAGGAAATCGCGGGCCAGCAGGTCACCGCAGAACAACAGCAGCCCAACCAGCAGGATCAGGCTGCCGATGCGCAGCGTCCGGTTCGCGCCAAGCAGTCCGGTCGCGAGGAAGACCGGCGCGTGCATGAGCAGGAAGGATGCGGCAGTGCCGACAAAGGCACCGCCCAGATGCGCCGCCGCGGCCGACAGCGCCACGCCGGCGGCGCCACAGAGGCCGCCGGCCAGGACGAGGATCCGGCCGCTGTTGACGGAAGATTGCTCGGCCGTGCTCATGTCTGGGGCTCCGTGACGTTCAAGGCATACGACCCAACTAGTCAGGGCTTGCCGGCATTGGCGAGCATGTCCTGCTCGCGGCGCGATTGCGCCAGCCAGTTATAGACCGCGCCGCCGGCCATCAAGATGGATGTGCCCAGAAACACCGAGCGCATGCCGAAATGGCCGCCGGCAAATCCGCCAAGCAAGGGGCCGGCGACCTGTCCGACATACTGGGCGGAGATCGAGAGCCCTAGCACATTGCCGCCGACGCCATCGGGAACATTGTGGCGGATGACGCTGGTGATGCAGGGCAGGAGCCCGCCCAGCGCCAGGCCCATCAGGAAGCGCAGGCCGATGAGTTGCCAGCTCTGCGTGACGAAGGCCTGCGGAATCAGCAGCAGCGCCGAGACGGCAAGCGCGCCGAGGATGACGTTCCAATGGCCGATGCGGTCGGCGAGCTTGCCGAGTCGTGAAGCCGACAGGATGGCGCCAAGCGCCGCCGCCGACATGACGACGCCAGAGATCAGCGTGACGCGGCTCTGGTCTTCGATCAATTGCTGCACATAGACGGTGATGATCGGCTCGATCGACATGGTGGCGAAACTCAAAAGCATGCCGGTCGCCAGCATGGCGATGATAGGCCGTTTGTCGGGGATTTGTGCCCAGCCGCCTTTCGGCTTGCCCTTCGATGCGCCGGCCGTCGCTTTCGGCCGGGGGTTCTCCTTGATCAGAAACGTGGTCGCCAGGAATGCCAGGAAGATGACGCCGCCGGACAGCAGGAAGGTGGCTCGGATGCCGATCAGCGGCGGCAAGGCGCCACCAACCAGCGGGCCGACCAGTGCCCCACCGGTGATACCGGCCGACAGCAGGCCCAATGCCCAGCCGGAACGCTCCTTGGGCGTCTGCATGGCAACCAGGATGGTCGATCCCGAGGAATAACCGCCGGCAAAACCGATCAGCAGCCGCAGGAGCACCAACTGCCAGACGGTCTGGACCATGCCGGTCAGCGACATGCATATGGCCATGCCAAAGCTGGCGCGAACTAGCATCACCTTGCGGCCGTAGCGGTCGCCGAGACGTCCCCACAGCGGCGCCACAAGTGCCGCCGCGAAAAAGGTTGCGCCATAGGCGATCCCCGACCATTGCACGATCGCCGCGTGGCCTTCAGCGCCGAGCTGCTCGATATAGAGCGGCAGGAACGGCAAAAGCAGCGTCATGGCGATAAGTGTCGAGAACGAACCGGCAAAGCAAACGAACAGATTGCGCCGCCAATGGATGTTGTAGGTGCTGTCGGTCGGCGGGGGCGTGTTCTGCATATCATGCGTCCTGTCCGCTCAATGCCGTATTGGCGGTTGCTGCGGATACCGTTTTGGGATACCAAGGTGGTATCCGTCATGGACGCAAGCGTGGGTGCTGTCAATGCGACCCTCTCAAACGTGATCGGGAAACGCGGCCGGAAAAACCGATCGCCAAGCCAACGGTCAGAAAAGCGGGAATGACAATGTCGCAGATGCAGAGCGTCGAAAAACAGCTTCGCCAGATGATCCTGGGCCTCGAGATCGGTCCCGGCGAGAAACTGACCGAGCGCTGGATCGAAAGCCGCTTCGGCGCCTCGCGAACCCCGGTCAGGGCCGCGCTGCTGCGGCTCGAGACCGAGGGCCTGGTCGGCAGGGACGGCCGTGGCTGGACCGTGTCGCCGATCAACCTGGCTGAGCTCGAGCAGATTGCCGTCTACCGGGAGGCGGTCGAGGTTGCAGCCCTTCACCTGACATGTGCGCTGACGGACCGCAGCGCGGTCGATGTGATCGAGGCGATGCTCGACTCCTGCGACACCGACACGCCACGGGAGGAATGGCATCGTATCGGCATGGATTTTCACATCGAGCTGGCGCGCTTGTCTGGCAACGAATTCCTGTTCCGGGCGGTCCGCGATGCCATGACACGCCTGTCGCGGGCCCGCTGGCTGGAGGTTCGCGACGAGGCCGCCCTTGCTCGCGCCTGGGCCGAACATCGCGCCATTCTGGCGGCGGCACGCCTCGGCGACGCGGATGAAGCCGCACGCCTGCTTTCGGCCCACATCGTCGGCAGCCGCGACCGCCTGGTGACGTCGCTCGCCAACGACCGGCGGGGTCTTCGCGCCAGGGGTTTTGCCGTCATCGCCGCCTAAGGCATGCGGTACGCGCCGCGCAAAAGGCGACGTCCGGGCGCGCCGTGCACTTTCGGCCTCGCTTCGCGGACACCGATGGCGTAAGAGCGGCGATGGAAAACAACCGATTTGAAACACCCGTGACCGTCAAGTCAGTCACGGCGGGGAGCACTCAGCTCTTGCGTACGGCTCGTGAGGCTTCCGATTACCTGCTCAACAGCTGGCCCGGCAAGCGCAGCCCCAAGCATCGCGCGGCCCTGCAGGCCTGTCACGATGCGCTGGCCGGCGACAAGCCGGCGATGAACGCCAGGCGCGCCTTCATTGCGGCGGCGCGCGAAGTGGACGTCTTCGTCAGCGACAAGGCCCCGGCTTGATCCAAGGCGACAATCTGGAATGAGGCACGGCCCGCATGCGCGGGCCTTTTGCCGTCACTTTGCCGTTTCGGTTTCGGTTTCAGTCTCGTCTTCGGGCTTCGAACGCTCGCGTGCGGCAACCTTGGCCGCCAGCTTTTCAGCCTTCTTGGCCGCCTTCTGGCGGTCGCGTTCCTTGCGTTCCTGATCGTAGTTTGGTGGTCGCGCCATATCGGCTCCTTTTCACTGCCTTGCGGCTCTGACCCTGCCTAGGAGCATTAGCCGTCAAACACAACAGCTGAAGCGATCGTGCCCGGCCGTTCGCGTCGATGATGGCCCGGGCTTGCAAGATGCACGGCACAATGGTGTAGGGGGCCGGGGCGCCAACGTATCGCGATCCGCGCGTTCGTTTTGATCAAGTGAAACCATGGCCACCATACAACGAACGACGGCAAGGGTTTTTTATTATGCGCGAAACGTCGTGCACGATATCGCGCCGCAGGCGCTTTTCCGCCGGCGGCTTGTGGGTCGCCTCGAAAAAGCCCGGCTTGCGGATGGTTCGGTTCGCCGGCGGCTGGATTACCACAACAGGCTGCAGGACGCGTCTCCCTGCTCGTGCTCTACAAATACTTTGTGCTCAGCGGCCAGATCGAGCCTGATGCCGAGGTCTGGCGCTATATCACGGGTTAAGAGCGGGCTTCGTCCGCCGAGCCCCGCCGCAAACCTCGCGTGGTCACACGCCGCTGCGGTCAATCACCAGATCGGCGGGACCAAAACGGTCCTTTGCCGTCAGTTGCTGGTGCCAGTAGGGATAGAGCACGGGTGGCCGGCTGACCGTGTCTAGGCGGTCACGCTCTTCGCCGGTCAGCACCAGGCTTGCCGCGGCGATGTTGTCGCGGAACTGCGTTTCGGTCCTGCCGCCGATCACCAGCGAACTGACCGCCGGCCGGCCGAGCAGCCAGGCCAGCGCAACCTGCGCCGCCGACACGCCGCGCTGCGTGCCGATCTCGACAAGGATATCGACGATCCGCCAGAGGCGGTCCTCGTCGCGGATCGGCGGCTCCGACCAGCCGGCAAGCTGGCGGGCGGTCGGGCTGTCGCGGCGGTATTTGCCGGACAGCAATCCGCCGGCAAGCGGGCTCCAGACCAGCACACCCAGCCCCTGGTCGACCGAAATCGGCAGCAATTCATATTCCGCCTCGCGCGCTTCCAGCGTGTAGTGGATCTGCTGGGTGACGAAGCGCGGCTGGTGATGGCTGTCGCTGATGCCGAGCGCCTTCATCACCTGCCAGCCGGAATAGTTGGAGCAGCCGACATAGCGGACCTTGCCCTGGGCAACCAGCGTATCGAGCGCGGCGATGGTTTCCTCGAGCGGCGTCGTACCGTCCCATTCGTGCAGGAAGTAGATGTCGATGACATCGGTCTTCAACCGCTTCAGGCTCTTCTCGCATTCGCGGATCAGGTGATAACGCGACAGGCCTTCATCGTTGGGACCTTTGCCGATCCGCATCCGCGCCTTGGAGGCGATCAGCACGTCGCCCTTGCGCTTGCCGCCGAGCGCCTCGCCGATGATCTCTTCGGAGATACCGTTCGAATAGACATTGGCGGTGTCGATGACATTGATGCCGGCATCGATGCAAAGATCGATCATCCGGCGCGCCTCGTCGAGGTCGGTCTTGCCGACAGCCGAAAATGCGCCGGCACCGCCGAAGGTCATGGTGCCCATGGTCAAGGTCGAAACTTTCAATCCGGAACGGCCGAGGGTGCGGTATTCCATGTCAGTCCTCGCGATTTTGTTGTTGAAAGGCAGTGCCCGGACGGGCCTGCCACATTTGTAGGACAATTCGAGCCGCTTGTCGCCATGCCACGACGATGGATCGATCATGCCTCGCGGAATTTGCAGTGGTGGTAGTCTCGCCCCAGGCTGCAATAAAACCGTCATTGCCGGCCTATATTGAAGTCGGCTCAGGTGTTGCCACTCCGGGACGCAGGCCAGGGGTTGGGGCGCCGGACGTGGATCGACAGGGCTTGCAAGCGGAGCAGCTGATATGACCGAGCTAAAACAGAATTCTCCTGCCAGGGACTGGCTTGAGGCCGAGCTCGCCGACACGCTCGACGAGGACTATGAGCTCGAAATGTCGGAGCCGGCGCTGTCGATGGAGATCGCCAAGATCTACAAGAACTCGCATCCGCCATCGATCGATCGCATGCAGTATTTTCGCGACCTGATCACCTTGCAATCCGAGCTGATCAAACTGCAGTCCTGGGTCGCCTATCACAGGAAGAAGCTGGTGGTGATCTTCGAGGGCCGCGACTCCGCCGGCAAGGGTGGCGTCATCAAGCGCATCACGCAGCGGCTCAATCCGCGCATCTGCCGCGTCGTCGCACTCCCGGCACCGACCGAGCGCGAGAAGTCGCAATGGTATTTCCAGCGCTATGTGCCGCATCTGCCGGCCGGCGGCGAAATCGTGCTGTTCGACCGCTCCTGGTACAACCGCTCCGGTGTCGAAAGGGTGATGGGTTTTGCAGAGCCCGATCAGGTCGAAGAATTCTTCCGCGACGTGCCGGAGTTCGAGCGCATGCTGGTCCGCTCCGGCGTCACCGTGGTCAAATACTGGTTCTCGATCACCGACGAGGAGCAGCAGATGCGCTTCCTGATGCGCATCCACGATCCGATGAAGCAGTGGAAGCTGTCGCCGATGGACCTGCAGTCGCGCGTGCGCTGGGAGCAGTACACCAAGGCCAAGGAAGAGACCTTTGCCCGCACCAACATTCCCGAAGCGCCCTGGTTCATCGTCGAGGGCAACGACAAGAAGCGGGCGCGGCTGAACTGCATCGACCATCTGCTCAAGCAGCTGCCGTATGAAGAGGTGCCGCACGAGGAGATCACGCTGCCCGAGCGCGTCTTCAATCCCGAATACGAGCGCCAGACGCTGCCGCGCGAACTCTACGTGCCTGAGAAGTATTGACTGTCTGGGGTTGCCAGATCTCCCCCCTCTCGTGGGGGAGATGTCCGGCAGGACAGAGGGGCACGTGAAGGACCGCGGCGTAGGCTACGCGTCTGAAACCTAAACCCGCTTGACGATCACATGCGTGGCGAGCGCTGTCGCCACCTGCTCGCTGCACTGATAGCCAAGCTTGGGCATGTCCAGGCCGGCAAAGAGATTCTCGCCCGCACCGAGCAGCAGCGGCGAGATCGCCAGATGCATCTCATCGATCAGTTTTTCCTGCAGATATTGCCGGATGGTGGCGACACCGCCGCCAACCCGCACGTCCCTGCCATCCGCCGCCGCCTTCGCCTGCTCAAGCGCCGAATGGATGCCGTCGGTGATGAAGTGGAAAGTAGTACCGCCCTCCATCGTGATCGGCGCCCGCTCGTGGTGGGTCAGCACGAAGACCGGCACATGGTAAGGTGGGTTGTCGCCCCACCAGCCCTTCCAGCTATCGTCAGGCCAGTCGCCCCGGATCGGCCCGAACATATTGCGGCCGAGGATCCAGGCGCCGACATTCTCGAAGCTGCGCGCCGCGAACGCCTCGTTGGTGTCGGTGGTGCCGCCCTCCTGTCCGAGCACCATCTTGCAGAAGGTGCGGGTGCCGACAAACCATTTATGCAGATCTTCGCCACCGACGCCGAGGGGATTTTGCAGGGTCTGATCGGGACCGGCTCCGTACCCGTCGAGCGACAGTGTGAAAGCATTGACGCGAAGTTTGGACATGAAAGCCTCCTCCATAACCAGTTGCGCAAAGGAGTAGCAAACTGATTGCGAAATGCAAGCGGTTTTTGTGAGTGCAGCAAGCCCCAGGC
>NZ_JBFUDZ010000057.1:0-32781 GCF_056404455.1 Mesorhizobium sp. P2_D1
AGGTGGCGCAGGCGATCATCGCCAATGCGCGTCATGTCATCCTGGTTTCCGACCAGACCAAATTCGAGCGCACCGCGCCGGTTCGCATCGGACATCTGTCGCAAGTCAACACCTTCATCACCGACYGTTGCGACATTCCGTCAGTGCGCAAGATTTGCCAGGAGGCCGAGGTTCAACTGATCGAGACGTCGCTCGGCTAAGCGGCATCGGCATATCATCACGCGCCCGTGATATTTCGTTTGACATTCGTTATTATTTCGAAATAATCCCGATACGGTTTCGTAAAAACCTAAAAATGCTGCAATGCGAAATCGCGGGAGGGCTTTTTGGACGCAATCCGGGACATCTTCGTCATCGGTGGCGGCATCAATGGTTGCGGCATTGCCCGCGATGCCGTCGGGCGTGGCTTTTCCGTGTTTCTCGCCGAGATGAGCGACCTCGCCAGCGGGACCTCCTCAGGATCGACCAAGTTGATCCATGGCGGCCTGCGCTACCTCGAATTCTATGAATTCCGCCTGGTGCGCGAGGCGCTGATGGAGCGCGAGGTTCTGTGGAAGAACGCGCCGCATATCATCTGGCCGATGCGCTTCGTGCTGCCCTATGCCAAGGGCTTGCGTCCGGCCTGGTTGATAAGGCTCGGCCTCTTTCTCTACGATCACATTGGCGGGCGCAAATTGCTGCCGGCGACCAGGACGCTGGACATGACCAGGGATCCGGCCGGCAAACCTCTGAAGCCGCTGTTCAAAAGGGCCTTCGAATATTCGGATGGTTGGGTCAATGATGCGCGGCTGGTGGCGCTGAACGCGCGTGATGCCGCCGATCGCGGCGCAACCATCCGCACCCGTACGAAAGTGGTCGAAGCGCGCCGCGAAAATGGGTTGTGGACGATCAAGATCGAGAACCTGCAAACCGGCGAGACCGAGGAGATCAAGGCAAGGCTGCTGGTCAATGCCGCCGGACCCTGGGTCGATCATGTGCTGTCCGGCGTGGTCGGCCTCAACGATGTGCACAATGTCCGCCTCGTGCAGGGCAGCCACATCGTCATCGCCAAGAAATTCGACGATCCGCGCGCCTATTTCTTCCAGAACAAGGATGGACGCATCATCTTCGCCATTCCCTACGAGGAAGAGTTCACCCTGATCGGCACCACCGACCAGGACTATCCCGGCGACCCGCATGACGTGAAAATCAGCGACACCGAGATCGACTACCTCTGTGCCGCGGCAAGCGAATATTTCGCGCAACCGGTCAAGCGCCCGGACATCGTCTGGACCTATTCGGCGGTCCGTCCGCTCTACGATGACGGCGCCTCCAAGGCGCAGGAAGCGACGCGCGACTATGTGATCAAGGCCGATGGTGGCGAGGGCGCTGCGCCGGTCGTCAATGCGTTCGGCGGCAAGATCACCACCTATCGCCGATTGTCGGAATCGATGTTGGAAAAGATTGAGGGCTTCCTCGGCAAGCGCGGCAAGCCATGGACGGCAAACGCGCCGTTGCCGGGTGGAGATTTCCCGGCCACCGGCTTCGACGCGCAAGTGACGAAGCTGAAGTCGGCCTATCCCTTCCTCGACGCACGCCTGGCCCGCAGGCTGACCCGGCTTTACGGGACGCGTGCACAGGTTCTGCTGGGCCTGGCCAAGTCGAATGCCGATCTCGGCCGCAATTTCGGTGCCGATCTCTACGAGGCCGAGATACGCTATCTCGTGGAAAACGAATGGGCCGTCACCGCCGAGGATGTACTATGGCGCAGGACCAAGCGCGGCCTGCATCTTAGCCGCGAGCAGGTGGCATCGCTCGATGAATTCATGCGCGGCATAAGCCGGCGGCATGTCGCGGCTGCCGAATGAAGAGGGGTTTGAGCTGATGCGGAAAGCCTGGGAGGAGGCGTCATGCTGGAACTGAGAAACGTCACCAAGACGGTCGGTGCGGCCGAGCATATCCGCGACGTGTCGCTGACGCTTCAGCATGGCTCGCTCAACGTCCTGCTTGGGCCGACGCTTTCGGGCAAGACCAGCCTGATGCGGCTGATGGCGGGTCTCGATGTGCCGACCTCCGGCTCGGTCTGGTTCGATGGCCAGAATGTCACCGGCGTGCCGGTGCAAAAGCGCAAGATCGCCATGGTCTACCAGCAGTTCATCAACTATCCGGCGATGACCGTCTATGAGAACATCGCCTCGCCGTTGCGGGTGGCCGGGACCGAGCAGGCCAAGATCGACAAGGAAGTGCGCAATGCCGCGGCCCTGCTCAAGCTGACGCCCTATCTCGACCGCACGCCGCTCAGCCTGTCGGGCGGGCAGCAGCAGCGCACCGCGCTGGCGCGAGCCATCGTCAAGAATGCCAGCCTCGTGCTGCTCGACGAGCCGCTTGCCAATCTCGACTACAAATTGCGCGAGGAATTGCGCGCTGAACTGCCGAAGATCTTCGCCGCCGCCGGCACCATCTTCGTCTATGCCACGACCGAGCCGCATGAAGCGCTGCTGCTCGGTGGCAATACGGCGACACTTTCCGAAGGACGCATCACCCAGTTCGGCCCGACCATCGAGGTGTTCCGCAAGCCGGCCGATCTGGTGACGGCAAGGACCTTTGCCGATCCGCCGCTCAACACCATCGTGCTCGCCAAGAAGGGCCCGGATTTCCTGCTCGACGGCGGCGTGAAACTGCCGGTGCCGGCCGAACTCTCGGGCATTGCCGATGCCAACTATACGATCGGCTTCCAGCCGCATCATCTGTCGCTCGAACGGCCCAATGCCTTGGCTGTACCGGTGCGTGCAAAGGTCACGATCACTGAAATCACCGGGTCGGAGAGCTTCATCCATCTCGATTTCGCCGATGTGCGTTGGGTGATGCTGACCCACGGCATCCGCCATTTCGAGCCCGACGAGGTGGTCGAGGTGTTCATCGATCCGCGCCACATCATGGTTTTCGACGAGCACGGCCGCGCCGTCAGCGCGCCGAAGCTGGCGGCATAGGAGAGCGATATGGCGCGCATCGACGTCAATCATGTCAGGCATTCCTATCTGCCGAACCCGCGGACGGATGCCGATTTCGCACTGCGCGAAGTGCATCACACGTTTGAGGATGGCGGCGCCTATGCGCTGCTCGGTCCTTCCGGTTGCGGCAAGACCACGCTGCTCAACATCATTTCAGGCCTGCTTCATCCCTCGCATGGCCAGTTGCTGTTCAACGGCAAGGACGTGACCAACCTGTCGACACAAGAGCGCAACATCGCGCAGGTGTTCCAGTTTCCGGTCATCTACGACACCATGACGGTCTACGATAATCTGGCCTTCCCGCTGCGCAATCGCGGCGTGCCGGAAGCCGATGTCGACCGCAAGGTGCGCGAGACGCTGGAGATGATCGATCTGGCGTCCTGGGCAAAGAAAAAGGCGAGGGGCCTGACCGCCGACCAGAAGCAGAAGATTTCGCTTGGCCGCGGACTGGTGCGCTCCGACGTCAACGCCATCCTGTTCGACGAGCCGCTGACCGTCATCGACCCGCACATGAAGTGGGTGCTGCGTTCGCAGCTGAAGCAGCTGCACCGCCGCTTCGGCTACACCATGGTCTACGTCACCCACGACCAGACGGAGGCGCTGACCTTCGCCGATCAGGTTGTGGTGATGTATGACGGCGGCATCGTGCAGATCGGCACGCCGGCGGAACTGTTCGAGCGGCCGCGCCACACTTTTGTCGGTTATTTTATCGGCTCGCCCGGCATGAACGTCATGCCGGTGGCAATCGACGGCAAGACGGCAACGCTCGGCTCGCAACGGATCGAACTGCCGGGCGCGCCGAAGGCAGGCAGCGGCGCCATCGAGCTTGGCATCCGTCCCGAATATGTGCGGCTCGGCCGCGACGGCATGGCCGTCTCGATCAGCAAGGTCGAGGATGTCGGACGCCACAAGGTGGTTCGCGCCAAGCTGGAAGGCCGCGACATCGCGGCGGTCATCGGCGAGGACGAGAGCGTACCCGCCGAACCGAAAGTCCGGTTCGATCCGGCCGGCATCAACATCTATGCCGATTCCTGGCGCGTCGAGATGGGGGCATAGATGGAAAAGACCTGGAACAACAAGGCCTGGTTCCTGGTGCTGCCGGTGCTGGTGCTGGTGGCGTTCTCGGCCGTCATTCCGCTGATGACAGTCGTCAACTATTCGGTGCAGGACACGTTCGGCAACAATGTCTTCTTCTGGGCCGGCACTGAATGGTTCGAGGAATTGCTGTCCTCCAGCCGCTTCTGGGAAGCGATGGTCCGCAACCTGATCTTCTCCTTCATCATTCTGACCATCCAAGTGCCGCTCGGCATCTTCATTGCGCTCAACATGCCGAAAAAGGGCTGGGGCGTGCCGGTCTGCCTGGTGCTGATGGCGCTGCCGCTGCTGATACCGTGGAACGTGGTCGGCACCATCTGGCAGGTCTTCGGCCGCAACGACATCGGCCTGCTCGGCTACTACGTCAACGCGCTCGGCATCGACTTCAACTACGTCCAGGATCCGTTCGACGCTTGGGTCACCATCATCATCATGGATGTCTGGCACTGGACGAGCCTGGTCGTGCTGCTCTGCTATGCCGGCCTGGTCTCCATTCCTGATGCCTTCTACCAGGCGGCCAAGATCGACGGCGCTTCGCGCTGGGCAGTGTTCCGCTACATCCAGCTGCCGAAGATGCAGCGTGTGCTTTTGATCGCCGTGCTGCTGCGCTTCATGGATAGTTTCATGATCTACACCGAGCCTTTCGTCGTCACCGGCGGCGGTCCCGGCAATTCGACGACGTTCCTGTCGATCGACCTCGTCAAGACCGCGCTCGGCCAGTTCGACCTCGGTCCGGCGGCTGCCATGTCGCTCGTCTACTTCCTTATCATCCTGTTGTTGTCGTGGGTGTTCTACACCGTGATGACCAATTACGACGCGGAGCGCTGAGATGAGCGGCGCCAACGAAAGAGCGAACAGAGTGAGCGAGACGACAGCTTCGGGAGAACTGGCCAGCACGCTGTCGCAGGATGAGGTCGCCCGGCTGATGCGGCGTCGCGGCGAGGAATCGCGTTGGTGGTGGCTCGTGCCGACGATCTACATCATCGTTCTCCTGCTGCCGATCTACTGGCTCATCAACATGAGCTTCAAGACCAATGCCGAGATCGTCTCCTCGCTGACGCTCTATCCACACGCGCCGACAATCGCCAACTACGTCACCATCTTCACCGATGCATCCTGGTACTCGGGCTACATCAATTCGATCACCTATGTGGTGATGAACATGGTGATTTCGGTGACCGCGGCCTTGCCGGCGGCCTACGCGTTCTCTCGCTACCGCTTCCTCGGCGACAAGCATCTGTTCTTCTGGCTTTTGACCAACCGCATGGCGCCGCCGGCGGTGTTCGCGCTGCCGTTCTTCCAGCTCTACTCGGCCTTCGGCCTGATCGACACCCATATCGCGGTGGCGCTGGCACACTGCCTGTTCAACGTGCCTTTGGCGGTGTGGATCCTCGAAGGCTTCATGTCGGGCGTGCCGAAGGAAATCGACGAGACCGCCTATATCGATGGCTATTCGTTCCCGCGTTTCTTCATCAAGATATTCATGCCGCTGATCGCCAGCGGCATCGGTGTGGCCTGCTTCTTCTGCTTCATGTTCTCATGGGTGGAACTGCTGATCGCCCGCACCCTGACGACCACCTATGCCAAGCCGATCGCCGCCACCATGACCCGCACGGTTTCGGCCGCCGGCATGGATTGGGGTCTGCTCGCCGCAGCTGGCGTGCTGACACTGATCCCCGGTGCGCTCGTCATCTGGTTCGTGCGCAACTATATCGCCAAGGGCTTCGCCCTGGGGAGGGTATGACAATGAACTTCGACCTCTCCTGGATGGCGTGGACGTGGCCGACGGCTGCCTTCTTCGCAACCATTCTGCTGCTGCTGTGTGGCATGGCGGTGTGGGAATACGCTTCGCCGGGAGGCAATCCGCGCGTCGGCATCCTGCGCTTCGAGACGACGCGCGGCGACCGTCTTTTCCTATCGCTGCTTGGCAGCGCCTTTATCCATCTCGCTTGGCTGGGTCTTGTCGGACCCAACCTCTGGTGGGCTCTCGCTCTCTCCGTGGTCTACGCCATCGGCGTGTTCCGCTACGTATAGAGGGGGAAACTGTTGGAGCGACCGCGTGCCGGCGGCCGCTCCAGATCGCACTTGAAACCTGAAACAGTGGAGGAAACTTATGCGACGGCAATTTTTAACATCAACGACTGCCCTTGTCCTATTGCTCGGCGTGGGCAACGCCTACGCCGGGATGGACGAGGCAAAAGCCTTTCTGGACAAGGAAATAGGCCCGCTCTCGACGCTTTCGCGCGCCGACCAGGAAGCCGAAATGCAGTGGTTTATTGACGCAGCCAAGCCGTTCGCCGGCATGGACATCAAGGTCGTCTCCGAAACCATCGCCACACACCAGTATGAATCGCAGGTGCTGGCGCCGGCCTTTACCGCCATCACCGGCATCAAGATCACGCATGACGTCATCCAGGAAGGCGACGTCGTCGAGAAGATCCAGACCCAGATGCAGACTGGCCAGAACCTCTATGACGGCTGGGTCAACGATTCCGATCTGATCGGCACCCACTGGCGCTACCAGCAGGTGCGCAACCTGACCGACTGGATGGCGGGCGACGGCAAGGATGTCACCAACCCGAACCTCGACCTGAAGGACTTCATCGGCACCTCGTTCACGACGGCGCCCGACAAGAAGCTCTATCAGCTTCCCGACCAGCAGTTCGCCAACCTCTACTGGTTCCGTTACGACTGGTTCAACGACGAGAAGAACAAGGCCGACTTCAAGGCCAAGTACGGCTACGACCTCGGCGTGCCGGTCAACTGGTCGGCCTATGAGGACATCGCCGAATTCTTCACCGGCCGCGAGATCGACGGCAAGAAGGTCTATGGCCACATGGACTACGGCAAGAAGGACCCGTCGCTCGGCTGGCGGTTCACCGACGCCTGGCTGTCGATGGCCGGCAATGGCGACAAGGGCATTCCGAACGGTCTGCCGGTCGACGAATGGGGCATCAAGGTCGACGCGAATTCGCGGCCCGTCGGCTCCTGCACGGCACGCGGTGGTGACACCAACGGCCCGGCCGCTGTCTACTCGATTCAGAAATACCTCGACTGGCTGAAGGCCTACGCCCCGGCGGAAGCCCAGGGCATGACCTTCTCTGAATCGGGACCGGTGCCGGCACAAGGTGCGGTTGCCCAGCAGATCTTCTGGTACACCGCCTTCACCGCGTCGATGGTCGACGCCAGCGCCAAGGCGGTGCTGAACGACGACGGCACGCCGAAATGGCGCATGGCACCGTCGCCGCACGGCGTCTACTGGAAGGACGGCATGAAGCTCGGCTATCAGGACGTCGGTTCCTGGACGCTGATGAAGTCGACGCCGACCGACCGCGCCAAGGCCGCGTGGCTCTATGCGCAGTTCGTCACCTCGAAGACCGTGGACGTGAAGAAGAGCCATGTCGGCCTGACCTTCATCCGCGAGAGCACGATCCACGACAAGAGCTTCACCGAGCGTGCGCCGAAACTCGGCGGCTTGATCGAGTTCTATCGCTCGCCGGCCCGCGTCCAGTGGTCGCCGACCGGCACCAACGTGCCTGACTATCCGAAGCTGGCACAGCTCTGGTGGCAGGCGATCGGCGATGCGTCGTCGGGTGCCAAGACCGCGCAGGAAGCGATGGACTCGCTGTGCGGCGAGCAGGAAAAGGTCATGAGTCGCATCGAGAAGTCGGGCGTCCAGGGCGATATCGGCCCGAAGATGGCCGAAGAGCACGATCTCGCCTACTGGAACGCCGACGCGGTCAAGAACGGCAATCTCGCGCCTCAGCTCAAGATCGAGAACGAGAAGGAAAAGCCGATCACCATCAACTACGACGAACTGGTGAAGAGCTGGCAGAAGTAGGACTGTCCTATGCGGGCGCTCGCGCCCGTGTGACATTGGGGGAGGCGGCATGTTGCCGTCTCCCCTGTTTGTATCAAGGCGGAGGACATCTGAATGAGCGGTTTTGTGCTGGCAATCGACCAGGGAACGACATCGACCCGGGCAATCCTGTTCGACGGCCAGATGAAAGTTGTCGGCAGCGGGCAGAAGGAATTCACCCAGCATTATCCCGCGTCCGGCTGGGTCGAGCACGATCCCGAGGAAATCTGGGCGAGCGTCGTGACGACGGCAAAGGCTGCTTTGAAGAAAGCCGGCCTCGCCGCTTCGGATGTCGCTGCCATCGGCATCACCAATCAGCGCGAGACTGTCGTCATCTGGGACAGGGCGACGGGCAAGCCGATCCACAATGCCATCGTCTGGCAGGACCGGCGCACCGCGCCGCTCTGCCAGAAGCTCAAGAAGCAGGGACTTGAGAAGAAATTCACCAGGAAGACCGGCCTGCTGCTCGATCCCTATTTCTCAGGCACCAAGATCGCCTGGATGCTCGACAAGGTGAAAGGTGCGAGAAAACGCGCCGAGAAGGGCGAATTGTTGGCCGGCACCATCGACAGCTTCCTGATCTGGCGGCTGACGGGCGGCAAGGTTCATGCCACGGACGCCACCAACGCCTCGCGCACGCTGGTTTACGACATCGAGAAAAACGCCTGGGACGACGAGCTGCTGTCGGTTCTCAACATTCCGGCAAAGATGCTTCCCGAGGTAAAAGACTGCGCCGACGACTATGGAATCACGGAGAAAAATCTCTTTGGTGCCGAGATAAGAATCCTCGGCGTTGCCGGCGACCAGCATGCCGCGACCATCGGCCAGGCCTGCTTCGAGCCGGGCATGATGAAGTCGACCTATGGCACCGGCTGTTTTGCGCTGCTCAACACCGGCAGCGATCTGGTGCGTTCGAAGAACCGGCTGCTGACCACCATTGCCTACCGGCTGAACGGCAAGACGACCTACGCGCTGGAAGGCTCGATCTTCATCGCCGGGGCTGCCGTGCAATGGCTGCGCGATGGCATCAAGGTGATCGGCAAGGCCGAGCACAGCGGCAAGCTGGCGGCCGAGGCCGATCCGACCCAAAACGTCTATCTGGTGCCGGCCTTTGTCGGGTTAGGGGCACCACATTGGGATGCCGAGGCTCGAGGCGCCATTTTTGGGCTGACGCGCAATTCCGGTCCGGCGGAGTTTGCACGCGCTGCCCTGGAATCCGTCGCCTACCAGACGCGGGATCTGCTCGATGCCATGCACAAGGACTGGAAGGGCGCGTCGGTCGAGACAGTGCTTCGCGTCGACGGCGGCATGGTGGCGTCGGACTGGACCATGCAGCGCCTGGCCGACATCCTCGACGCGCCGGTCGACCGCCCGACCATTCTGGAGACGACGGCACTCGGTGCCGCATGGCTGGCCGGCTCGAGGGCTGGCGTCTGGCCGGATGCCAGGAAGTTTGCGAAAAGCTGGGCACTCGAACGGCGCTTCCAGCCGGACATGGACACGCCGACGCGCTCCACCAAGCTGGCCGGTTGGCGCGATGCTGTGCGCAGGACACTGAGTGTGCCATAAGCAAATCATCAGGGTCTTGGGGCGAGAGAATGAAGCCTGACTGGTATCCAGCTTGGCGCGACGAAGCCATCGAACAGCTGAAGGTCAAGAATGACCGTTTGGAGAAAGACTTTCGTATCGGCCACTGGTCTCGCTACGACTATGACATAGCAACCAGAAGGCTTCTGTTTTCCAAAGACGGGGACGTTAGAGTGACTGCGGAGGTCCAGATTGCCGGTCACACGACCGCTAAGTCACAGAGTTGGCTCTGGGCTTGGGCAGTTTCAAATTGGCCCGACGATGTCATGATCGACGCAAAGCTGGTTCGAACGTTCGGCGAGATGAACAGCATCGACGAACTGACCCAGCTTTACGTCACGGATGCGGATGGTGACCTGGAAGTGCTTGGGTGGGAACTTAGCGCTGTGGCGGTTCGAATTTGCGACGCCCTCGGAGCATATCGCTCACCGCATGGGGAACCAGATGCGCGTTATTACATAATCAAGAGCATCAGCTGGGCAGGCTGATGCTACTTCGATAGATCGAATTAAAAGGCCCGCGCCATAGCACGGACCTTTCTACGCGACACTACCAGTTACTGGTAGTCACCTGTGATCAATAGGGCGAACTGCACTCCCGGCGAGGACCGTAGTTTGGCTGGAAGGTGTTGTCCGAAGCGCGGTAGCTGCGATAGTGGTCATAGCACCACTGCACATGCGAGTTGCCTTCATAGACGCGGTTGTTCTCGCTGTTGATGATCGCGCCGGTGATCAGGGCGCCGGTGGCGAAGGCAGCCAGCGGGAACCAGTTGTCGCCATGGCGACGATAGCCGCGATGGTATTCGCGGTAGCCGCGATGACCATTCCAATAGACGCCGCCGTCGTTGTTTCGGGCAAAGTTGCGACGGTTGCCGAAATCGCGGTTGCTGAAGTTGCGGTTGAAATGTCGGTTATGACGCCACTGCGAAGGGCCGTAGCGGGACTCTCCGACATTCAGAATATTCGACGACGAGTCCGATGCCTGTGGCACGAACATCTGAGCCGCATTAGCCGGCATGGCAGCCACGGCAAACGAAACTGACAAAGTGGTCGCCAGTATACCCGATACGATCTTGTTCACTGTTCTTCTCCTTCGAAAGGGTGATTGACGTCCCTTGTGCTGGGAGAACGGGCGAGCCCGGCAATAGTTCCGCGTTAAAATATGAAGTTGCTGATTTATAAAGTTTCTCTGGCTTGACGATGGCCTGGAGCCCATTCGTTCGGCTGCTCCGGACGGCCCTTGATGCTCTACTCGAAGCGGCCAGGCAGTGCCGGGAAAGCTTGGCTTGCCCATGCTCTTTTTCCGGTTGACCGGTCGAGGCACTCTCCCTATGTTCCGCGCAATTTCGAGGGCAGCGTTTCGAGCCCGCGGGAGCGCGTAGCTCAGCCGGTAGAGCAACTGACTTTTAATCAGTAGGTCATGGGTTCGAATCCCATCGCGCTCACCATTGTTTTCAGATCAGCGCAGATAGTGGTCGAGGTCCAGCGCCTAGGCGCCGGAAGGCAGAAGCTCGACTTCCCGCGACGCGTGCTCTCGGGTGCTTTCCGACATCAGTTGCTGCGCAACCGGCTGCACATTTTCCTTAAAGGTGATGCACCTGTCGTAGATCTTCTTGGCCACGCGGTCTTTGCCAATGCGCTCCCATTCCGGCGTCCAGGGCGCATCCCAGTCAAACTGCTGCGCGATGAGAAGTTCTCGGTCAAAGCATTGCGGATCCCGTTCCAAAATCTGGCGGGCTTCATCGGCCAACGGCGTATAGGCTTGGACCGCAGCCGTCTTTCTGGCGCGAGCAGCCGAATCCAGTTGGATCTCCACTTCGACAGCCCCCGGCACGTTGGGAACCGCGGCGG
The DNA here is from genome assembly GCF_056404455.1 of Mesorhizobium sp. P2_D1. Lineage (NCBI taxonomy): Bacteria > Pseudomonadati > Pseudomonadota > Alphaproteobacteria > Hyphomicrobiales > Phyllobacteriaceae > Mesorhizobium > Mesorhizobium sp. P2_D1. The sequence goes on from NZ_JBFUDZ010000057.1 coordinate 11,382, forward strand.
AGCAAAGCTGCTTGCGCCTCGGCTTCGTGCCTTGCAGACGCCTGTTGAGGGCATTGCCGAATGCAAAGKCCAGATCATGCATCGGATTGTAGCCATCGACCGCGTCCGAGACGACTTGCACCTCATGGATGTCAGACAGATCGGCGCTGATTCTCGTCAGCACATCGGCAAAGACGGCACTATCCCTGGCCAACAGCGCTTTATACCAGGTGGCGTCGGGAATATCGCCGAACACCGCGCCTGCGGTCGCGCCGGCAGCTTCCACCACGTCGCGTGAATATTGGGTTCGGGAAGAATGGCGTCCGCCTGAACCGTCCGTCAAAAGGTAGATTCGCGGTTTCTTGAGCTCAAGCCAGTGATGGATCCTGAGCTCATGCCCCGGATGGGCAAGGATCAGCACATGTTGCAACTTTTCAGGCAAAAAACGGCTCCAATCCAGGTTTCGGCATACATCCGCCTTAGACCGCATCAAGGCGACCAGGCATCGAAGGGTTTCCCACATCGAGTTGGGCCCGGCCATCTTTGTGCAACTTGTTTGGCCGATGCCTTCAAACTAAGAACGCTGCCTAGCATCTGTTATCCTCGTCGCCAATGCGGAGGTTGTGAAACAGCTAAGGAGGCAGCATTTGCGGGTTCTCATCACCAATCTGTTCGTGTCGTACAATAGCGGTACCGAAGCCGTTGTTGAATTGCTGGCCGACGGGCTTCGCCGCTGCGGTCATCAAACCATGTTGCTGGCTCCAACGCTTGGCGAGATGGCCGATCGAATGCGCCTGCGCGGACACCATGTGGTGGACCGAATTGCCGAGATCGTCGAAAAGCCCGACATAATTCACGCACAGCATTTGACGCCTTGCCTGACCGCGCTGGCGCGTTTTCCCGATGTACCAGCGGTGTTTTCCTGCCACAGCGCTTTCTTCGAGGTCGAAGCCCCGATGCTTCATCCGCAGATACGCCGCTGGATCGCGGTCGACGAAGCGTGCAAGGCCAAATGCCTGTCGCGGGGTGTGCCGGCGGACAGATTGGACCTCATCTACAATGCAATTGACCTTGAACGCTTCAAACAGCGTCCGCCCCTGCCATCGAAGCCTTTGAAGGGGCTTCTGCTGACCAAGAATTTCGAGCATCAGCAAGCGGTGCGCGAAGCCTGCGCCAGGAGCAATATGCAATTGGATGAGTTGGGACCCGCCACGGGCCGGTTTTCACATCAACTCGAAAAGGATCTGCTGCAATACGATATCGTGTTCGCAACCGCCCGGATGGCCATCGAAGCCGCAGCAGTGGGATGCTCGGTCGTGGTCTGCGACGCTCGTGGTTTCGCAGGTTTGCTCGACACGGCAAACATGGAGGCATGGCGGCGAATGAACCTCGGCGTCGGCCTTCTGACCAGGCCGACCACTGTCGAAAACCTGATGGAGGCGTTGTCAAAATTCGACGCTGACGACGCCGCGGAGGTCTGTGCATACTTTCGAAAGGTGGCGGGTGCCGAGCATTTCATCAACGAGCATCTTCGCACCTACAGTCAGGCCATTGAGACGAATGTCCAAACGACGGACGATGAGCGATCGCTCGCCACCGCATCCTGGATCGAGGAGATAGGCGTTTCGCGCGAACGTCGCAGATGGTTCAGTGTCGCCAACGAAATTGGCGGTGCCTGGCGTGATTCTTCAGAACAGGCGACGCTTCTCGATCTGCTCAGGTCGAACACGAAAACCTTGGAGAGTGGTGCCGCAGCACTGACGGACCTTGGCGAACGGGTCAAATCCTTTGGCTCCGATGCCCTCCTCAACGTGGCCCATGATAGCCAGGCCCGACTATATCGGCTTGAAGGGCAGCTTTCCGGCCTTTCAAGCGCTGTCGTTGATAGCGCCGCTTCGCTCCACAACGTGGCCCATGATAGCCAAGCCAGATTGCATCGCCTTGAAGGGCAGCTATCCAGCCTTTCAAGCTCTGTCGCTGATGGTTCTGCTTCCCTCAACAGCGCGACCCAGGACAGTCGGGCTGCATTGCATCGAATTGACGGGGAGCTGTTGCGCCTTTCAAATTTCGTCAATGAGAGCAAACGGCTCTACAACGGCATGATGCCGCTTTTTATAAGAAAAATGTTTCGTCGGGCTCGGGGGCGAGGTTGAAGTTGTCTGGTGGCGTTCGTGGCTATTCAATTTGCACATCGCCAAGGTCCGGCAGCAATTACCTGTGCCAGCATCTCAGCAGCACCGGAATGCTTGGGCATCCGCTCGAGTATTTCAATTGGAGGGGACGCCGCTTTTTCGACGATCCAAATTTTCCCGAAGATGTGGCAGGGCAGGTCGAAAAAATTCTCACCATGGGCGCAACCGCCAATCGTATCTATGGTCTGAAAATCTTTGCCCACCAGCATGATTGGATCTCAAGCGAAATAGGCTGGTTCGACGCGCTTCCGAATCTTCGGTTTATCTTTCTATCAAGGCGGGACCTTCTCGGTCAGGCAATATCCTGGGCGAGGGCCCTCCAAACCGGTCAATACCGCTCTACTCAACCGGTGAGCCAGGAAACGGTTTTCGATGCCGAGCTGATCCAGAGGCAACTCGATGCGCTGGTTCGGGAGCGGGCGCGTTGGGAGATGTTCTTTGCCCGGACCGGGATTGATCCTCTCAGGCTTGAATACGAGTCGATAGTCGCGGATCCCCTGGATGCTATCCGTCAAGTCTCGGACATGATGGGTGTGACGCTCCAACGCAGCCCGGATTCGACCAGCATCGTGATCCAGCAACAGCGAGACTCAATCAGCTTCGATTGGGCGGATCGTTTCAGGCGTGAGCGGGGCAATCCAAATACGCTGGACTTTGTATAGGGCTACCTGGATGCGGTGACGAACATCGAACGGGTCGGGGATCGACGCTGCCCTTCAGCGACCTTCGAACACCAGCGAAATATGTCCGCCGGCATGCCGCTCGAGCCGGCCGGCGAGGTCGAGTTCCAGGAGCACCATGAAGACCTGGGCCGGATGCAGGCCGGTGTGGCGGATGATCTCGTCGACCGACACCGGCGTCGGGCCAAGCGCCTCGATGACGCGGGCGCGGTCGCTTTCGCCGGGCGGCGGCGTGACCGAGAAGTCGGGCGGGTCTTGAAACGGCGGCACATCCGGCGCGCGCAAACCGGTCAGCGGCGAGATCGCTCTGGAAATGTCCGAGGCCTCGGTGACCAGGGTGGCACCGTCCTTGAGCAGGCCGTTGGTGCCGGCGGCGCGCGGATCGAGCGGCGAGCCCGGCACGGCGAAGACCAGCCGGCCCATTTCGCCGGCAAGCCTGGCGCTGATCAGTGATCCAGAGCGCTGCGCTGCCTCGACCACCACCAACCCAAGGGCCGCGCCCGCGACAAGGCGGTTGCGGCGCGGAAAATCCTGGGCGCGCGGCTGCCAGCCGAACGGCATTTCCGAAATGACGGCGCCGCGCTCGGCAATTTCCTCGCACAAGCCGGCGTTTTCGGGCGGATAGGGCAGGTCGAGCCCTCCGGCCAGCACACCGATCGTGCCGGTCGACAGACTGCCTTGATGCGCCGCCGTGTCGATGCCGCGGGCCAGTCCCGAGACGATGCCGTAGCCGTCGCGGCCGAGCTCGGCAGCCAGCATGCGCGCCATCTTGATGCCGGCCAGCGATGCGTTTCGGGCACCGACGATGGCGAGCCCCGGCAGCCGGAACACGGCGGCATTTCCCTTGACGGCCAACAGTGGCGGCGGATGGTCCATGTTGCGCAACAGCGGTGGATAGTCGGGCTCTCCGATGCCGACAAAGCGCGCGCCGGCCTTTCGGGCTGTTTCCAATTCGGCCTCGGCTTCCGCGATCGACGGGATGCGGGCGATGCGGTTGGCGCCTCCCGAAATCATCAATTCCGGAAGGATTTCCAGCGCCACCTCGGCAGAACCGAAGCGGTTGATCAGGTCGCGAAAGGAGGTGGGACCGACATTCTGGGTGCGGATCAGCCGCAGCCAACTCACCCGCTGCCGGTCGCTGAGGCGCGGCCCGGCGGCGGGTTCGCTCACGTCTTGGCTCCGATCTTGCCCTCGGTGCCGGCAAGCAGGCGCGAAATGTTTTCCCTGTGTTTGATGAAGACGATGATGCTCATCACCACGAACAAGGCGGCAATCTGCGGCGTGCTCAGGAAATAGAGGGCGATCGGAACGACGATGGCCGCCGTCAGCGCTGCCAGCGAGGAGTATCGGAACAGGAAGGCCATCACCAGCCAGACGACGGCGAAGATCAGCGCCACCTGCCAGGCAAGCCCGATGAGCACGCCGAGATAGGTCGCGACACCTTTGCCGCCCCTGAAGCCCAGCCATGCCGGGAAGAGATGGCCGAGAAAGGCGCCGAGACCGGCCCAGAGCGCCAATTCAGGCGCGAAATGGCCTGATATCAACACGGCGGCGGTGCCCTTCAGCGCGTCGAGCAACAGCGTCGCGGCGGCAAGCCCCTTGTTGCCGGTGCGCAGCACATTGGTTGCGCCGATGTTGCCCGAGCCGATCTTGCGCACATCGCCAAGGCCGGCCGCGCGGGTGAGCAGAAGTCCGAAGGGAATCGAGCCCAGGAGATAGCCGAACACCAGCGCCGGGATGAGGCTGTAAGTCATTGTTTCCCCCGCATTTCCCCAGAATGGCCGGATCAGGCGCGGTGCGCGGTGGCCGTCTCAGATTGAGAACACTGTGCGGCCCGCCACCAGCGTTTGCAAGACCTTGCCCTGCAACCGCGCGCCTTCGAAACAGGTGTTTTTCGAACGCGAGCGAATGCCGCTCTCGGCGACGATCCAGGGTTCGTCCAGATCGACGAGCGCAAGATCGGCAATTGCCCCCGGCTTCAGCGTGCCGCCAGGCAGGCCGAACAATCTCGCCGGCGCAGTCGATAGCGTCTCGATCAGCCTTAGCAGTGGCACATCGCCATTGTGGTAGAGCCGCAATGCCGCGCCCAGCAGGGTTTCGAGTCCGATGGCCCCTGCCGCCGCATCGGCAAAGGGCAGGCGCTTGGTGTCGACATCCTGCGGATCATGCGAGGAGACGATGATGTCGATGGTGCCGTCCCTCACCGCCTCGATCATCGCGAGCCGGTCTTCCTCGGCGCGCAACGGTGGCGTCAGGCGGAAGAAGGTGCGGTATTCGCCGACATCGTTTTCATTGAGCGACAGATTGTGGATCGCCACGCCTGATGTCACGGTCGCGCCCTCGGCTTTCGCCCGCGTCACTGCGTTTGCCGCCATCGCCGTCGAGATCTTCGCCACATGGTACGAACCCCGCGTCAGCCGTGCCAGCGCAAGGTCGCGCTCGAGCGGGATGGATTCGGCTTCACGCGGGATGCCGGAAAGGCCGAGCCAGCTGGCGTATAGGCCTTCGTTCATGACGCCGGACGAACCGAGGTCCGCGTCCTGCGTTTCATGCACGATGGTGGCGCCGAAGTCGCGTGCATAGGTCAGCGCGCGGCGCATCACCAGGGCGCTCGATATGGTGTGGCGGCCGTCGGTGAAGGCGACGGCGCCGGCTTCGCGCAAGAGGCCGAACTCGGTCATCTCGCGGCCGTCGAGGCCTTTGGTAATCGCCGCCGCGGGAAAGACGTTGACGCTTGCGGTGTCCTTGGCGGTGCGCAGCACGAACTCGACCAGCGCCACATTGTCGATCACCGGATCGGTGTCGGGCATCATGACGATGGAGGTGACGCCACCGGCCGCCGCGGCGACACTGGCCGAAGCGATGGTTTCGCGATGCTCGCCGCCCGGCTCGCCGATGAAGACGCGGCCGTCGACCAGGCCTGGAATGATCGCCTTGCCGGCGCAGTCGATAATGGTCGCACCCCCGGGCGTGCCCTGGTTCAGCGCTGCCTTGCCGGCGGCGACGATCTTGCGGCCATCGAGGATGACGGAGCCGACTTCGTCGACACCGCGCGATGGGTCGACAATGCGAGCGCGCTCAAAGACCGTTATGCTCATGCGCCGCGGCCCTCTTGATTGCGGCCCTCTTGATTGCGACGCGGGTCGAGCAGCGCTTCCATCACCGCCATGCGCACGGCAACGCCCATCTCGACCTGTTCCTGGATGACGCTTTGCGGGCCGTCGGCGATTTCCGAGGCGATCTCGACGCCGCGGTTCATCGGGCCGGGATGCATCACCAGCGCGTCGTCCCTGGCGGCCTTCAGTTTCTCGGCATCGAGGCCGAAATAGCGGAAATATTCGCGCACCGAAGGCACGAAGGCGCCTTCCATGCGCTCGCGCTGCAGGCGCAGCATCATCACCACGTCGGCGCCCTTGAGGCCTTCGGCCATCGAGCGGGTGACGATGACGCCCATTTTCTCAATGCCACTGGGCAACAGGGTCGACGGTGCGACGACCCGCACCTGCGCGCCGAGCGCGTTGAGCAGCATGATGTTGGAGCGCGCCACGCGCGAGTGCAGGATGTCGCCGCAGATCGCCACGATCAGCTTCGACAGCGGACCCTTGGCGCGGCGGATGGTCAGCGCATCGAGCAGAGCCTGTGTCGGGTGTTCATGCGCGCCGTCGCCGGCATTGACCACCGAGCAGCCGACCTTCTGGGCAAGAAGGGCGGCAGCGCCCGCCGACTGGTGGCGGATGATCAAGATATCGGGCCGCATGGCATTCAGCGTCATCGCCGTGTCGATGAGCGTCTCGCCCTTCTTCACCGATGAGCTCGCCACCGACATGTTCATGACATCGGCGCCGAGCCGCTTTCCGGCGAGCTCGAACGACGATTGCGTGCGCGTCGAAGCTTCATAGAAGAGGTTGATCTGGGTGCGGCCGCGCAGCGTCGAGGTTTTCTTCTCGGACTGCCGTGAAATCGCGACGGCGCGGTCCGCCCGGTCGAGCAGAAGCTCGATGTCGGCGGGGGAAAGATCGCGGATGCCCAGAAGATGGCGGTGAGGGTAGAGTGGCAGGGACGAAGCGTCGGTCATCTCAAGGCGCTGCTATAGGGTGGAGATTTTGCGGCTGCAAGCGGCAGCTTTGCATTGGAGCCGTTCTCCCCGGTATTTTCATCGCGCGCGTTGCAAGGCTTGGGCTATATCTAGCCGATGGCCTCGGATTCGTGGTTTTCTGACGATAGGGACCTTTCTCCCGATAAAAGGATTGGGCGTGACCGACGACGTGACGAACCAGCCGCCGCCGCTGACGGGCGGCAACGCCTGGCGGGGCGATCCGTTGCTGATCCAGCTTGCGGAACGCTTTTCCGATCCGGTGCGCAAGGACCTCGACGGGCTCGGCCGTTTCGTGCTGACGCAGGAGGCGCAGGAGTTGGCCCGTCTCGCCAATGTCGAGACGCCGAAGCTCAGGACGCATGACCGCCAGGGGCGGCGCATCGATGTGGTCGAGTTCCATCCCGCCTATCATGCCCTGATGCGCCGCTCGGTGGCCAATGGGCTGCATTCCTCGGTTTGGGAAAACGGCGACGCAGAGATTGGCCGCCGCCACCAGGTTCGCGCTGCCCGTTTCTATCTGACGGCGGAACTCGAGACCGGGCATCTGTGCCCGATCACCATGACCAATGCTTCCCTGGCGGCGTTGATGGCCAGCCCAAAACTGTTTCGCGAATGGGCGCCGCGGGTGACGACGCGCAAATACGACCAGGGCCAGAAGCCACCAGTCGAAAAGACCGGGCTGACGCTCGGCATGGGCATGACCGAGAAGCAGGGCGGCACGGATGTGCGCGCCAATGTGACAAGGGCGGAGCGCGTCGGTAGCGGGTTCTATCGCCTGACGGGGCACAAATGGTTCATGTCGGCGCCGATGTCGGATGCGTTCCTGGTGCTCGCACAGGCGCCGGAGGGGCTCTCCTGCTTCCTCGTGCCGCGCGTTCTCGGCGACGGCTCGGGCAACGGTTTCCGTTTCCAGCGGCTGAAAGACAAGCTCGGCAACCGCTCGAACGCCTCTTCCGAGGTGGAATTCGTCAACGCCATCGGCGAGATGGTCGGCGAACCGGGTGCGGGCGTGAAGACGATCATGGACATGGTGACCTTGACCCGGCTCGACTGTGCGGTCGCATCTTCGGCGATCATGCGTGCAGGTCTTGCCGAAGCCGTTCATCATGCCCGCCATCGACAGGTGTTCGGCGCCAATCTGATCGAGCAGCCGCTGATGCAGCGCGTGCTGGCCGACATGGCGCTCGATGTCGCCGCCGCCACCGCGCTGTCGTTCCGGCTGGCGCGGTCCTTCGACGAGGCGGCGAGCGATCGCGGCGAAGCGGCATTCGCCCGCGCCATGACGCCGGTCGTCAAATACTGGGTGTGCAAGATCGCGCCGCCTTTGCTCTACGAGGCGATGGAGTGCCTCGGCGGCAACGGCTATGTCGAGGAGGCGCCGCTCGCCCGCTACTATCGCGAGGCCCCGGTCAATGCGATCTGGGAAGGATCCGGCAATGTCATGGCGCTCGACGTGCTGCGCGTGCTCGGCCGCGCGCCCGGCCTGTTCGAGGATGTGCTGGCCGGTATCGACCGTGACCTCGGCGCCGGCGGGCGCGGCACGATCGGCGTGCTGAAGGCGGCGATGCAGGTTGCCGCGACCGACGACGGCTCGGCCCGGCTGCTTACCGAACAGCTGGCGCTATCGGCGGCGGCGGCGGAATTGCGCCGGCTGGGGGCAGGGCGAATCGCCGACGCGTTCGTCGAAACGCGGCTCRCCGGCCAGTGGCGCAACACTTATGGCATGCTCGATTCGCGTCATGACGCGCGCATGATCATCGACACGCTCTATCCGCCTGTGAATTGACTTTGCAAGATCGCAAAAAACCGGCGCCATTGATCATTTTGAGGCGCTGGCGAGCCTCCACACGCGCGTCATTAATCGCCGTTAACCTTAACAAATGGTTTCCGTTGCGGTGACGAGCGGCAAAGCCCACTGTCGCGGCGAGAGCAAGGAATGGTTCAAATTGGCCAAATCCCTGCTTTGCGAACCAGGAATGCCGATGCGACACGTACTGACCTCTTTTCTGGCCTTGCACTGGGCGATCGTTTTCGCCCTGCTTGCGTTCATATGCATCGACGGAAACCGAGGTGTGGCTGCAGCGCTTGGCGTGTTGGGTGCCACCATCGAGGGCACTCGCTTTATCGACCTCGACAACGCCATCGTCGTGGCCCCGCTCGCCACCGGTTTGCTGGTCGTCGCTGTGCTGTTTTTCTGGGCCTTTGTCGAAGCCCTGATCAATGACGCGACCAGTCAGGCTGTCGACAGCGTCGCCCGCATCGCTTTCATCTCCGCATCCGGCGTGTTGTCGCTGATCGTCGTCGGCGGCGCCGCGCAAGGCATCAACGGGCTGTTCATGGTTGTGGCGGTGCAGCTGGCGGCACTTCTGGCATCCTATGTTGCCATGCTTGCCGAGCGACGGTCTGTTGCAGCGGTTGCTCCGGGCGATATCGAAATCCGCGTCGCCGCGCACGGCATGGCCGAGGCCGCGGCCCACAATTCGCTGCTTTCGCTCATATCTGGCCGGACAGGCCCGAATCCCAGGGGAGGCCGCTAATGCGTTACATCTTCGCATTGTGGGCGGGCCCGATGGCGCTGTTCTGGGGCTGGTTCTACCTGTCGCTCAACGACATGAACTTCGGTTATGTCATGCTGAGTCGGCGGCTGCACGACTTCGTCTTCCAGCTCTATGGCCAGATGCTCGGTATCGATCCGGCGACAATCCCCGGCATGGTAGCAAAGGCCTGTGTGTTCGACGGGTTTCTGCTGATGGCGCTCTGGGCGTTTCGCCGCCGCCGCGAGATCGCCAGCTGGATCAAGCGGCGCTGGGCGGGTCCGGTTCCGTTCCAGCGGATGCGTGAAGCGACTGAAGCCGGTCCAAAACTCCCTGCAGAATAAACGCGGCTGCAGCCGAATCGATCTTGCCGGCGCGTTTGCGGCGCGAGAAATCCATCTCGATCAATGTCCTTTCGGCCGCGACCGTCGATAGCCTTTCATCCCAGAGCACGAAGGGCAGGTCGCTCACCTGCGCCATGTTGCGGACGAAGGCGCGCGATTTCTGCGCGCGCGGCCCTTCCGAACCGTCCATGTTGATCGGCAGTCCGATCACCACCGCGCCGGCATTCTCCTTCTGCAGCAAGGCTAGCAGCACGACTGCGTCGAGCGAGAATTTCCTTCGCATGATGACCGGGCGCGGATGGGCAAAGGAGAACCTCTGGTCCGAGACGGCGACGCCGATCGTCTTGTCGCCGAGGTCAAGCCCTGCCAGCGTCTTGCCGCCGGCAAGCCGCGCCGGCAATTCCTCGATCGTGATAATGCCCAATGGCCGTCCTTCGCCCTTCACCGCCATGTGTTCTCTCAGACACACAACGGACACAGTAACCCTTTGATCTCAGGGCTATCGGCGTTCTATCCTTTGGCAAGGCAAAAATCGAGGAAAGCATTCATGAAATTGACCTGGTACGGCCACTCGGCGTTTCGCATCGAAACCGCTGACGCCAAGATCCTCATCGACCCCTATCTGATCGGCAATCCGTCCTGGACGGGCGGCTGGGAAGGGCCGGCCGAGGGCATCACGCATGTGCTGCTGACGCACGGTCACAGCGACCACATCAGCGGCGCGCTGGAAGTGTTGGGCAAAAGCGGCGCCCAGTTGGTCGCCAATTTCGAAATCTGCATGTACCTGGTGGGCAAGGGCGCCAGCGACAAGAAGATCAACCCGGGCAACATCGGCGGCACCGTCGATTGCGGCGGTTTCACCACCACCTTTGTCCAGGCGCTGCACTCCTCATCGTTCCCGGGCGATGGCGGCCAGAACACCTATCTCGGCAATCCGGGCGGCCTCGTCCTGCATTTCCCGGAAGACCGAACGCTCTATCACATGGGCGACACCGACATCTTTTCCGACATGGCGCTGATCAACGAGTTGCATGAGCCGAAGATCGGCATCGTGCCGATCGGCGACCGCTTCACCATGGGCGGTGCTGTGGCCGCGCTCGCCTGCCGCCGCTTCTTCAAATTCGGAACCGTGGTTCCCTGTCATTTCGGCACTTTTCCGATGATCGATCCGACCGCCGATAAGTTCGAGGCGGGCCTGGAAGGATCCGGCGTGAAGGTGGCATTGCCGAAGATCGGTGAGACGATTACGATTTAGAAACTGCCAAAGCGGAATGAAACCATGGCCTTGAGGCAATCTCTTTGCGTGTCCATGTTGGTCGCGGCGTCGCCCGCGCTCGCCGCTGACGATTTCATCGAAGGCGTCTACCTCCAGTCCGAGGACCTCTGCACACAGGCCAGGAAGGCTACGCTGCAGTCGCTGATCGACGCTGGCAACATCGTGCTTTCGGCGCACGGCCTGCAAGGTGTCGAATACAATTGCGAGTTCGTACAGATCAGCAAGGCGACAGCCTCGCCAAGCTGGGCGGTGACGGCCATCTGCCAGGAACCGGGTTATGTGTTTCCCGACGTCCTTTCAGTGACCCAGATGAGCTCGACGCAGATCGATCTCGTCTCGGTTCGGCCGGCCGATGACGAAAGCGAGGCGAACGGCAACAGCGGCAGCTACTATCTGTGCGAGGGCGTTGCCCTGCCATAGACAGGATCTAGTCCGTGGACCGATGACAGAAGACCCGGGCCGACGCCTGGTGCTCTCGCACGATGCATGTTGCGCCGCGCGCGCGGCGCCGCTATAGCCCGAACTGGTTTTCCCCGAGGCAAAACATGTCCGTTGACGTCAAGACAGTGAAGCGCGTCGCGCGTCTCGCCCGCATTGCGGTGAGCGAAGAAGATGCCGAACGCATGACCGGCGAGTTGAACGCCATCCTCGGCTTCGTCGAGCAGTTGAACGAGGTCGACGTTTCCGGGGTCGAGCCAATGACCTCGGTGACGCCTATGGACATGAAGAAGCGCCAAGACGTCGTCACCGACGGCAACAAGGCCGCCGATATCGTAGCCAACGCACCGGCGACCGAAGAGAATTTCTTCCTCGTGCCGAAGGTCGTGGAGTAGCGCGCCGATGGCTATCGAGATCGCCGTTGAAACGCCGCTGCAGGACGACGTGCGCGGTCTGGTCAACGAGCTCAACCAAACGCTGCTTGAACTGACGCCGCCGGAGCACTGCTACCACCTGACGGTTGAGCAGATGGCCGGTGAGGATACGACCGTTTTCATCGCCCGCGACAACGGTCTGGCCATCGGATGCGGCGCGCTGAAGCGTCATGACGGCGCCATCGGCGAGGTCAAGCGCATGTACACGCGGCCTTCGCATCGCGGACGCAAGATCGGCGCAGGGATCGTCGAGCGGGTCGAGGCGCTGGCGCGCAAGGAGGGGCTGAAACGCCTGGTGCTGGAGACGGGCGATCGTCATCCAGCCGCATGGACCGTCTACGAACGCGCCGGGTTTTCGCGCTGCGGCCCGGTGCTGGATTATCCCGATTCCGAGTGGTCGGTGTTTTACGAAAAGAGCCTTTGATGAGCGACCTGACCCAGCTGACGATTTCACAGGCCCGCACCAAGTTGCGCGGCAAGGAAATCACCGCAACCGAAATCACCGAGGCCTATCTCGCGGCCATCGATCGCGCCAATCCGGTGCTCAATGCCTATGTGGCGGTGACCGGTGACAGAGCGCGCGACATGGCGAAGGCGTCCGACGCCAAACTGGCGAAGGGCGAGGGCGGTGCGCTGGAAGGCATCCCGCTCGGCATCAAGGACCTGTTCGGCACCGAAGGCGTCCACACCCAGGCCTGCAGCCATGTGCTCGACGGGTTCAAGCCACGCTACGAATCGACCGTCACCACCAATTTATGGACCGACGGCGCGGTCATGCTGGGCAAGCTCAACATGGACGAGTTCGCCATGGGCTCGTCCAACGAGACGTCCTACTACGGCCCGGTCATCAACCCGTGGCGGCGTTCGCGCCTCGACACGGTGGTGATGCCGACCACGCATCAGGGCGACGGCGGCTTCGTATCGGCTGGCGGCACCAGGACCGCGCGCAGCCTGGACAATGCGCAACTGGTGCCTGGTGGTTCCTCCGGCGGTTCGGCAACCGCGGTCTCGGCTTTCCTGTGCGCCGGCGCGACGGCGACTGATACTGGCGGCTCGATTCGCCAGCCCGCGGCCTTCACCGGCACCGTCGGCATCAAGCCGACCTATGGCCGCTGCTCGCGCTGGGGCATCGTCGCCTTCGCCTCGTCGCTCGACCAGGCCGGACCGATCGCCCGCGATGTGCGCGATGCCGCGATCCTGCTGAGATCGATGGCCTCCGTCGACCCGAAGGACACGACCTCCGTCGCCCGGCCGGTGCCGGACTATGAAGCGGCGATCGGCAAGCCGATCAAGGGCATGAAGGTCGGCATCCCCAAGGAGTACCGCGTCGACGGCATGCCGGAAGAGATCGAGGCGTTGTGGCAGAAGGGCATTGCCTGGCTGAAGGACGCCGGCGCCGAGATCGTCGATATTTCCTTGCCGCACACCAAATACGCGCTGCCGGCCTATTACATCGTGGCGCCCGCCGAGGCGTCATCCAACCTCGCGCGCTACGACGGCGTCCGCTACGGGCTGCGCGTGCCGGGCAAGGACATCGTCGATATGTATGAGAAGACCCGCGCCGCCGGTTTCGGCCGCGAGGTCAAGCGCCGCATCATGATCGGCACCTATGTGCTGTCGGCGGGCTATTACGACGCCTACTATCTGCAGGCRCAGAAGGTGCGCAATCTGATCAAGCGCGACTTCGAGAATGTCTTCTCCGCCGGCGTCGACGTCATCCTGACCCCGGCGACACCATCCGCCGCCTTCGGCATCGCTGATGAGGACATGGCGGCCGATCCGGTCAAGATGTATCTGAACGACATCTTCACCGTCACGGTGAACATGGCCGGCCTGCCGGGCATCGCCGTGCCGGCGGGTCTGGACGCCAAGGGCCTGCCGCTCGGCCTGCAGCTGATTGGCCGGCCATTCGATGAGGAAACCCTGTTCCAGACCGCCGCCGTCATCGAGCAGGCGGCCGGCACATTCCAGCCGGAGAAGTGGTGGTAAGGATGTCGCTCGTCCAACGGGGTTGAGCGATGTTCTTCTATCTTTCCAAAGTCTTCTGGTTTTTCGTCCAGCCGCTCAATCTGACGATCTTCCTTCTGCTGGCGGGATTGGTTGCCGCAATGATCGGCAGCCGGCGGCTTGCCGTCACCGGCAGCGTGCTGGCGTTTCTGATCCTTGGGCTGTCGGCCTGGACGTCGCTTGGTGCGATGATGCTCAACCCGCTGGAGGAGCGTTTCGCGCGCCCGCCACTGCCGGAAAAGGTCGACGGCATCGTCGTGCTCGGCGGCGGCTTCGAAGGTGCCATCAACCTGGTGCGCGGCGGCTATGAATTGAACAGCGGCGGCGACCGGATGGTCGAGACCGCGATTCTCGCCCGGCGCTTTCCAACCGCGAGGGTGGTCGTCTCCGGCGGCACTGGCGAACTGTTCCTCGAAGGCGAGGGCGACGCAGCCACGGCACCCCGATTGCTCACTGCGCTTGGTGTGACGGCCGATCGCCTGATCCTCGAGAACAAGTCCCGCAACACCTATGAGAATGCCGTCTTCACCAAGGGGCTGGTAACACCGAAGCCCGGCGAGACCTGGCTGCTGGTGACCTCGGCCTTCCACATGCCGCGCGCCAAGGCGCTGTTCGACAAGGCCGGTTTTGCAACCATTCCCTGGCCGGTCGACTACCGCACCACGGGGCGGGAAGGCATCGGCCTGTTCCGCGACAATCCGGCCGATTCGCTGCAGGTCACCACAATGGCCATCCGTGAATGGATCGGGCTCTTCGCCTACTGGATATCGGGCCGGATCGATCAGCCTTTTCCCGCGCCCGGCGGCTGACCGATCACCGCGTGTCTGGCCGCCGAGAAGAACTGGCGCCGCACCAGCACGGCCAGGAGCAACAGCGTCGACAAAACGAACACCGTGGGATCGACGAACCAGCCGAGATAGCCGATCGAGAAGAACACGCCGCGCAGGCCGGAATTGAAATGCTTTCCGGCCAGCATGTTCATTTGCGTAGCACGCCAGACCGCTGTTTCGGTGACCGGGTTGCGTGACGCTTCACCATGCAGGATCGGCACGGCGCCGATCAGGATCGTGCAATAGTTGAACAGCCGGTACGCCCAGCCGAATTTGAAGAACGAAAACGCCAGGATCAGGACCAGTCCGAACACTTTTATCTGAAAGGCCGCGCGCGACGGCGCGTCGCCCAGGGGCAGGTCGCTCAGCACCTCAAGTACCCGGTCGGATGCGCCGAGCAAGGCAAAGCAGCCGCCGATCGCGATCAGGGAGCTGGAGGCGAAGAAGGCGGTTCCCTGTTGCAATCCGCTCATGATGGCGGTGTCGACGATGCGGATCTCGCGCTCGGCCATGGTGCGCATCCAGGCTTGCCGCTGCGTGTTCATCGCCGTTGTCAGCGACACGCGGCTGACCAGCTTGCCGTCGGAGGCAAGCGTGTGCAGCAGCCACGCGACGAGGAAGAAAGCCAGCGCCGCGAGATCGGCTGTCGAAAGATCGAGGGAATCGCCCATAGTCCGAATTTATCACATTCAGTGCGATCGCTTCGATGCCCGCCAGAGAGCGATGGAACCAATGTCGCTGCCGGAGCAAACAAGGTCGGCAGGCGATGCGCCGTGATTTCCAAAAGAGCGGAAACATCCTGGGAATTCCTATATATGGTCCTTGACGTGACTCCAGGAGACAGCGCCGCGTGTTCCTTTCGGTTTTCGACCTGTTCAAGATCGGCATAGGACCCTCGAGTTCGCACACGATGGGTCCTATGACCGCCGCAGCGCGGTTTCTCGACGAGGTCGCGGGAACTGACTGGCCGCGTCCGGCGGGCGTCAAGGTCGACCGTCTCGCCGCCAGCCTGCATGGCTCGCTCGCCTATACAGGCATCGGCCACGGCAGTGATCGCGCCGTCGTGCTCRGCCTCGCCGGCCTGACGCCGCAGACTGTCGATCCCGATCAGGCTGATGGCATTGCCAGCCGCATCACTGCGGAGAAGCGCATTTCGCCGCCCGGCCATCCGTCCTATCGTTTCGACCCGGCCACCGATCTGGTGCTGGACCGCAAGACGCCGCTCACCGGCCACGCCAACGGGATGGCGTTCTATGCCTATGATGCGGGCGACCGCCTGCTGCTCAAACGCATCTACTATTCGATCGGCGGCGGCTTCGTGGTTTCGGAAGAAGAGCTGCAGCGAATGAAGGCCAAGGGGTCGGTGACGACTGAAGGCAAGAAGGTGCCGTATCCCTTCAAGAATGCGGTCGAGATGCTTGCGATGGCCGGCAAAAGCGGCCTTTCCATCGCCGACATGAAGCGGATAAACGAAGAGACGCAGATGTCGCGCGAAAAGCTCGACGCCGGCCTCGACGGCATCTGGAGCGCCATGAAGGGCTGCATCGACCGTGGCCTGTCACAGGACGGCATCATGCCGGGCGGACTGAAGGTGCGCCGGCGCGCGCGGATGCTGCATGACAAGCTGCAGGAGCAGTGGCAGCAGAACAGACCCAATCCCTTGCTCGCCAACGACTGGCTGTCGATCTACGCGATGGCGGTCAACGAGGAGAACGCCGCCGGCGGCCGCGTCGTCACCGCGCCGACCAATGGTGCTGCCGGCACACTGCCGGCGGTGCTGCGCTACTGGCTGCATTTCCATCCCGAGGCCGATCAGCCGAGCATCCGCGACTTCCTGCTGACGGCTGCCGCCGTTGGCGGCATCATCAAGACCAATGCCTCGATCTCCGGCGCTGAGGTCGGCTGCCAGGGCGAGGTCGGGTCGGCATCCGCGATGGCCGCGGCTGGCTTGTGCGCCGTCATGGGCGGCACGCCAGAACAGGTCGAAAATGCCGCCGAGATAGCGCTGGAACATCATCTCGGGATGACCTGCGATCCGGTCGGCGGGTTGGTCCAGGTGCCTTGCATCGAGCGCAATGCGCTGGGTGCGGTCAAGGCGGTGACGGCTGCGTCACTGGCGATCAAGGGCGACGGCATCCATTTCGTGCCGCTCGACGCGGCGATCGAGACGATGCGCCAGACCGGCCTCGACATGAACGAGAAGTACAAGGAAACCAGCCTTGGCGGGCTCGCCGTCAATGTCGTGGAGTGCTGAGAGGCCGTTTGGAAACCCACTCCGGCGGCCATCTGGCGGCGTTTTCTGCGCTTCCAGTGCTCACGGACCCAAATGTCCGCTGCGCTCCGGTTCTCGAAAACACCACCATATGACTAGCCAGAGCGAATTTCGAAACGGCCTCTGGGCACCACAGGCTTGGTGTCTGGGTGCTGGCACTGTGGAGAAGTCGATCAGGCCGTTGACGCATCCGCGCGCCGGACTAAACCTTAGGCGATGTCTCTCAATCTCATAAAACTCTGTGTCGGCTGCGACAGCGTCGAGGATCTCGAAGAGTGGATCGCCTTTCGCCTCGACGAGCGGCGGCGCGCCGGTGAGCCGGTCGAGCAGTATCACACGACGCGAATGGTGCCGACGCGCGGCGCCGAGATCACCGACGGCGGTTCGCTCTACTGGGTGATCAAGGGCAATGTGCAGTGCCGGCAGTTGATCACCGAGATCCGGCCGTTCACCGACAGCGAAGGCATCGGCCGCTGTCATCTCATTCTCGATCCGCAAGTCGTGCGCACCGACTGGCAGCCGCGCCGGGCTTTCCAGGGCTGGCGCTATCTGAAACCGTCGGACGCGCCGGCCGATCTCGGCAAGGGCAAGGTCGGGCTGATCGAGATGCCGCCGAAGCTCAGGCGCGAGCTTGCCGATCTCGGCCTGCTGTAAGCCATCGCACTCTCAAGGGGTTGTCTGCTTCAATTGCGGCTGGTTTGCTGGCCCTCAAACTTGCGTCGCACTGGACTTGCAAGCGGCGCGACAACGCCACATCTTGTTTTCATGAGCGACAAAAAGCAGCCCGTGCCCACAAGGGCCAATCCTGCGCCGGTCAAACCTCAATCCAACGCCGGCGAGATCGAAGCGTTTCTTCGGCAGGCAAGGACGCTGGCTGCGTCGGCGATGGGTTCGGGCAGGCTGATCCTTTCGCTCGACGCGACGATGAGCCGCCAGCCGACCTGGGATCTGGCTTGTGAGCTGCAGGGCCAGATGTTCGATGCCGTCGGCAAGGCCGGAACCCTCAGTGTCCAACTGGTCTATTTTCGCGGCCTGGGCGAGTGCCGTTCGTCCGCTTTCGTGGCCGACACCAATGCCTTGAAGCAGTTGATGACGCGAATCGAATGCCGCAGCGGCAACACCCAGATCGGCAAGGTGCTGGCGCATGCGCTGAAACAGACGGCCACGGCCAAGGTCAATGCGCTGGTCTATATCGGCGATGCGATGGAAGAGAACATCGACGACCTGGCTGAAAAGGCCGGTAGCCTCGGCCTGCATGGCGTTCCTGTCTTCGTCTTTCAGGAAGGTCATGATTCCGGCGCAGAAAAGGCGTTTAGGGAAATCGCGCGGTTGTCCAAAGGGGCGTGGTTCCGATTTGATCGGCGGGCTGCCGCGACCCTGGCAGGACTGCTTTCGGCAGTTGCGGTGTTTGCGACCGGTGGGTTGAAGGCGCTCGAAGCCAGGGGCAGGCCGGAAGACCGGCTTATGATTGAGCATCTACGGGGCGGCGGGAACTGATGGGCGCAATCATCGCATTGGTGGCACTGCTTTTGGTGCTTCTCGGCGTGGCCACGATCTTCCTTCGCGCCGACCCGGCAAAATTGGCCAGCGGCATGAAGACACTTGGGCCGGTCCTCCTAGGGCTGGTCGGCATCGCTATGGTTGCGGTCGGGCGCGAAGGCATGGGCGGCATAATTCTATCAGCGGCAATCGCCTGGTATGGATCCATGCGGATGAAGCAACCGACGGTAAAGCTCGCGCCGGGCAAGCGTTCGACGGTGCGCACCGCGGCACTCGAAATGGAGCTTGATCACGATACCGGTGGCCTCGAAGGACTGGTCCTGGCTGGCCGCCACGAGGGCAAGATGCTTGGCGCGATGGGGCTGGCAGAGCTGCAGCATCTCTACCGCGAACTCTCCGGCGATCCGGAGAGCCGGCAACTGCTAGAGACGTATCTTGACGGCAGATTTCCCGTCTGGCGCAAAAACGCTGAGACGAACGGTGGCGAAGGGCTGGGTGTTGCGCCAGGTTCGGGCGCCATGACTAAGGAGGAGGCCTACAAGGTCCTTGGTCTTGAAGCGGGGGCCGCCGCGGCGGATGTCCGCAAGGCGCACCGCCGCCTGATGCAGCGCCTGCACCCCGATATCGGCGGCACGTCTTTCCTGGCGGCGCGGATCAATGAAGCCAAGGACGTCTTGCTCTCCAATCACAATTAGTTCTCCTTCGACGCAGAATTTTTCCGGGAGATTGTTTCCACACCGTCCTACTGCTGGACGGCGTAGCACTCGATGTTCTTCTTCTTCAAAGCGGTGCAGGCCTTCCAGGCGGCGGCCTTGGAACCAAAGCCGCCGAAGCGGGCGCGGTAATAGGTGACGCCGTCCTTGTCGAAGGCGACTGTGAAGCCGGAAGCGTCGGCCAGCGCCTTGGGTGCCTGCTTGGTGGTCTTGTCGAGGAAGGCCTGGGCTTCGGACTGCTTGGGCGACGAGGCAACCTGGATTGCCCAGCCCGAGGGCACCGACGCGGTGTTGACCGGGTCGACAGTGGGCGCCGGCATCGGCGCCGGTGTTGGTTCGGCATAGGCCGCCACGACCTGGGCCGTGGCCACCTGCGGCGCCGATACGATGACGGTCTTGACCTTTTTCGCCTTGACGACAGGGGCAGCCTCTTCGCTCGGCTCGCTCTGCGCAGTGCTGTCCTCCGCCACAGTGGCGTCCTCGGCAACGGTCGCATCGTCCTGGGTCGCGTCATCTTGCGCCACCACCGGCTTGTCGTCCGGCGTTGGCGCGTCGTGCTTGGGCAGCAGGACCTTGGCAAGGGCGGTGATCGGATTGCTGCCGCTGGCTTTGGCGACCAGATCGCCGCCACCACGGGTCGATGCGCGCGGCATATAGGTGTTGATCAACGCAGCCATCTGGTTGTCGCGGCTGCCGCCCGACGTGCCACCCATGACGACGCCGACGATGCGGCGATTGCCGTCGGAAACCGACGAGACGAGGTTGAAGCCGGAGGCGCGGGTATAGCCGGTCTTGATGCCGTCGACGCCCTTGATGCGCCCAAGCAGGCGGTTGTGACCATTGATGCGCTGGCGCCCGTAGAGAAAGGAGCGCTGCGAGAAATAGCCGTAGTACTGGGGGAAATGCTCCCGCAGCGCGATGCCGAGCGTCGCCATGTCGCGCGCGGTGGTGAATTGGCCGGGATTGGGCAGGCCGTTGGCGTTGCGAAACACGGTGCCGTTCATGCCCAGCGCACGCGCCTTGGCGGTCATCATGCGGGCGAAATTGGTTTCATTGCCGCCGAGCATTTCGCCGAGCGCGGTCGCCGAGTCGTTCGCCGATTTGGTGACCATCGACAGGATCGCGGTCTCGACCGTGACCGAGCCGCCCGGCTTCACGCCAAGCTTCGTCGGCGGCTCGGCGGCGGCGTTGGCCGAAAACACGACTTGCGAGTTCCGGCTGATCTTGCCCATCGCCAGCGCCTCGAAGGTCAGATAGAGCGTCATCATCTTGGTGAGCGAGGCCGGATAGCGCCTGCCATCGGCATCCGCCGAATAAAGCACCTTGCCGGTCTTGGCGTCGATGACGATTGCCGCGGACCTCGCCGCCAGCGACGAGGCAACGTCGCCGCAGACGACTGTCATCGCCAGGGCGAAGATCATCATCGTTTTGAGAGGGGAGGTGGATTTGGAAACGATGCCCAACAACGCCTGACGCACTTGTATTTCCCTTGGATTCTTCGTTGCGCTGGAGGCGGCAAAGGGTCCTGCCTCACTTCCAGCCAAAGCTACCGGGGCAGCGTTACCAATCCGTTTATGGTAACCGCCGCGTTCACCATTTTCTTCGGGCTTGAAGCTCTCTTTATTCGATTTTTAGCCATTGACTGCGCAGGCGGTGTCTGGACGCCGGCGAAATGTTGACTTTTGTGCGGCGCACAATATATTAGCGTGCATTGCACAAGAGCGCCCCGAAGAAGGACGCTTCAACCCAAGGGAATGCGTGAAATGACCCAGACCTATGAGGACTTCAGCAAATACGGCAAAGAGTTTGCCGATACCGGATTGAAGAGCTTCGCTTCGCTCTCCAAGGGCGCGCAGGCGATCGCCACCGAAGCTGGCGAATACACCAAGAAGAGCTTCGAAGCAGGCAGCGCCGCCGTCGAGAAGATGTTTTCGGCCAAGTCGCTCGAAAAGGCGATCGAGATCCAGTCCGATTATGCCAAGCAATCGTATGAGGCGTTCGTAGCCGAGGCCACCAAGATTGGCGACCTCTATGCCGAACTCGCCAAGGAAGCCTACAAGCCGTTCGAATCGATCGTTGCCAAGGCAAAGTAATTTCGCCTGACG
>NZ_JBFUDZ010000058.1:0-32140 GCF_056404455.1 Mesorhizobium sp. P2_D1
ACCTTCGCTCGGACCTTCGCTCGGGCTCCCGACCGGAAGCCGGAAATTGTTGATGGACATCGAGGAGGTCGCCGGCGTTGCCCGCCGCGACCGGCCATCGGTGGAAAGAAAAAACTATCCCTTCAGCATCGTTGCCACTTCGGGCGCGAAATAGGTCAAAATGCCGTCGCAGCCGGCGCGCTTGAAGGCCAGCAGGGATTCCAGCATCGCCTTCTCGCCATCGATCCAGCCATTGGCGCCGGCGGCCTTGATCATCGAATATTCGCCTGACACCTGGTAGGCGAAGGTCGGCATCTGGAATTCATCCTTCAGCCGCCGGATGATGTCGAGATAGGGCAGGCCGGGCTTGACCATCAGCATGTCGGCGCCCTCGGCGATGTCCTGTTCGGCCTCGCGCACCGCCTCGTCGGAATTGGCGTGGTCGATATAATAGGTCTTCTTGTCGCCCTTGAGCAGGCCGGCGGTGCCGACCGCCTCACGATAGGGACCATAGAAGGCCGAGGCGAACTTGGTCGCATAGGACATGATCGCCACGTCCTGGAAACCGTTGGCGTCGAGTGCGTCGCGGATGGCGCCGATGCGGCCGTCCATCATGTCGGACGGCGCGATGATGTCGGCGCCGGCTGCCGCCTGGATGACGGCCGCGGCGGTCAGCTGTTCCACCGTCTCGTCATTGACGATGATGCCGTCGCGCAGGATGCCGTCATGGCCATGGCTGGTGAACGGATCGAGCGCGGCATCGGTTATGATGCCGATCTCAGGCACCGCGTCCTTTATCGCCCGGGTGGCGCGGTTGATGACGTTGTCGGGGTCGAGAATGTGCGAACCGGTCTGGTCGCGAAGCGAGATATCGACATTGGGGAAGGTGGCGAGTGCGGGAATGCCGAGCTTTGCCGCGCGTTCGGCCTCCTTGACGGCGAGATCGATCGACAGGCGAAAGACGCCCGGCATGGCGGCGATCGGCTCCCGCACTTGTCTGCCGTCGACGACGAAGATCGGCCAGATCAGGTCGTCGACCGTAAGCCGGTTCTCCTGCACGAGTCGGCGCGACCAGTCGGCCTTGCGCATACGGCGCAAGCGGCGGCTGCCGGTGATGTCGTCGACGCTGCGCGTGCCGGCTGGCTTTGCCGGTGTGAATTTGTTCATCGCCGTCGGGGTGAATTTATTCATCGCCAAAACTCTCGTTCGGCGGCTTTTACCACGAGCCCTTGCCGCTGACCAATGCGACACGTTTGTGCCAGCGATCAGGTCGGGTCTATTCCGGTTGCCCATTGCCCGACAGGATCTGCGCCGCGCCCTTCATTGCAACGCGGAAAGCTTCGTCGAATGAAACGCCGCGCACCTGCCAGGTGTAGGTCTTGCCGGCCATGGCCAGCCGCCAGTCGGCAATCCAGCCGAACTCCTTGTCGCTCCACACGATGCTGCCGGAAAGTGCCTGATCGGCGCCGGCCTTTTTCGCAACCATGTCCAGCATTGCCATGTCCGCGCCGCGCAGTGTCCTGTCGTCCAGTCCAGCCTGCGACAGCAGCGCTGTGGTGGGAAAAGCCACCCGCATGGCGAGCGGCGCTGCGGCATTGCTGAACGATTCGCGCATCAGCACGCCTCGCTCGTCATCGGCATCGAGCGCGAAATGCCTGATGTCGCGCTCGGCCGCCAAAAACACCGCCAGCCGTGGCCGCTCGGTGAGCCACGGCCTGCTGCCGAGCGAAGCCAGCACCGGATCGATCACCTCCGGCCTGTAGTGGCAATAGAGATTGTGAGGCCGGTCATACGTGCCCTGATCATCATGGTTGGGAATGCCTTCCATGCGGTCGCGGTAGCGGAAGCTGGCGACGAAGCTGCCGGCCTTGTCGCGCAGTGCCGTCATCTCCGGTTTCGCCGGCAGGCGCTGATCGCCGGAAACGCGGACCAGGACCGCGTCGAGGCAGAACTTGAAGCCGACCTCGCGATGCTTTTCATACTTACCGTTGACGATGGTCTGCGACTGATAGAGATCCTCGAGATCGGCCGCCCTGGCCAGGCCATTGATGGCCCAGAAGGTCAGCAGGCCACCCAGAACAAGTGCGAGGCGCAAAAACTGCGGCATGGCTCACCGTTCGCTTCTAGACCCGTCGTCGATATATGGCGGCCATGCAAGGTCAGGGCCGGTTCTGAAGAACGATACGTTGTTGGTGAAAATGCTGGCTGGGGCAAGCCTGATCATGCGCCCGTCTGGATGTTCGATCTGGGCCACGTTGTCGATGAACCACTCGTTCCAGCTTGCTTCGGGGCCGAGATATTTGTGAAGGAGCCGTTTGAAGCGGTCTGGCGACATCGGTTCGATGGTGGCGRTGCCGCGCAGTCCGAGGTGCAGCAAGATGCCGCCATTGTTGTCGAAGTGAACAATTTCCACCGCGCAGCGCGGGTCTCTTTCAAGATGCTTTACCGCGCTTCCATCCGATGACCCGAGAAGCCAGATCGCACCGTCCTCCCAGATGAACCACACTGGTGCGTTGCGCGGCGCGCCGTCCGCGCTGACGGTCGCCAAATTCGCCATCAGCGGGCGACTGAGAACATCGTCCGGGTCGAACTCTCGCGGCATCGCCAAATAATCTCCCAATAGGCTCACAAACGGATGGTTGCACCATTTGGCCGCGACGCAAAGGATGGCGCCTTGCCTCTCTTGAAATGCAAACTGACCCGACATCCACCGGGCTTGGCATTGACGCACCCATGCGCCACGCTTTAGCACTTCAATCCCGGCGGCGCGGGGGAGGGATTCTTTCACGATGGATTTTGGCGGAGGCGACGAGATCCGCTTCGAACATCTGGGCCGGGCCGGCGTCGTCACATTGACGCGACCGCAGGCGCTCAATGCCGTCACGCACCGCATGATCCGGGCGCTCGACGCTGCTCTTCGCGCCTGGGAGATCGACCAGGGCGTCGATGTCGTTATCGTCAAGGCCGAGGGCAGGGCGTTTTCAGCGGGCGGCGACATCCTGCATATCTACGAGGCTGGCCGGGCTGGAAAGCCGCCGGTCGAGTTCTTCGCCGACGAATACCGGCTCAACGCCCGTATCAACAGCTTCAAGAAACCTTACGTCGCGCTGATCGACGGCATCGTCATGGGCGGCGGCGTCGGCATCTCCTTCCACGGCTCGCACCGGGTGATGACCGAAAATGCCCAGTTCGCCATGCCGGAAGTCGGCATCGGCTTTTTCCCGGATGTCGGCGCCAGCCATTTGCTGCCCGATCTCGGCGGCGCCTTCGGCATGTATCTGGCGCTGACCGGCAATCGTATCCGCTATGGCGACGCGCTGTGGTCAGGGCTCGCCACCCACACCATCAAGGCCGCCGACCAGGGCGGCTTCCTTGACCGGCTGACGCTGACCGGCGATCCGGAATCGGTGTTGCGCGGTTTCTTCGTCCAGGCAAAACGGGAAACCGACAGGCCGACGCTGGAGGCGATCGTGCGTCATTTTTCGCAACCATCCCTCAAGGCCGTCATCGACAGCCTGGAACGGGCGGCAGGCGCTGACGAATTCGCCGCCAAGACGCTGGCGACGATCCGGACGCGTTCTCCGACCAGCCTGCGCGTCGCCTGGCGCCAGATCAGCGCCGGGCTGACCATGTCCATGGACGCCTGCATGAAGATGGAATTCCGCATCCTCAACCGGATGCTGGCCGGCCACGACTTCTACGAAGGCATCCGCGCCGCCATCATCGACAAGGGCTCGAAGCCGCAATGGCGGCCGGCGAACCTTGGTGCGGTCAGCGAGGCGGATGTCGACGCCTATTTCGCCTCGCTTGGCGACCGGGAGCTCGACCTTTGAGCGAGGTGACCTCCAGACGCGTCGTGCTGCAGCCCTCGGGCGTGGAGCTGATCTTCGCCTGGTTCCAGCGCGTCGTCGCCGGCTACTGCCTGCTGTTCGGCATTCTCTACTGGATCAGGCTGATCGGCTTCTATCCGGGCTCGTTGTGGCGCTTCGACCTGATGCCGGTGCACTGGCAGGTGGCGGCGGTGATGCTTGCCGTGTTTTTCCCCTTCGCGGCGGCTGGCCTGTGGATGCTGGCGTCCTGGGGGCCCGTCATCTGGTTTATCTGCGCGGTGACCGAGACGGTCATGTATGCCGGTTTTCCCGAGCTTTTCGGCCACCGCATGCTCATCGTCGTCTCGCATGCGGTCGTGGCGCTGCTTTATATCGCTTTCCGCGTGATCATCTGGCTGCAGAAACGACCGGTGCGGCACTAACCCCTTGAGYCCATTGGCACCCTGGCGGCTGCCTCAACTCGGCCCCGCAATTGTTGGCTAAATCTTTAGGTTAATTATCCTTGCTCGGGAGACCGTTCGTTAAGCCTCTTTCGAAACCTCTTACCGGTAAGCTCTTGTTAGCCCTAGCGTTTAAGTCGAATTTTATGAGTATTCGATAGTGTCGCGATCAAGGTGAAAAACAAAAAATCACCAGGGCGACAAACGAGAGGCAAAGACAATGATCAATTCGCGTCCGGCGGCGAAGACCGCCAACGTATCCGACGACCGCCGCGAGGCTATCCGCTCGCTGTACATGGAATCGCTGCAGCTTGTAGAGCGGCTGCACCGCCGCCTGCTTGACGTGATCAAGGACGAGTTCGACCGCAACGGCCGCTCCGATATCAATGCCATCCAGGCGCTGCTGCTGTTCAACATCGGCAATTCGGAGCTGACCGCCGGCGAGCTGCGTTCGCGCGGCTATTATCTCGGCTCCAACGTCTCCTACAATCTGAAGAAGCTGGTCGATCTCGGCTTCATCAACCACCAGCGCTCGCGCATCGACCGCCGGTCGGTCCGCGTCTCGCTGACGCCGAAGGGCAACGAGGTGGCGGACGTCGTCGCCGGTCTTTATGAGCGCCATGTCGGCTCGATCGAGCAGGTCGGCGGCATCAACACCGACGAGTTCAAGCAGATGAACCGCGCCCTGCAGCGGCTCGATCGCTTCTGGAACGACACCATCGCCTACCGGATGTAAGCCGGCGCATCGGATCTGGCCCGCGCCACAGAAGCGCGGCCGAAATGTCGACCTCTGGTCAAGGCCGGTGCCGAAAGGCATCGGCCCTTTTCTCTTCCTGATTCCGACGCCCAGGCGCCCGGCCGGCGTTGTTCTGCCGGGTTTGCTTTCGTTGCAGCAGTGCCTAATGTCACGGCCCGGAGGGGGCGCATGATGGGTTTGGGAAAACGCTCGAAGATCTGCTCGGTTGCCGCAGTGCTTTTGTTGGTCCCGCAAATGGCTTTTGCCGAGGAGTGGTGGAAGGATTCTTTCGCCGCGGAAGGCAGCGCCCCATGTGACAACAATGACTCGATCGTGACGTTTACCGACAAGGCAGTCGAGATGTGGGAGGTCGGCTGCACGTTGGACGAAATTCAGAAGATCAACCGCCTGGATGTCGTCATCCTGGACATGTCGTGTACGGATGGTGAAAGCACAGACAAGAGGCGGGAACTGTTGCTCAAACTGGAGGAAAACAAGGTTCTGCGCTATCCCCAGCAGGAGGTGTTGCAAAGATGTTCGGAATTGAGGGCGCAGCCAAGTCCGGCCCCAAATGTTGAAAATCCGCACTGAGATCGTGAGATAGCCAGCCCAGATAGCATCACGGCTTCAGCTGGCAGAATTTCTCGTGGAAATAGGCAAGCGCCTGTTCGGCCTGGACGGGCTCGCCGAAGAACGGACCGATTGCTTCGGGCTCCCGCGTCAGGTCGCAGCTGCCCTCGGTGTCGGTCGTGCATGTCTTCACCAGCCCCTTCAGCGCGATGGTTGCCGGCGGATTGTCGAACGACAGGCCGGTTACGCCGCCAAGCCGCAGTTCATAGGTCAGGCGGTAATAGATGTCGCCGTCCTCCTCGAACTGCTGTTCGGCTCTGTAGGTGCAGTCGTCCAGCCGGGTTACGATGAACCTCAGCGTTTCGGTCTTGTCGCCGACCTCGTTCGGGCCAGTGCTGGTGAAGATCGCCGGCGATCGGGACACCTGCTTCAGCGGTTCGTCGGTCTGCTGCCCGTATTTGGGGATCGCGCCCTGTTCCAGGCCGTGCACGAAATAGGCAACCGCTTCCTCCGATGTCGGGGTGCTGCCGTTCGGACCTCCGGCCAAGGCAAAGGCCGCGACGATTGAAAGGACGCCAGGCATGGTCTCGTTCCCCGCGTTGGACTAGTATGTCAGTGTAGCATCAAGGGCTCGTAGTAACCGGTCGTTATCGTGGCCGGCCATCACGGATCGGTACCGAAAAAGCACGGGCTTTTCATTTCGCCGCGTCGCCCGACGCAAATCGCGGGCCAAGGCCACGTTGCCGCCATATTCCAATGGAACCGAGGATGCCGGTGATGCTGTGGTGAAGGCCGTGCGTTCACCCGGAACCCGTGTCGCGGCTCAAGCGTTTGTGGCCGAACTGATACGGACATGGTTGGCTAATTGTTAAGATTGCCAACTCTAGAGTGCGGGCAACATCGCCCTGAAAACCGAATGCAGCAAGATCGAACGCTACAAGAATGTCTGGAACGTCCATGAGAACCAGCCGCCGTTTTTTCCTTTCCGGAGCCTCCGCGCTCGCAGCCGCGATGGTCGCCGGCGGTGCCAATGCGCAGGATGTCATCGGTGATATCCTGAAATCCTCGGCGCGCGGCAATTGGGACGACCAGTTCGACGCCCGGGCCAGCGAGGGCGGCAAGGTGGCCTCGACGCTGCCGATCTTCAGCCCGCAGACCGTCGCCTTTACCGAGCAGGCGGTGGCGCAATACCAAAACATCGTCAGCCAGGGCGGCTGGGTAGAGGTGCCCGCGACCAAGAAGTTGCAGCTCGGCGTCGATGATCCCGATGTCGTGCCGTTGCGCAAGCGGCTGATGGTCTCTGGCGACCTGTCGCAGAGCGCCGGCATTTCGACGGCCTTCGATTCCTATGTCGACTCGGCGGTCAAGCGCTTCCAGTTGCGTCACGGCCTGCCCGCCGACGGCTCCATGGGCAAATACACCTACTTGGCGATAAACGTTTCGGCGCAAATCCGGCTTGGCCAGCTACAGACCAACCTGCAGCGGCTGAAGGAGAAGGCTGGCACGCTTGGCAGCCGCTACGTGCTGGTCGACATTCCGGCGGCGCAGATCGAAGCGGTCGAGAATGACCGCGTCGTGCTTCGCCACACCGCGATCGTCGGCAAGATCGATCGCCAAACGCCGATCGTCAATTCCAAGATCAACGAGATCATCGTCAATCCGTACTGGAATGCGCCGGTCTCGATCGTCCGCAAGGACATCATTCCGCTGATGCGGAAGGATCCCAACTATTTGAAGGACAGCCATATCCGGCTGTTCGCTCCGGACGGCAGCGAGGTCGACCCGCTCAATGTCGACTGGTCGACCGACGACGCCGCCAAGTATCGCTTCCGCCAGGATCCAGGCGCGGGCAACGCCATGGCGTCGGTGAAGATCAATTTCCCGAGCCCGGACGGCGTCTACATGCACGACACGCCGCAGCAGAGCCTGTTCGGCAAGATGATGCGTTTCGATTCCTCGGGCTGCGTGCGCGTGCAGAATGTGCGCGACCTCGTCACCTGGATCCTGCGCGACACGCCCGGCTGGGACCGCCAGCATTTCGAGGCGACGATCAAGACCGGCGAAAACACGCCGGTCGAGGTCACCAACCCGGTGCCGGTACATTTCCTCTATCTCTCGGCCTGGTCGACGGGCCCGGGCGTCGTGCAGTTCCGCGACGACGTCTACGCGCTCGACGGTGCCAACGAGCTGCAGATCACGTCTTCGCTTTAACTAACTGATTTTTTTACCAGAAGAGGCCGCCGGTTAAGGCGGCCTTTTCGTTGCTCGGATTGCCTGCGCCTTTTCGCGGGAGGGCGGCTAGACGGATCGGCCGGCTTTGCGCATGGTCGGCGGACAAGTCTGGAACCGGACCATGGATGTCGCCGTCTTCATTCTGGCTGTGCTCGTCTTCGTCGCCGTTTCCGGCGCGCTGGTGCGCCTGGTGCGGGTGCCGTTGCCGGTGCTGCAGATCGCCATAGGCGCCGCACTCGCCTGGCCGGTGCGCGAGATCAACGACCACGCGGCGCGGGCGCTGTTCACCGAGATCACGCTTGCCGAGGCCTTGCTGAAGGGACGGCAGGCGTGAAAATAGCACGCTCGTTGCCTCGCTGGCGCAAACCGGCCAGCAAATTTCGCGCCGCAAACGTGGCGGGGCGAAAACAACTGTGTTAATGGCGCGGCGAATGCGTGTCGCCCAAAAGTGTGCAGCGGTTTTGGGACAGCGACATGCATAAATCAAAATTGCCCCCGAACCCAAGGATTTCAGGCCATGGCATCAGCAGCGGCAGTGTCGAACAAATTTGAATCCTTCTTCGAAACCACGCTGGAAGATGCCGACCCGGAGATTTTCGGCGCCATCCGCAACGAACTCGGTCGCCAGCGCCACGAGATCGAACTGATCGCCTCTGAAAACATCGTCTYGCGCGCCGTGCTCGAGGCGCAGGGCTCGATCATGACCAACAAATACGCCGAGGGCTATCCGGGCAAGCGCTACTATGGCGGCTGCCAGTTCGTCGACGTCGCCGAGGAACTTGCTATCGAGCGGGCCAAAAAGCTGTTCGGCTGCAACTTCGCCAACGTCCAGCCGAATTCCGGCAGCCAGATGAACCAGGCGGTGTTCCTGGCGCTCTTGCAACCCGGCGACACCTTCATGGGGCTCGACCTCAATTCGGGTGGCCACCTGACCCACGGTTCGCCGGTCAACATGAGCGGCAAATGGTTCAAGGTCGTGTCCTATGGCGTGCGCCAGGACGACCATTTGCTCGACATGGACGCCATCGAGAAGACCGCCCATGAGACCAAGCCGAAGCTGATCCTGGCCGGTGGCACCGCCTATTCGCGTGTCTGGGACTGGAAGCGTTTTCGCGAGATCGCCGACGCGGTTGGCGCCTATCTGATGGTCGACATGGCGCACATCGCCGGTCTCGTCGCCGGAGGCGTGCATCCGTCGCCGCTGCCGCATGCCCATGTGGTGACCACCACCACGCACAAGTCGCTGCGCGGCCCGCGCGGCGGCATGATCCTGTGCAACGACGAGGACATCGCCAAGAAGATGAATTCTGCGGTGTTCCCCGGCCTGCAAGGTGGCCCGCTGATGCATGTCATCGCCGCCAAGGCGGTGGCCTTCGGCGAAGCCCTGAAGCCGAGCTTCAAGGTCTATGCCGAGAGCGTCGCCGCCAACGCCAAGGCGCTCGCCTCCAGCCTCAAGGAAACCGGCCTCGATATCGTCTCCGGCGGCACCGACAACCATCTGATGCTGGTCGACCTGCGTCCCAAGAACGCCACCGGCAAGCGCGCTGAGGCAGCGCTCGGCCGCGCCAACATCACCTGCAACAAGAACGGCATTCCGTTCGACCCGGAAAAGCCTTTCGTCACCTCGGGCGTGCGCCTCGGCACCCCGGCCGGCACAACACGCGGCTTCGGCCAGGCCGAGTTCCGCGAAATCGGCAAGCTGATCGCCGAAGTTCTGGATGGTCTCAAGGTCGCCAATTCCGACGAGGGCAACGCCGCTGTCGAAGCGGCGGTCAAGGCCAAGGTTGTGGCTCTGACCGACCGCTTTCCGCTCTATCCCTATCTCGGCTGACAAGATAGGAGGTCTCACCACCTTGCCGCGACGGACAGGCGTCGTCGCGGCAAGGCTGCGACAGGAGCCTTGATGATGCGAATTGTCCGTCTCGCCGACCTTGCCATCGCCGGCGTCCTGGCTGCTTCGATTGTCTTGCCGCTCTCCGGCATCGCCTCGGCGCAAACCGCGCCTGCGCAACCGGCACCCGCCCAGGCCGCACCCGCGGCACCCGCCCCGGCGGCGCCCAAGCTTGAAACCTTCGGCAGATGGTCTACCCTGGTCGACGAGGTCGATACCGGCGAGGACATCCGCAAGACCTGTGCAGCGTCGACCGCTTTTATCGGCGCCCGCGGCGAAAGCGGCACTCTGACGCTTATCATCACGAACGGCGATGCACTGCCGCCGGCTGCCTATCCGTCCGTGACCATTGCGGCCGACAACACGGCGCTGCCAACGGGCAAGTCGGTCGCGGCAACCTTTGGCGATGACAAGGGCCACGTCGCCGCCAAGCTCCATTCCGACGCCACCGTGGGCGGCCGGCTCAGCTGGACCGTGGACAATCAGGCCAAGACCAGCCTGGCGCTCTTGCGCGTCATGCGCCGCGCATCGGTGCTCGATGTGTCCTTTGGCGACGCGCCGGTTGGAAGCATAGCCATGGACGGCTTCACCAAGGCCTATCGCAGCCTCGGCGCATCATGCGGGTTTGCGACCACCGACGTCGCCCCTTGACGGCGTCGCTGTCCAGCCGCCTGCGGCGCTGGCAATCTTGCTTGCAGCTCGCTATCTCTCAGGGCGAGCGGCTCTGAGGGGCGAGGGGCTGCTTTGCCATCGTTGCAAAAACCTCTAAGCCTTTCGCTTCACCAGATTCGCCAACCAAAGGCTTCTCCATGCGCTGTCCCTATTGCCAGTCAGAAGATACGCAGGTGAAGGATTCGCGCCCCGCCGAGGATGGCGCCGCGATCCGCAGGCGGCGCGTTTGCCCCGATTGCGGCGGCCGCTTCACGACTTTCGAACGCGTGCAGCTGCGCGACCTCGTCGTGGTCAAGAAATCCGGTCGCAAAGTGCCGTTCGACCGCGACAAGCTGTTGCGCTCGGTGGAGATCGCCGTTCGCAAGCGCAATGTCGATCCCGAACGCATCGACCGCGCTGTGACCGGCATCGTGCGCCAGCTCGAAAGCTCCGGTGAGACCGAAGTGGCCTCCGGTGAGGTCGGCCGGCTGGTCATGGACGCGCTGAAGTCGCTCGACGATGTCGCCTATGTCCGCTTCGCCTCGGTCTACCGCAATTTTCGCGAGGCCAAGGATTTCCACGAATTGCTCGGCGAGCTCAAGGGGGACGAAATCAAGGGCGAAGAGGACGCCGGCTGAGCATGATTGCAAGCGACAGACAGGCCGGCCTTGATCGCCGTTTCATGGCAGCGGCGCTCCGCCTTTCGCGGAAGCATGCTGGGCGCACCGCGACCAACCCATCCGTGGGCACGCTGATCGTGCGCGACGACGGCGATGGCCCGATGATCGTCGGCACCGGCGTCACTGCTGTCGGCGGCCGCCCGCATGCCGAGACCGAGGCGCTGGCCGAGGCCGGCGCGCTGGCGCGCGGCGCCACCGCCTATGTCACGCTGGAACCTTGCGCCCACCATGGCCGCACGCCGCCCTGTGCCAACGCGCTGGTCAACGCGGGTGTCGCGCGTGTCGTCGGCGCTGCCAGCGATCCCGATCCGCGCGTGTCCGGCCAGGGCTACGCGATCCTGCGCGCCGCCGGGATCGAAGTGGTCGAGAAGGTGTTGGCGGCGGAAGCAGCCGAACAGATGGCCGGCTATTTGATCAGGTCGTTGAAAAAACGCCCCGAAGTGATTCTCAAGCTTGCGCTTTCCAGCGATGGCAAGATCGGCAGGGAAGGCCAAGGGCAAGTGTCGATCACCGGCGATGTCGCCCGTCGCGAAGTGTATCTGATGCGGGCCGAGGCCGACGGCATATTGGTCGGCATCGGCACCGCCCTTGAGGATGACCCGGCATTGACGGTGCGCTTGCCGGGGCTGGAGAACCGGTCGCCGGCGCGCATTGTACTCGACCGGCAGATCAGGTTGCCGGAGACCTCGAAGCTGGTTTCGGGCGTGGACCGGGTGCCGCTTTACGTCGGCGCCTGCCTGGAGGCCGATCCGCTGCGGCGGACCATGCTGGAGCGCGCCGGGGTGCGCTTCATCGGCACCGAAACGCATGAGGGCGGCGTTGCGCTGCCGGAACTGCTCGAGGATCTGGCCGCGCTCGGCATGGCCTGTGTTCTGGTCGAGGGCGGCGCCAAGGTTGCCGGCGCTTTCCTGGCCGAGGAGCTGGTCGACCGCATCGTGCTGTTCCAGGGATCGGAAGCGATCGGCGCCGACGGCATTGCATCGCCCATCGATGCCGACCATATCCCGGCAGGATTTCGAAAGCTCCGCGACATGCGTTTCGGTGAAGACAGCTACGCCGAGTGGATCAGGGACATTTAGACCACGATCCCGAACAGTGGGACCGGTTTTCGGACAGGATCATGGTCAAACGGAAGGATCACCGATGTTTACTGGAATTGTCACCGATGTCGGCACCGTCGCGACCGTCGAGCCGCTAAGGGAAGGGGTGGGGCTACGCATCGACACCGCCTACGATCCGGAAACCATCGCCATCGGCGCCTCGATCTCCTGCGGTGGTGTCTGCCTGACGGTTACCGCCTTGCCCGACAGCGGCACGAACGCGCGCTGGTTTGAGGTCGAGGCCTGGGAAGAGGCGCTCAGGCTGACGACGGCGACGAATTGGAAATCGGGCACGCGGATCAATCTGGAGCGGGCGCTGAAGATCGGCGACGAACTTGGTGGTCACATCGTTTCKGGCCATGTCGACGGCATGGCCGAGATCATCGAGCGCAGGGATGAAGGCGACGCGGTGCGCTTTACCCTCGAAGCACCGCGCGATCTGGCGAAGTTCATTGCACCGAAAGGCTCCGTCGCGCTCGACGGCACCTCGCTCACCGTCAACAAGGTGGAAGGCACGCGTTTCGACGTGCTTTTGATCCACCACTCGCTGACGGTGACCACCTGGGGCGAGCGCAGGGTTGGCGACCGCGTCAATCTCGAGATCGACACCATGGCCCGCTACGCGGCGCGGCTGGTGGAGGCCGCGAAAGAGGGGCTTTGACGGTCACAGTCGGRCGGACTTCCGCGGCAAACTGGGCACGTGCAACATCTTCTGCTTGCGATCAAACGGGCTTCGGCCTAAGTCACCGGCTCCGCCGGAGACGTGACGCAAAATGCCCAGGAACAAGAAACTCAAGCTGCTGATCATCGAAGCCCGCTTCTATGATGATCTGGCGGACGCGCTGCTCGAAGGCGCCAAGGCTGCGCTCGACGAAGCCGGCGCCAAGTACGATGTCGTCACCGTGCCGGGCGCGCTGGAAATTCCGGCCGTGATCTCCTTCGCGCTCGATGCCGCCGAGGGTGAGGGCACCGACTATGACGGCTTTGTCGCGCTTGGCACCGTCATCCGCGGCGAGACGCATCATTTCGATATCGTTGCCAATGAATCCGCGCGAGCCCTGATGGATATGTCGGTGCAGGAATCGATCTGCATCGGCAACGGCATCCTGACCACTGAAAACGACGAACAGGCCTGGACGCGCGCCCGGCGCACGGAAGGCGACAAGGGTGGCTTTGCCGCCCGTGCCGCGCTGACCATGATCGCCGTCAAGAAACGGCTCGGAGCCTGACCGGCGTGACGCAATCCGGAGACAACGACCGACCACCGGTACGCCAGGCCAACAAGCGCGGCGCTGCCCGGCTGGCCGCTGTGCAGGCGCTCTATCAGATGGATGTCGCCGGCAGCGGCGTCTTCGAGATCACCGCCGAATACGAGGCCTTTCGCCTCGGCAAGGAAGTCGACGGCGCGCTCTATCGTGAAGCCGATGCACAATGGTTTCGCGCTATCCTCGCCGGTGTCGTCGAGAACCAGAAGACGGTCGATCCGATCATCCGACAGGCACTGACCGAGGACTGGCCGCTGTCGAGGCTCGATTCGACGCTACGCGCCATTCTGCGCGCCGGCGTCTACGAGTTGATGAAGCGCGAGGATGTTCCCGTCGCCGTCATCGTCTCCGAATATGTCGATATCGCCAAGGCTTTCTACGAGGAAGACGAGCCGAAGCTGGTCAATGCTGTGCTTGACCGTGTGTCTCGCCGGGTGCGTGGCGAGGGGCGCGGCAAGGACGCATCATGACGGCAATCGCCGTCGAGGCAGGCAAGGATGCGCGGCGCACCGCTTTGATCCTTGCCGCATCGCAGGCGATCATCGGTTCTGCTGCCCCCATCGCCATCTCCATGGGGGGGCTGGCCGGGCAATATCTGCTTGGTCCCGACAAGTCGCTGGCAACAGCGCCGATCACCGGCTTCAACATCGGCGTGGCGCTCGGCGCGCTGCCGGCAGCGGCCATCATCCGCGGCATGGGTCAGCGCGGCGGCTTCATGACCGGCACGATCGTCACTGCGCTTGGCGGGCTGGTTGCGACAGCAGCGCTTTTCCACGGCAGTTTCTGGCTGTTCGCCTTCGGCCTGTTGGTGATCGGCGTCGGTGGCGCCTTCGTCCAGCAGTTCCGGTTTGCCGCCGCCGACAATGCGCCGCCGCAGTTCAAGGCACGCGCCATCTCCTTCGTGCTGGCCGGTGGCATCGTCACCGCCGTCCTCGGGCCGCAGATCGTCATCTTCACCCGTGAATCGTTCGCGCCGGTGATGTTTGCCGGTTCGTTCGCCGCCATCCTGCCGCTGGCGGCCGTTGGCGCAATCATCCTGTCGTTCCTGCGCTTGCCGGCGAAGGTATCGGGCAAGGTGGAGATCGCCGACAGCGACGCCAGACCATTGGTCGAAATCGTCACCCACCCGCGCTTCGTCGCGGCGCTGTTCTGCGCCGTCGGCAGCTATGCCCTGATGAGCTTCGTGATGACTGGCGCGCCGCTGGCGATGGTTGGTTGCGGCCTGTCGGAGGACGATGCGACGCTCGGCATTTCTTGGCACGTCATGGCGATGTTCGCGCCGAGCTTCTTCACCGGCTCGCTGATCCATCGCTTCGGCGCCGAACGGATCGTCGCCACCGGCCTGGTCCTGCTCATCGGCTGCGCCACTGTCGCTCTGTCGGGCCTGGCGCTTTGGCAATTCTGGACGTCGCTGATCCTGCTCGGCCTTGGCTGGAATTTCAGCTTCATCGGCGCCACCGCGATGGTGGCGGCCAGCTACCGGCCGTCGGAAAAGGGCAAGGTCCAGGGCTTCCACGACTTCGTGCTGTTCGGCTCTGTCGCTTGCGCGTCGCTGATGTCGGGCATGGTTTACAACGCCTGGGGCTGGACCATGCTTAACTGGATGGTCTTCCCTGTCACCGTTCTGTGCTTCGTCGCCCTCGGCGCGCTCAAGCTGACGGGACGGCGCAAAGCCGACGCCTGACCCGGTCGCGGCATGCCTGACACGCCCTGTCAGCATGGTGTCGGTCGAATACGCAGCGCCCGAACAAAATTATTGCGTCTGTGCCAGATGTTATGAAACCGTGTGCCCCGACTGGCCGTTGAAGCCATGCTCATATGCGGCCGCCGCATTCCGGTTCACAGCAAGGGATTTCACAATGTTTTCAGTCAAGGTTCTGGCCAGCGCGGCATTGGCGCTCGGCATCACGGCGGTTTCCGCCAGTGCCCAGGTCGTTGTCTCCTCGAAGATCGACACCGAGGGCGGTGTGCTCGGCAGCATCATCCAGCTCGTTCTCAACGCCAACAACATCAAGACCACTGACCGTATCCAGCTCGGCGGCACGCCGGTGGTCCGCAAGGCGATCACCGCCGGCGAGATCGACATCTATCCTGAATACACCGGCAACGCCGCCTTCTTCTTCGAGAAGGCCGACGACCCGGTCTGGAAGGATGCCGCCAAGGCCTACGAGACGGCCAAGAAGCTCGACTACGACGCCAACAAGATCGTCTGGCTGTCGCCGTCGCCTGCCAACAACACCTGGGCGATCGCGCTGCGCAAGGAGGTCGCCGAGACCAACAAGCTCGCCACGCTCACCGACTTCGGCAAGTATGTCACGGGGGGCGGCCAGGTGGTGCTGGCCGCATCCGCCGAGTTCGTCAATTCGGCGGCCGCACTGCCGGCCTTCCAGACCACCTATGGTTTCACGCTGAAGCCGGACCAGCTGATCACGCTCTCTGGCGGCGACACGGCGGCAACCATCGCAGCCGCCGCCAATCAGACCAGCGGGGCGAATGCCGCCATGGTCTACGGCACCGATGGCGGCATCGCACCGTCCGGCCTGGTCGTGCTCGAGGACGACAAGGGCGTGCAGCCGGTCTACCAGCCGGCGCCGATCATCCGCGAAAAGGTGCTGAAGGAACATCCCGAGATCGAGACGCTGCTGAAGCCGGTCTTCGCCAAGCTCGACCTCGTCACGCTGCAAGAGCTGAACGGTCGCGTGCAGGTCGGCGGTGAGCCGGTCAAGGGCGTGGCCGAGGACTTTTTGAAGAAGAACGGCTTCCTGAAGTAGGACGATTCCGGCGCGCCGCATCCGTGGCGCGCCGGATCGACTGACGGGGGAGGGCGTGCAGATCCGGTTCGACAAGCTCGGCGTGGTCATCGCCGCGATAGTAGCTTACGCGGCTTTCGCTGCGCCCTTTGCCACGTTCCGCGGCAACCGCATCGTTCCCGGCCAGGCGCGCTCGATTCTCGAGGCGCTGCCGACGGCGACCGGGACGCTGCTGCTCGCGATCATTGTTGCCGCCGCACTTGTCGCGCTGTTAAGGACACCGCTTGTCCTGCGCCTCGTCGCCAGCGTGGTGGTGCTTGCAGCGCTGGCGCTGCTGATTGGCGTCGCCGGAACATTTCTGACGCCGGCCGGCAACACCCTTGCGAGAGTGTCGCCTGCTTCCGGTTTCTGGATAATGATGTTCGCCTTCACGCTTCTGCTGGCCGATGTGCTGACACGGCTGAACCTGTCGCCATTGGCACGGGTCGGCGTGCTTGTTGTGGCGGCTTTGGCGATCGGCCTGCTGTTGATTTCGGGAAGCTGGGATAATCTGTCGATCCTCAAGGAATACGCCAACCGCGCCGACAGTTTTTGGGCCGAAGGCTCCAAGCATGTGACGCTGGCGCTCGGCTCGCTGGCTGCGGCTGTGATCGTCGGCCTACCGCTCGGCATCCTCTGCCATCGCGTCGAAAGGCTGCGCGCCGGCGTGCTCAACGTGCTCAACATCATCCAGACCATTCCCTCGATCGCGCTGTTCGGCCTTCTGATCGCGCCGCTCGGCTGGGTCGCCACGCACGTGCCGGGAGCCGCCGCGCTCGGCATTCGCGGCATCGGCACGGCACCGGCTTTCGTCGCTCTGTTCCTCTATTCGTTGCTGCCGGTGGTGGCCAACACCGTGGTCGGTCTCGCCGGCGTGCCGCGTGCCGCCAACGACGCGGCGCGCGGCATGGGCATGACCGACAGGCAGCGCCTGTTCGGCGTCGAGTTTCCGCTGGCATTTCCGGTGATCCTCACCGGCATCCGCATCGTTCTGGTGCAGAACATCGGCCTCGCCACCATTGCCGCGCTCATCGGTGGCGGTGGTTTCGGCGTGTTCGTTTTCCAGGGGGTTGGCCAGACGGCGATGGATCTGGTGCTGCTCGGCGCCGTGCCGACGGTCGCGCTCGCCTTCGCC
Organism: Mesorhizobium sp. P2_D1; assembly: GCF_056404455.1. Classification (NCBI taxonomy): domain Bacteria; kingdom Pseudomonadati; phylum Pseudomonadota; class Alphaproteobacteria; order Hyphomicrobiales; family Phyllobacteriaceae; genus Mesorhizobium; species Mesorhizobium sp. P2_D1. The sequence continues at coordinate 17,299 of NZ_JBFUDZ010000058.1, forward strand.
GCCGCCATCATCCTCGACGCAGTGATCGAAATGACCGCCACCAAGCGCAGGGTTGAAACGGCATGATCGAGATCGAAGGCATTACCAAGCGCTACGACGCGACAACGGTCGTCGATGACGTTTCGATGGTCATCGAACCGCGCACGGTTTGCGTCATTGTCGGCACGTCGGGTTCCGGCAAGACGACGCTGCTGCGCATGATCAACCGGCTGGTCGAGCCGACGGCTGGGGTCATCAAGCTCGATGGCGCGGACAATCGCTCGCTGCCCGGTTACGAACTGCGCCGCAGCATCGGCTACGCCATCCAGGGCCACGGCCTGTTTCCGCATCGCACGGTGGCACAGAACATCGCCACTGTGCCGGTGCTGCTCGGCTGGGACAAGGCCCGCATCAAGGCCCGCGTCGACGAGTTGATGACGCTCTACCAACTCGATCCCGAAGCGTTTGGGCCACGCTACCCGCACGAACTGTCCGGCGGCCAGCAGCAACGCGTCGGCGTCGCCCGCGCGCTAGCCGCCGAGCCCAACGTGCTGTTGATGGACGAACCGTTCGGCGCGCTCGACCCGATCATCCGCACCAAGGCGCAGGAAGATCTCCTGGCGATCCAGAAACGCTTCGGCACCACCATCATTCTCGTCACCCACGATATTGAAGAGGCCGTCCACATGGGCGACAAGATCGCCGTCATGGATGCCGGCAAGCTTGTGCAATACGCCAAGCCCGCTGAGATCCTGGCAAATCCGGCCAGTTCCTTCGTCGAGACCCTGGTCGGCGCCAGCGAAAGGCCGTTTCGGTTGCTTTCGCTCGGCCGCGTGCGCGACGCCGTGGAGAAGGGCTCCGCCGAAGGCGAGGCGATCCCGGGCGACGCCAGCCAGCGCGATGCGCTGGCCGAACTGTTGTGGTCGGGCCGGCCGGCGTTGCCGGTCAAAGGCGCCGACGGCAAGCCGCTCGGCCGCGTCACGGTGGACGGTCTGGTGAAGCGCGCGGCGAGGCCGGCATGAAGGCCTGGCTTCCCTCGCTGCTCAGGCTGGCTTTGGTGGTGCTGCTCGTTGCCTTCGTCACCAATCCCGGCTGGTTCGAACCGCTGCTGAAGCCACTGACAGAGAACAATGCGCCGGTGATCTACAATCAGGGCAGCCTGCTGACGCTGACGTTGCTGCATTTACGCATCGTTCTGATCGCCACGGTGGCTGCGACCGTCGTCGCGGTCGCACTGGCCATCCTGGTCACGAGGCCCGCCGGCGCCGAGTTCCTGCCGCTGTCGCGCAGCCTGGTCAACATCGGCCAGACCTTTCCGCCGGTGGCGGTGCTGGCGCTCGCTGTCCCGGCGGTTGGCTTCGGCGAAAAACCGACGCTGATCGCGCTGTTTCTCTATGGCCTGCTGCCGATCTTCGAGAATGCGCTGACCGGCCTGACGACATTGCCGGCCAATGTCATGGAGGCGGCGCGCGGCGCCGGCATGACCGGTTGGCAAAGGCTCACCAAGGTTGAACTGCCGCTCAGCGCCCCGATCATCCTTGGCGGCATCAGGCTGTCGGTGGTGATCGGCCTTGCCACCGCCACCATTGGCTCGACGGTTGCCGCCAAGACGCTGGGCGAGGTTATCATCGCCGGCCTGTTATCCAACAACCTCGCCTTCATCCTGCAGGGCGGCCTGATCGTGGCAGCCCTTGCCGTGCTGATCTATGACGGTCTTTCGGCGGTCGAACGCTACACGGCGCGCCGCATGGGCCGCGAAGTCTAGTAGCCAAGTGCCGCGTCGAGATCGATTTCAATCGATCTAATAGGACAATACCGATGGCCGCGGTCTCGTGGCCCTATGCCTTTTGGGCGAAAGCCGGGCAAAAACCGAACAATATCTTGACGTTCGCAGCCCTGTTTCGCATACACCGCTGCGAAGAGGCGGATTCCGTGCACGGGTCCGGTCTTTGTCTCAACGGCCCAGGGAGGGGTTCTTTTGGGCCATCAATCGAGGAAAATCCGGCAATGACAATTATTTCCGCCGTCATCGCCTGCGGTCTGCTTTCTGTCCTCTACGCCATCTGGGCGACACGTTCGGTCCTCGCGGCCGATCAGGGCAATGCACGCATGCAGGAAATCTCCGCGGCCATCCGCGAGGGCGCGCAGGCCTATCTGGCGCGCCAGTACACCACGATCGCCCTCGTCGGCGTCGTCGTGCTCATACTCGCCTGGTGGCTGCTTTCCATCACCGCCGCGGTTGGCTTCCTGATCGGCGCCGTCCTGTCGGGCGCCGCCGGCTTCATCGGCATGCACGTTTCGGTGCGAGCCAATGTGCGTACCGCGCAGGCGGCCTCCAACAGCCTCGCCGCCGGTCTCGACATCGCATTCAAGTCGGGCGCCATCACCGGCATGCTGGTCGCTGGCCTGGCCCTGCTCGGCGTGTCGATCTACTACCTCATCCTCACCCATTTCATGGGCCTTGAGCCCAATGACCGCATCGTCATCGACTCGCTGGTTTCGCTGGGCTTCGGCGCTTCGCTGATCTCGATCTTTGCCCGTCTCGGCGGCGGCATCTTCACCAAGGGCGCCGACGTCGGCGGCGATCTGGTCGGCAAGGTCGAAGCCGGTATTCCCGAAGACGATCCGCGCAACCCGGCCACCATCGCCGACAATGTCGGCGACAATGTCGGCGACTGCGCCGGTATGGCCGCCGACCTGTTCGAGACCTATGCGGTGACCGTCGTCGCTACCATGGTCCTCGGCGCGATCTTCTTCGGCGGCACCGCCATCCTGGGGGCGGCGATGCTCTATCCGCTCGCCATCTGCGGCGCCTGCATCCTGACCTCGATCGTCGGCACCTTCTTCGTCAAGCTCGGTTCCAACGGCTCGATCATGGGCGCGCTCTACAAGGGCCTGATCGTCACCGGCCTGTTGTCCATCGTCGGCCTCGGCGTCGCCACCTCGGTTACCCTGGGCTGGGGCGAGATCGGCGTGGTTGCCGGCATGGCCATCACCGGCAAGAACCTGTTCATCTGCGGCCTGGTCGGTCTCGTGGTGACCGGTCTGATCGTGGTGATCACCGAATACTACACCGGCACCAACAAGCGCCCGGTCAACTCCATCGCCCAGGCGTCGGTGACCGGTCACGGCACCAACGTCATCCAGGGCCTTGCAGTCTCGCTGGAATCGACGGCGCTGCCGGCGATCGTCATCGTCGCCGGCATCATCTCGACCTATCAGCTCGCCGGCCTCTACGGCACGGCGATCGCGGTCACGACGATGCTCGGCCTCGCCGGCATGATCGTTGCGCTCGACGCCTTCGGCCCGGTCACCGACAATGCCGGCGGCATTGCTGAAATGGCCGGTCTGCCCAAGGAAGTGCGCCACTCCACCGACGCTCTCGACGCGGTCGGCAACACCACCAAGGCGGTGACCAAGGGCTACGCCATCGGTTCGGCCGGACTCGGCGCGCTGGTGCTGTTTGCCGCCTACTCGAACGACCTGAAGTTCTTTGCCGCCAATGGCGACAAGTATCCGTACTTCCAGGGCATGGGCGAGATCTCCTTCGATCTCTCCAACCCCTACGTCGTTGCCGGCCTGATCTTCGGCGGCCTGATCCCGTATCTGTTCGGCGGCATCGCCATGACGGCCGTGGGCCGTGCGGCCGGCGCCATCGTCGAGGAGGTGCGCAAGCAGTTCCGCGAGGACCCGGGCATCATGGCCGGTACGTCGAAGCCGAACTACGCTCGCGCTGTCGATCTGCTGACCAAGGCGGCGATCCGCGAGATGATCATCCCGTCGCTGCTGCCGRTGCTGGCGCCGCTCGTCGTCTATTTCGGCGTGCTGCTGATCTCGGGCTCGAAGGCGTCCGCCTTTGCCGCCCTCGGCGCCTCGCTGCTCGGCGTCATCGTCAACGGCCTCTTCGTCGCCATCTCGATGACCTCCGGCGGTGGCGCCTGGGACAACGCCAAGAAGTCGTTCGAAGACGGCTTTGTCGACAAGGACGGCGTCAAGCACCTCAAGGGTTCCGAAGCGCACAAGGCTTCGGTGACCGGCGAYACGGTCGGCGATCCCTACAAGGACACCGCCGGTCCGGCSGTCAACCCGGCRATCAAGATCACCAACATCGTCGCGGTCCTGCTGCTGGCCGTGCTCGCGCACGGCTGAGCCATTGGCCCCAAGACAAAACCCGCGGGGAGCGATCCCCGCGGGTTTTTTGTTGCGTCGATTACCGGCCGCCCTTCAGTTCGTCCCTTTGGCGAGGCCTCGCTGCGAGCCTTGCCCACTGATCTTCCGTAACAAAAACCCGCAGGATCGCTCCCGCGGGTTTTTGGTCGCCTGAGATGGTGCTGCTCTCCTCGAGGGAAGGCAGGTCTGAGATCAGGGAGTGCCGCCGCCCGGGATGCCGGGGGCCAGCTTGCTGGCGCCGTTGATGATCTGGCTGAGGAAGTTCTGGTCCTTGCCGCCGGTCGGCGTGGTGCGCGAGATGAAGTCGAACACCTTGCCGTCCTTCAAGCCGTAATTGGCGATCTGGGTGACGCGACTGTCGGGGCCGAAATAGACCGCCAGCACATGCTGGTCAATGAGGTGCGGCTTGTCGAAGGCGACGTAGCGCTTGCGCGTCTGCGAAATGTAATAGAAGGCCTCGTTGTCGAAGGTCGCCGTCGTCGACGGCGTGCCGAGCGCCAGAAGCACCTGCTCGCGGCTCGATCCGACCGGAACCAGGTCGATCGCCTGCTGATCGATCACATAACCCTGGGTGAGGGTTTCGCTCGGGCTGAGGTCACCGATCATCTTGGAGGTGTGGCAGGCGGACAGCGCCGAAACAATCACCAGTAGCGAGATCGCACCGGCGGGCCGGGACGAGAAGGTCGACTTGAAATTCAGCGCGCGCAACAACAACTCCATTAGCTGGCCGCAACTTGCGCTGGGCCGCAAAACCGGTAAACCAGCTTGCAGGCCGATGCAACAAGGCCACTTCAACAAACGGTCCCCGGGAGACCATCCCCAATGTTCCAGCGCTTTTTTGGCCGCGAACGCCATGCCAACCGCGCTATCACCGAGGCGCTTTACGCACAAATCGTGGCGGCGGCGCGGCAGACTGTGTTTTATTCCCATTGGAATGTGCCCGATACGCCGCTTGGCCGCTTCGAGATGGTGTCGCTGCACATGTTCCTGTTCCAGCACCGGTTGCACGGCGAGGACGGCGTGGCGCAAGAGGTTGCGCAGGTGCTGATCGACGAGTTCTTCCTCGATGTCGATCATTCGCTGCGGGAATTGGGTATTGGCGATGTCGGCGTGCCCAAACGCGTGAAAAAGCTGGCAAAGATGTTCTATGGCCGAACCGCCGCTTATGACGATGCCCTGGAAAGAAACGACCATGACGGGCTCACCGCGGCCCTTGCCCGCAATGTCCGGCCCGACACCGGCGCCTGGCCGGAAGCGTCGCTGCTGGCCAATTATGTCACCGACGCCCGCGATCAGCTGGCCGCCCAGCCATCCGAATCGATAGTCTCCGGCACGGTGGCGTTTCCCGTCGCCAACGGAGGTTGATCGATGAAACACATTGACCCGCAAAGCCCGGTATCGTTCCGCGCAAACATCGCCCGTCTGCCGCAGAAGGGGTTGCCGGTGGTGATCGAGGCTGACGCCGCGCAGCGCGCGGCGCTGGCCGAGGAGCACGGGCTGCTTTCGGTCGAAGCCTATCGCGCCGAGCTTCTGGTGACGTCATGGAAGCGCAATGGCGTGAAGGTCAGCGGTCGCGTCGAAGCCGACATCACCCAGGCCTGCATCGTCACGCTCGATCCTGTGGAAGCGCATATCGACGAGCCGGTCGAAGCGCTGTTGCTGCCCGAGGACTCCAAGCTCGGACGGCAGGGTTTCGATGACGGCGGCGAGATCCTGCTCGACGCGGACGGACCGGACGCTCCCGAAACATTTTCCGGCGACACGATCGATGTCGGGGCGCTCGCCGAACAGTTCTTCGGACTGGCGATCGAACCATATCCGCGCAAGCAGGGCGCGTCTCTGGATGCCGGCCGCGAGAGCGAACCGGCGGAGAATGAATTTCAGCAAAAACTGCGATCCTTGCTGGGAAAATCCTGAAAACCACGCCCGCGACGGAAAAGTCGGTTGTGCGGCAGCCCAAAACCGCTATTTTCGCCGAACCTTCGCGACCACTAAAGCGACCTGCCGCCTAACCGTGAGATGAATACCGCGTGATCAGGATTTCCATCGATGCCATGGGCGGCGATCACGGACCAGCCGTGGTCATTCCGGCGCTCATGACGGTCGCGACCCGCCGTCCCGACATCCGCTTCGTCATCTTTGGACGTGAAGAGGTGGTGCGCCCTGAACTGGCCAAATTCCCGACGCTGGCCGAGATCAGTGAATTCTTCCACTGCGAGATCGCGGTCAGGATGGACGACAAGCCTAGCCAGGCGCTGCGCCACGGCCGCTGGAAGTCGTCGATGTGGAAGGCTGTCGAAGCGGTCAAGGCAGCGTCGGCGGACGCCTGTGTCTCCGCCGGCAATACCGGTGCGCTGATGGCGATGTCGAAATTCTGCCTGCGCACCATGGCCACCATCGAACGGCCGGCGATTGCAGCGCTTTGGCCGACGACGCGTGGCGAAAGCGTGGTGCTCGACGTCGGCGCCACCATCGGTGCCGACGCCCATCAGCTTATTGATTTCGCCATTCTCGGCACCGGTATGGCGCGCTCTGTCTTCGGCATCACGCGACCGACGGTTGGCCTGCTCAATGTCGGTGTCGAGGAGATCAAGGGCCAGGAAGAAGTCAAGGAAGCGGGGCGCATGCTGCGCGAGGCCAACATGGCCTCGATGAAATATCATGGCTTTGTCGAAGGCGACGATATCGGCAAGGGTACGGTCGACGTGGTGGTGACGGAGGGCTTCGCCGGCAATATCGCCCTGAAGACGGCGGAAGGAACTGCGCGCCAGATAGCGGGCTATCTGCGCGCCGCGATGAGCCGCACCCTGATGGCCAGGATAGGCTACGTCTTCGCCAAGGGCGCCTTCAACCGATTGCGTGAAAAGATGGATGTCGGGCGCTCGAATGGTGGCGTTTTCCTGGGATTGAACGGGATCGTTGTGAAGAGCCACGGCGGAGCCGATTCGGATGGTTTCGCCGCGGCGATCGAATTGGCCTACGATATGGTTCGCAACAATCTGCTCGACCGCATCGAGGCGGATCTGGACCTGTTTCATGCGCGCAATCCGCATACTCAGACATCTAGAAAATCCGACGTCGTTATCGACGCAAAGGAATAGGAAAGAACTTTGATCAGATCAGTCGTGCGCGGCACGGGCGCCGCGCTGCCCCGCCGAATTATGAAGAATGCCGATTTCGAAGGCATGGTGGAAACCTCCGACGAATGGATCGCCCAGCGCACAGGCATCCGCCAGCGCCATATCGCCGGTGATGACGAGACGACGGCTTCGCTGGGTGAAGCGGCGGCGCGTGCCGCACTTTCCGATGCCGGGCTGACGCCAGCCGACATCGATGTGATCGTGCTGGCGACCTCGACGCCCAACAACACTTTTCCGGCCACCGCCGTCGAGATCCAGAACCGGCTCGGCATGCATCACGGTTTTGCTTTCGACATGCAGGCGGTCTGCTCCGGCTTCGTCTATGCGGCGACCACCGCCGATCTCTACATCCGTGGTGGCCTGGCCAGGCGCGTCCTGGTGATCGGCTCGGAAACGTTCTCGCGCATCCTCGACTGGAGCGACCGCTCGACCTGCGTGCTGTTCGGTGACRGCGCCGGTGCCGTGATCCTGGAGGCCGGCGAGGGGACTGGCGGGATCGCCGATCGTGGCGTTCTGGCGGCCAGCCTGCGCTCCGACGGCACCCACAAGGAGAAGCTCTTTGTCGATGGCGGGCCATCGACCACGGGCACGGTCGGCCATCTCAGGATGGAGGGCCGCGAAGTCTTCAAGCATGCGGTCGGGATGATCACCGACGTCATCGAGGCGACGTTCTCGCAGGCCGGCATATCGGCCGATGATCTCGACTGGTTCGTGCCGCACCAGGCCAATAAACGAATTATTGACGCTTCCGCCAAGAAGCTCGGGATAGCCGAGCAAAAGGTGGTGGTGACGGTCGATTTGCACGGTAACACCTCGGCTGCTTCCGTGCCTCTGGCGCTGTCGGTGGCCGTCGCCGACGGCCGCATCAAGAAGGGCGATCTCGTGCTTCTGGAGGCCATGGGCGGCGGCTTCACCTGGGGTGCTGTTCTGGTTCGCTGGTAAGTGCCGAACGGTCCGGTTTCGGTCCTTGACCTTGCCGGATCAATTACTTAGGCTCTGCCGTTGTTGTGCCGAATTTAATGTTTTGAGCTGATGGGACGGTCGCATGGGGGGAAAGACACTTACGCGCGCCGACCTTGCCGAGGCTGTTTACCGGAAGGTCGGCTTATCGCGCACTGAATCGGCCGAACTTGTCGAAGCGGTGCTGGACGAGATCTGCGAAGCGATCGTCCGTGGCGAGACGGTGAAGCTGTCGTCCTTCGCGACATTCCACGTCCGGTCCAAGAACGAGCGCATCGGCCGCAATCCCAAGACTGGCGAAGAGGTGCCGATCCTGCCGCGCCGGGTGATGACCTTCAAGTCGTCGAACGTACTGAAGAGCCGCATCTTGCGGTCGCATCAAAGCGGCAAGGCCAAGGGCAGTAAGTAGCCTCGCTCGGCTCAGCGGTTGAAAACGGCGCCGCGCCATGACGCCGGGCTTGAATATTGTTTCACAAACCGCTGAAATGAGGCCCGATTCGGCAGGTAGGCTGGATCATCGTCCAGCGTGAGGATTCGCCCATGGACAAGAGCCCCGACGCCTTTCGTACCATCAGCGAGGTCGCCGAAGATCTCGACCTGCCTCAGCATGTGCTGCGCTTCTGGGAAACGCGTTTCAACCAGATCAAGCCGATGAAGCGCGGTGGCGGCCGCCGTTACTACCGGCCGCAGGATGTCGAACTGATCAAGGGCATCCGCCATATGCTCTACGACCAGGGCTACACCATCAAGGGCGTGCAGAAGCTGCTGCGCGAGAACGGCAATCATTTCCTGGTCGCCATCGGCAATGGCGACATGGCCGCCGTCGAGGCGATCTCGCAGCGCCGGCAGGCCGATCAAGTGCTGTTGACGCCTGCGGCCCAGCCGCGCGGCATGGATGACGAACTGGTTGGCCAGCCGCGCGTCAAACCCAGCCGCCGCTTTTTCGGCCTGGGCAAGAGCGACGAGGACGGTCCGGTTCAGCCTGACGCGTCGAAACTCTCGCGCGACAATCGCGCCTTGCTGCAGGAAGCGCTGTTCGACCTCCTGGAATGCAAGCGACTGCTCGATCAGGTGCGCTGACCGCCAACTGAGCAATGTCGGCCGGTCGAAAACCGGAACCGGCCTTGGCGTGAGGCGTTACGTTTCCTTCTGCAATTGAAGGAAAAACGTCATGGCATCATATTCGACCCTCTCGGACATCGACCTCGACAAGCAGGTCGCGGCTCTCACCAGGGAATTGGCCAGCCTGAAGAAGGCGGTGTCCAGACGCGGCGGCGCCTATTACGAAGACGGTCGCGATGCCGCGCTCGACACCTATGCCGATCTTGCAGGGCGTCTGCGCGATGCGATGCCGGCCATACGCAAGCAAGGCAGGGTCGTCGAGAAATCGGCGCGCGACCATCCGACCGCGGCCGTCGCGGTCGGCCTTGTCATGGTCGGTCTCGTTGCCAGTCTGCTGTTCAGCCGGCGCTGAATCGTATCGCATTGCCACGAGAAGACCAGCCTTGAACAGCCAAGGCCGGTCTTCTCGTTGGCAGTCTGGTATGCCTAGGCCTTCTTCATGTCGTGGTGATGATGATGGTAGTGGTGATGGTAGTGATGGCGGTGATGGACAGGATGGTAGGGATGATGATGGTGGTGATGATGCTGTGCCATCGTGGCCGGAGCGGCATCCGCACTCGTCGCGCCGATCACCGGCACCGTGAAAGCAAGTGCAACCGCAAGCCCGAGGGCCGAGAGGAGGGACGTCTTCATGGGTCGTTTTCCTTTTTTAGCAAGTCGATCGAGTCGATGACCCGATCGCCGCGAATGGGATTACGCTCCTGAATTTTTTCCTCGTTATTTCCCGGCTGTAGAATTTTGTTTCTCGACTGTTTCTAAGCAAATCGGGCTTCCACCATCATCATCGCCAAGGCCGAAAGGCCATGCTTTCCCGCCTGTTTTGCCTACATTGGCGGGGCGACGCCATTGTTTCCGACCACCACGCGGCCGGAACTCAGCGTGCCGTCAGCCGCTCGCTCAGCCGTGACGACGACCGTCGCACCTGGCTTGAGGTCGGTCGGCGTGGCCGGCGCGAAGGTCACGACAGGTGTGGTGTCGGGTATCGAAATCTTCTTCGTCTGCCCATTGTCATAGGTCAGCGTGACGGCTCGGCCGTTTATGTCGGTGACGTCGGCCACGGTGCCGTTGGTCATGCGGCTGTTGGGCTGCAGGTCCCAGGGGCGGTCGCCCTCGCCAGTGCCTTTCAAGGCTGCCGGAAAGACCACAACCTCCAGCGCGCCGCTGCCGCCATCGGCTTTCGATACGGAGGCGATGCCGAGGAAATCGCCTTGCTTGATGTCCTTCACGGATGCGCTGGCGATGCCTGATATCTTCCAGCCGGCATTGAGCTTGATGGCGGAGGTATCACCCTGGCGGGTTTTCACGGTCAGCAGCGATGGCTCGAAACTGGCCACAGTGCCGCGCACGCGCAGCGTGTCCGCCGCTTGGGCACCGCCGACACCGGCAGCGGAAAGGCTGGAAATCGTGCCGAGCACGACGATGATTGTCTTCAAGTTCATTATAGAAATCCTTCCGGGAACGGCTGGCTGGAACCGGATGGTTTTCAGGCCAGCGACTCAGGGAATAACGAACGGGCGCGTCGAAACTGCCGGACAAAGCGCGATTGCACGGTCAAAACAACTTGATCGCGACGTGTGCGCGATCCGGCCGCGCAAGGCGCCTGCTTCACGATAGCGTGACGGTCAGATTGGTACTTGGCAAATCGCTGGCGAGCGGGCATGTTCCCGGTCGTCTCAGGCAACTTCGTCATTTGATCAAACTCTTTCAGCTTACGGAGTTGCCAATGCCCAACACTGCAAAAAGCGAAGCCCTCTCCGAATCGGTAGCCAATGAGATAGGGCCGGATTACAGCACCCTCAGAGCGATGCGGGAGACCCGCGGCTACAGTGTGGAAAAGCTTTCCCTGACATGCGGTCTGGCTGCCGACGAGATTGAGGATATCGAGAGCGGTAAGGTGACCGATCCGTCGAAGCTGCGTCGTATTGTGTCCGCGCTTCGACTTCCCCAGGACGCTTTGATCGCTTCGGCTGTGCACACGCCGGCCGCGCAAGGTCGATCCCTGGCATAGTTCAACGACAGGCATGCCCGACAACCCGCCAAGGAATAGCCTTGGCGGGTTTGTTTTTGTGGTGCGGCAGCCGCCCTGCCGCAGCCGGGGCTTGTCGAATTGTATGTGGCACGTGTTTGTACGCGCGGCAGCTCAGTCCGCTGTCCATCAGTCCTGAACTATGGGTTTTCGATATGAGCCTGGAATCCGTTCGTGCCTTCTTCGCCGCTCACGCGCCCGACATCGATGTCATCGTGACCGAAGCGAGCTCGGCTACGGTGGCGCTGGCGGCCGAGGCGCATGGCGTGCTGCCGGCGCAGATCGCCAAGACGATCTGCCTGCGCGTCGGCGATCGCACCATGCTGGTGGTGACCAGCGGCATCGCCAGGCTGGACAACCGCAAGTGCAAGGACCAGTTCGGCGGCAAGCCGCGCATGCTCGACGCCGCGGAGGTTGTCGAAGCAACCAGCCACCCGGTCGGCGGTGTCTGCCCGTTCGGCCTGCCGGCGCCGCTGCCGGTCTACTGCGATGTATCGCTGCGCGAATTCGACGAGGTCGTGCCCGCCGCCGGCGCCACCAACGCCGCCGTGCGGCTCAGCCCGCAGCGCATGGTCGATCTCATTGGCGGCGAATGGGTCGATGTCTGCCAATAGCGATCAAGCAATGCTTTGCACCGCGCTGCGTCTGGCTATCGGAATTGGAGTTGCATCGGCTTCAAGGCTATCCCGCGGACGTCTGTAGTCCAGGTTTCGCCAGCCACTGCCGGCATCGCCTCGGTGAGCGTGCCGGTCGTGATGATTTCGCCGGCTCGCAACGGGTCGCTCGAGGAATTGGCTGCGATTTCCACCAGAAGAAAGCGAAGTGCTTTGAAGGGGCTTCCCAGCACGCTGGCGCCGCCGCCGCTCCGCATCAAGCCGTCACTGCGCTCGATCGTGATCGTAAAACTTGACAGCTGATCGGCCCAGATCGCCGGATTTTCCGTTATCAACTGCCGATCACCAATCAACAGCTTGGCATGTACGCCATAGGCGGCCACGGCGTCGGCGGCTGTGAAAACCCACCCTGGAAAGATCGAATGAACGATCTCGAAGCCAAGCGCAATCCAGTCGACACAGCCGACAAGTTCATCCTCGCTCATGGAGACATCTGGAACGGTCCCCAGATGCAAGATGATTTCCGGTTCAATGCGTGGCTCGGCTAGGCCCGCCAACGAGTACATTCCGCCCTTCTCCGGGAGATCGCCGACTGTGCTGTCGAACATGTAGTTCCAGATTGGCCCCAAAATGCCATAGCCGCTCCAGACGGCGCGGTTGGTGAAGCCGATTTTGCGGCCGACGACCTTCTCGCCTCTGGCGCCCCGTACCGCACGAACGCTCGCGGCGACGTCGTATCCATCTGTAAGGCCGAATTGGGGAAAGCGGCTGGAAAAGGTCGGGATCTGTCGTCCCGTACCGAGAAGGGCGATTGCCTCCTGGGCAATCCGATCAAGCATTTGGGCCCGCTTCCGCAGCGTCATGATCTCATTGTATCAGCGGCGGGGAAATTGGATACGGATGCTCCCGAATGATGTCCCCGGAGGGGTGTTAAGCGATCATTCAGTCAGTCAGGCCAATATTGGGGCTGGAGCCCGACCATGAATTCCCGCTTTTCGCTCTGGCTTAAGGAGATAATCATCCGGTATCGCTTCACTCTGGCCGATATCGCCATGATAGTTGCTGTCGTCATCGCAGCCGGGTTCGGCATATGGCAATTTGACGCCTTTCCGAACGAAACCGCCGCCGAGCGCGAGCTGACCTTTGAGCTTGACGAGATATTCGCCGTTTGCGCGCTGGGCTTTGCCTTGTTTGGATGGTCGCGTCTTCGGGCACAGAGGCGGGAGATTGGCCGCCGGCGCGTGGCGGAAGAAGAAGCTCGCGCCCTGGCTTTCGAGGACACGCTCACTGGCCTGCCCAATCGGCGCCAGTTCGACGCTGCCCTGAATGCGGCTCTTGCAGCTCCTCCTGGTGCGGATGCCGTGCACGCGGTGTTCATGCTCGATCTCAATGGTTTCAAGCGCATCAACGACCTTCATGGTCATCCGACCGGTGACGAGGCGCTGGTCCAGACAGCGATCCGCCTCCGCAGGGCAATTCGCGACAACGATATGGTGGCGCGACTGGGAGGTGACGAGTTCGCCATCCTGGCCCGCCATCTGGCTGGTGCCGAGGCCGCCGCAACCTTGGCTCTGAGGATAATCGAAGCCTTGAAGGATCCCGTGCGCACGGGTGCGGGTGAGCATGCGATCGGCGCCGGGATCGGCATCGCTCTCGCACCCACCGATGGGACCGACGCCGAAACGCTCCTGCGCAAAGCGGATATCGCGCTCTATCGCGCCAAGGCATTAGGTCGAAGCGCGCTCCGCTTCTTTGAGGAGGAGATGGACCACCATATCCGGGAGCGCGACATCCTGGAGCGCGATCTTCGTGCGGCGATCGACACGAAGAAATTGGAAGTCGTCTACCAACCGCGGATCGACCTGAAGAGTGGGGCGATCATCAGTTTCGAAGCCACGCCGCGATGGATGCATGACCAATATGGGGAGTTGGATACGGCGCGCCTCGTCGCCATCGCCGAGACCACCGGTCTCGTTCAGGCGCTTGTGGATGATCTTCTGCGCACCGCATGTCGGGATGCAGCCGGGTGGGGAGGGAATGTCACGCTGTCCATCGGTATCCCCCCGGCACTTCTCAAGGACGATACATTTGGACTGCGCATTGTAGCCATTCTCGGGGAGAGCGGACTGCCGGCATCCCGCCTCGAGTTGGAGATTACCGAAAGCGCATTGGTTGCCGACCTCGAAGCCGCCAAGCGCGTTCTCGGCGCTATCCACGAGACGGGAGTGAAAATCGCGCTCAACAATTTCGGAACGGGATATTCGAGCCTGTATCATTTGCGCAATTTCAAGTTGGACACCATCAAGATCGATCGGAGCTTTGTGCAGGTGATGGCTGAGAATCCAGAGAGCGCGGCGATCGTTCGCGCGCTGGTGGGGCTCGGCTCTGGTCTGGGGCTGACGGTCGCTGCCGAAGGTGTTCAGAACGAGCAGCAGCAAACAATGCTCGTGAACGAGGGCTGTCAGCAGGGGCAGGGCTTCCTGTTCAGTCGATCTGTTACCGCTGATGAAGCGCGCCGGCAACTCAATGGACAACCAACCCCGATCCGCTTGACTGTCTGAAGATCTTGGCGAAGCCAACGATTTTAGTGCCCGCCGCCGCCACCAACGCCGCGCTGCGGCTCAGCCCGCAGCGCATGGTCGATCTCACAAGGGCCGAATGGGTCGATGTCTGCCAAGGCTAGCCTGGGGGCTCACCGGCACCTGCGATCGCATCGGCGCGAAAGTCGCCGAATTTCGGTTGACCCGGGCGGGGTTATCACGATACATCGCGACCGGTCCGGAGTGTAGCGCAGCCCGGTAGCGCACTTGACTGGGGGTCAAGGGGTCGTC
>NZ_JBFUDZ010000059.1:0-31442 GCF_056404455.1 Mesorhizobium sp. P2_D1
TGCTTTCCCCAAACGCCAACGTTGGACATTGAGCGGAACTTCAAAGCTGCCGATCTCCCCCCTTGCGGGGGAGATGTCCGGCAGGACAGAGGGGGGTGGGACGGAACACGACCTCTCGGGGAAGGCCGCCCTATGACCACCTTCCTCTTCGACGGCCCCGAGACCGCCCCCGTCGCCATCCTGCTCGCCCATGGCGCCGGCGCGTCGATGGATTCTCCCTCGATGACGGCCACCGCCAAGTCGCTGGCGGCGACTGGGTTCCAGGTCGCGCGCTTCGAATTCCACTACATGGCAGCCCGCCGCTACGGGCATCGCAAGCCGCCGCCACGGGCCGAGACGGTGAACCCGGAATATGTCAAGGCGATCGCCGACCTCAGGGCGAAGGGCGTAACCGGCCCGCTCATCATCGGCGGCAAGTCGATGGGCGGGCGCGTTGCCTCGATGGTCGCCGACGAGATGTTTGCCAAGGGCGAGATATCGGGCCTGCTGTGCCTCGGCTATCCCTTTCATCCGCCGGCCAAGCCCGAGCAATTGCGGACCAAACATCTCGCCAACCTGAAGTCGCCGACGCTGATCTTCCAGGGCACACGTGACGAGTTCGGGACGCAGGACGAGGTCGCGACTTACGCGCTTTCCGACCAGATCGAAATCGTCTGGCTGGAGGATGGCGACCATGATCTCAAACCGCGCGAGAGCGTTTCAGGATTTTCGGCGGCCGAACATTTGAAGACGCTGGCCGACTCGGTGAAGGCGTGGACGGGCCGGATCGTTTCCTGAGCCGATGAAAATCGCCTCCTTCAACATCAACAACGTCAACAGCCGGCTGGAGAACCTGCTGGCATGGCTGGCGACGGCAAAGCCTGATGTGGTGTGCCTGCAGGAACTGAAGGCGCGCGACAYGCAGTTTCCGCGYWCSGCATTGGCCGCGGCSGGCTATGGCGCGGTGTGGAAGGGCGAGCCGACCTGGAACGGCGTSGCCATMCTSGCGCGRGGMTCGGAACCCGTGCTGACCCGCGATGCGCTGCCTGGCGACGATGCCGACAAACAGAGCCGCTACGTCGAGGCGGCGGTGGACGGCATCGTCATCGCTTGCCTTTATGCGCCGAACGGCAACCCCCAGCCCGGCCCGAAATTCGCCTACAAGCTCGCCTGGCACGAACGGCTGGAGGCACACGCCGAGCAGCTGTTGGACACCGGCCTACCGGTGGTGCTGGCCGGCGATTACAACATCGTGCCCGAGCCGCGCGACATCTACGCCACCCGCTCCTATGACGACAACGCGCTGGTGCAGCCGGAAAGCCGGGCGTCCTTCGCCCGCCTGATCGAGCAGGGCTGGACGGATGCCCTGCGCAAGAAGCACCCGAAGGAGACGCTCTATACGTTCTGGGATTATCGCCGCAACCGCTGGCCGCGCGACGCCGGGCTCCGGCTCGACCACATCCTGCTGTCGAAGACACTGTCGCGGCGCCTGACCGCCGCCGGCATCGACCGCGAGGTGCGCGGTGAGGATGGCGCCAGCGACCATGCGCCGGTCTGGGTGGAGCTCAGGTCAGCTTGATGGGAACCTCGACGCCGCCGCTTTCGTATGCGCCATTTTGCGAACACCTTTTCCACTGGTAATCTCGTGAACTGAACTTTGCGGCGTGGGGCGAAGCCTGCGATGGCGCCGAGGGGGGCCGATGAACAGAGTCGTCGACAGGCTGATTGCAATCATCCTGCTGGTGGTGGCCGTGGCTTGCGTCTGGCGCGCCTGGCTGGTGCTTGGCGATGCAGTCGTCGTCTGGCGCGGTGTCTCGCCTTCCGCCGGGGCTTCTGCCTCCATCCGGTTGGCCGCATTGCTGGTGGCGGCACTCGCTTGCCTGATTGGCGCTCTGCTGTTCTGGGCAGGTCGTCTGCCGGGGCGCCCGAACCATCAGGCCGGCGCGCCGCTGTTCGGCCGTGCGGCGGAAGTGCAAGACACCGGCAGGCCCGGCCTGCGCAAGGTGTTTCTCGCCCTGCCATTGGTTGTGCTTGCGGTGCTGGCCGTCGACAGGTTCGGCCCCTGGCATGATCGCGGTGGCGAAATTGCCAGCCAGCCCGGCGAACCCAAGCCCAACGAACCGAAGCAGAATGAACCCAAGCCTGCCGAGCCGAAGGGGCAGGACGTCGCCAGTGCGCCGCCGGTCCAGGAACCGGCAGTTCCACCGGCAGCCACGCCGCCGGCGCCATCTCCACCCGCCCCACCACCGGAAGCGGCCAACCCGCCCGCGGCCCTAGAGCCGCCGACTCCGCCCGCGCTCGCGCCGCCAACGCCGCCTACACCCGTTCCGGCACCGCCGGAGGTCGCTGTGATCCCGCCACCGACCGTCGCACCTCTGCCCCCGCCTCCGCCACCGCTGCCGACCGAGCCCGAGGGTCATCGCGAAGCTGTCGTCTGGCTGGCCGTGGCGCCCGACGGGCACACGATCATGAGCGCCAGCACCGACCACACGATCAAGCTCTGGGACATCGCCGGCAAGCATCTGATCCGCACCCTCGGCGTCCACAAGGATATGGTGCGCACCGCGCTGTTCATGCCGGATGGCGTCACCGCGCTGACCGCCGGCGACGACGGCGAGATGGTGCAGCGGAAACTTTCCGACGGCGCTGTGCTGCATGTCTTTTCGGCGGGCGAGAATGGCGGCGTGAACAAGCTGGCGATCAGCCCGGACGGCAAACGTGCCGTGACCGGCCACGAGACCGGCAACGTCATCGTCTGGGACCTGGAAAAGGGCACCGTGCTGCATGTGATGAGCGGGCACGACTGGTCGGTCAGCGCTGTCGCCGTCTCGCCTGACGGCACTCGCGCCGTCTCGGGCAGCATCGATGGCACGCTGAAACTCTGGGACATCGACAGCGGCAAGCAGCTGCGCAGCTGGCATGGGCATGAGCAAGGCACCTATGGCGCCGTGTTCACCGCCGACGGCCATCATCTGATCACCGGCAGCGGCGACTACACAATCAAGCTCTGGGACCTCGACAGCGGCCGCGAAGTGCGCCGCTTCGAGGGCCATGAGGGCACCGTCTACACGTTGGCGCTGTCGGCCGACGGCAAGCGCCTGGTCTCCGGTTCGCTCGACGGCACGGCGCGCCTGTGGGACATGGAAACCGGCAACCAGATCGCCATGTTCGACAGCCAGACCGGCCCGATCTATGCGGTGGCCTTCGCCGCCGACGGCACGGTGCTGACCGGCGGCTACGACCGTACCATCCGCGACTGGCCGGCCGCAGGCGGCGACGGCGTGGTGCTGTTTGCAGGGGCGCCGGGGTGAATGGGGCGCCCGAGGAGCGGCCGGAGCCATTACGGGGCGTGGTCAGCTACAGCTTCCCGCCATGATCGGGTTCGAAACGAAGCAGGACCTCGCGTGCTTCAATATCGACCTCTTCTCGTCTGTCATCTTCGCTGGGATGATCCGCTAATCGGCGCAGATCCTCCTCCAGGCCGCGAAGAACGTCCATCGGCAATCTTTGCACGATCGAGTTGATGCAGTGCCACTTTTGAGTTCCATCCTTTCCCTGAAGGATACGTGAGACCGGATCAATCAGCGGTGTCCCCAAAGTGACAAGGAAATCAGCGATGGGACTAGCCACCGGCCAGTTGCCATCGGCAGTCCACTCCAACAGTTGGTCCAAAATCGGCGCAACCGCCGGATAGCCCGCTTCGACAATCAGAGCGATTGAGTCAAGATCGTGCTTGTCGCGTGGGAGCAGACTCTGTGGGTCAATCATACAAGTCGCTTTCCGCCCATAATCTCTACGCTTTTTGAGTGCTCGAAGATTGCTGTCAATGGCCGCACGCCTGCCAACCATCCTTGACCCTCTCGCCGCCCACGCTATGTTCGCGCCATGTCAGCATCCAGCCTCGCGGACAAAGCGCCGCTCATCGTGATCGACCTTCAGACCGGCATGTTCGACGGCGTGCACGAGCCGCCGATCCATGAGGCGTCAGCCATTGCCGAGCGTGCCCGGGCGGTGATCGACTGGGCGCGGCGCGGCGGGCGCAAGGTCGCCTTTGTCAGGCATGACGGACCGGCGGGCGATCCGCTGGCGCCGGGTGAACCCGGTTGGCCGGTGTGGCCGGCTCTCGGCCAGGCCGTGGACGAGCCGACTTTCGCCAAGAGCGTCGGCAATGCCTTCAGCAATGCAGCCCTTGGCGAATGGGTCGCCGGGCAGGGCGCCGGTGCTGTCGTGCTGCTGGGCGCGCAGACCGATTTTTGCGTGGCTGCGACCGTCAAGGGCGCGATGGCCAGAGGGCTTGGCGTCACCGTGGTCTCCGATGCRCACAGCACATTGGACAGCGCCAGTGAGAGCGCCCGGCAGATCATCACCCGCCACAACGATGAATTCGCCGAGGCCGGCGTCAATCTGGTGACGACGAAGGCACTGGTCGGCGGCTGAAGCTGTAAGGAATTTGGCGGCAGGCTGATCGTCACTTCGCGCGACAACTTGTCCAGCACTGCGGATCGGACGAGACCGCCAGGTGCCTGCCGTGGTCGACGCGGACGGGGGGGCGCATTGTTGGGATGGCTCGGGCGCCCGCGTCAACCAGGGCGGCTCGTACCGCCGCATTGACATCATTGCACATCGCCCGCCGGCCGACACTTCCGCGAAAGCGGAATAGGCCGGGACTAAAGTGCAGATTCGGCGTCCTGGTCATCACGGCGTGAGACAGTTTCTCGTTCTTGCCGCATCGGGCGATTTTCCTCAATCCCAAACTGGCCGGCGGGTTGCTGTCGATTCGAAAAGGCGGCTGGATGTTCCGCCGAGCGCGCAGCCCGATCAGTTTGCCGCGCTGCGATCGGTCGCCTGAATCGATCGGGCGGGAAGGGACGACAGCGCACGTTGATCCGACGGCTGCTCGTTGAGGTAGAGCGTGCCGCCCAGGACGAGAAACACCATTCCCACCGCCATCAATCCCACCATCAGCACGGCAATCGCCGTGACCGGGCCGTTGCCTGTTTTGACGACGGTGGATCGATGCGGCATCGTTCTGTCCTCCCGATATGGATCCGGCGGCGCCGGCGACATCGCGACAAACGACAGCCAAAGCGAGATGTTCCCTTCTCCTGACGTCAATCCGGGCCACATCGGCCGTTTGCGTTTTCGCCTAGGACCAAGGTCTTAGGTGCCAGCCGCAAAGGTCCGAGGGGCCCTGTTCGGTTCCGGCAATGTGCATTGGACGTTCCGGTATTTTAGTCAAACGCGATATAATGACGCGGTCGTTTCGCGTGGTCGGGATCGGGAAAAAACTTAGCCGGCCAAGCGTCTTCGCCGCAATCGCGGCACCAAAAATGGCCCCCGCTGGGCAGCCCTGACACCACAGGCACAGCGCGGCAACGGCCGCCACCACCGCCGCCACGGGGGCGCAGTATGCCAAGGCCGGAACCAACCGCCGGCGCTTCGCGTTTTGAGTGTGACCTGTGAGGACTGCCACCTCCGGCCACACTGTCTAAGGCCCGCTTTGCTCCCAGCAAGGCGGGCCTCTTTCATGTCGGAGCTTTCGGCGAAAACAAGAAAGGCGGCTGGAACGACACGGTGCGCTCTACGTTGGCTAGGCAATGAAAATATTGAGGCCGATCCAGCGCCGCTGGCGACGGCCTTTGAAGCCCATGCCATGGGGCGTTCTCCGGTGACCCGTGTAGCTGTTGGCAGTTCTGTGTGCGATTCAGCACCGATCTGCATAATTTATCTACGAGCTCCGGAAGCTTTTGTGCCTATTAGACCGAAGCTGGATCAACAAGCGTCAATATCAGGTCGATTTCGTGATGCTTTCAATTCGGGAATTGAAATGGAACCTCACGGTGGCGGCGGAGTTTTCATCCAGGGCGGAGTTCCGATGAATACAATGGAGGCTATGATGAAACATTATCTTTCGAGTGCTGCGGCCGCGATCGTCCTGATGGGCGGCATTGGTGTGGCGATGGCGGAAAACGTCGTCGTCGTCCAGCCTGAGCAGGAGACGGTCGTTCGCCAATACATCAAGAAGGAGCCGCTTGCGTCGGTGAACCTGCTGGGCGTCGAACTCAAGCTTGGCTCGTCGGTGCCCGACACGGTCGAATTGCGTCAGGTGCCCGACGTCAAATATCGCGTCGCCGTGATCAATGACCAGACCGTCCTGGTCGATCCAGAGACACGCCAGATCGTCGAAGTCCTGCACTGAGTGAGGACCGGCGCATTGGCCGACACACACCGGGATTGCCCGCGTTGGGTTGTCTTGGGAGGAGCCCGTCACCAGACATTCGCGTCGGTGGCGGGCTTTCCTTTGAGGCAGGTTTTGCCGTGGTCTATTCGGCGGCCAGCTTGTCCTGCGTGTTCGTCTCAAAATCGCGGGCGTCGTGGCGCTCATGCAGCTGCATGGCGGGTTCACCGAAGGCGCGGTTGACCATGCGGCCGCGCTTGACCGCCGGGCGTGCGTCGATCGCCTTGGCCCAGCGCTGAACGTGCTTATACTCCTGCACGGACAGAAACTCGCCGGAATCATTGTACATGCGGCCGAGCGCCAGCCCGCCATACCAGGGCCAAACCGCCATGTCGGCGATGCTGTAGTCCTTGCCACCGAGATATTCGGTTTCGGCCAGCCGACGGTCGAGCACGTCCATCTGGCGCTTTACCTCCATCGAGAAGCGGTCGATGGCATATTCGAACTTCTCCGGCGCATAGGCGTAGAAATGGCCGAAGCCGCCGCCCAGATAAGGTGCCGAACCCATCTGCCAGAATAGCCAGGAAAGCACCTCGGCGCGGGCCGGCTGTTCGGTCGGCAGGAATTCGCCGAATTTTTCGGCGAGATAGACGAGGATCGAGCCGGATTCGAAGATGCGCACCGGGGTCTTGCCGCTGCGGTCCATCAAGGCGGGAATCTTTGAATTGGGATTGACCTCGACGAAGCCGCTGCCGAACTGGTCGCCATCGTTGATGCGGATCAGCCAGGCATCATATTCGGCGCCCTTGTGGCCGCGCGCCAGAAGTTCCTCCAGCATGACGGTCACCTTGACGCCGTTCGGCGTCGCCAGTGAATAGAGCTGCAGCGGGTGCTTGCCGACTGGCAGGTCCTTGTCGTGCGTCGGCCCGGCGATCGGCCGGTTGATGCTGGCAAAGGCGCCGCCATTCGCCTTGCTCCAGGTCCATACTTTCGGCGGGGTGTAGTCGGTCATCTCGGGGCCTCGTGGGGAAGATTGGGCAGGTCGCCCTACAACTAGGGTTTCAGAGGGGGAAGTTCAACTTGCGTTGAACTATTGTTGACGGAGGCTCCGTTTTCCCTTCCCCTGGTGGGGTGATCAGCCGGATCGCGAAGCGAATTCATCATGCCAGTGGCCGCGCGAACCGCTTCTCACCCCTTGCACCATCTCCCTTGCGGCATACCTATAGAATTATCACCTATCCAGGAATGACAGCATGACCATCAATCCCAATCCGCGCTCGGTCGTTGCCGTGCGGGCCACCGTTCCGGAGGATGCCTTTACGGCGGGTGCCCTTGGCACGCTCAGGGAAGGCAGCGGTGTCGTCATCCGCAACGACGGGCTGGTGCTGACCATCGGCTATCTCATCACCGAAGCGGAAGAGGTCTGGCTGACCAGTCATGACGGCCGCGTCATCCCGGCGCACGCGCTTGCCTATGACCAGGAATCGGGCTTCGGCCTGGTGCAGGCGCTGGCGCCGCTCGGCCTGCCGGCGGTGGCGCTGGGCGATGCCGGCAAGGCCAGGATCGGTGACGCCGTGGTGCTGGCCGACGGCGTCGGCCAGTCGGTGCAAGCCAGGATCGTCACCAAGCAGGAATTCGCCGGCTATTGGGAGTATCTGCTCGACGAGGCGATTTTCATCGCGCCCGCGCATCCGTCCTGGGGTGGCGCCGGGTTGTTCGGCGCCGACGGCTCGCTGCTCGGCATCGGTTCGCTGCGCCTGCAGATGAGCCGCAACGGCGAGGTCGCCGACATCAATATGGTGGTGCCGATCGACCTGTTGCCGCCCATTCTCGACGATCTGCTAACGCGCGGCCATGTGGCCAGGCCGCCGCGCCCGTGGCTCGGCGCCTTGTCGGCCGAAAGCGACGGCAAGGTGGTGGTGATGAGCGTTACCGAAGGCGGCCCGGCCGCCAAGGCCGGCCTGCGCCAGGGCGACATCATCTCCGACATCCGTGATGGCGCGGTCGATGGGCTGGCCGATTTCTATCGCAAGCTTTGGGAGAGCGGCTCGGCCGGCGCGGAGATCCCGATGCGGGTGCTGCGCGACGGCCGCGAAACCTGGCTGCGCGTCAAATCGGCCGACCGCGGCAGTTTCCTCAAGAAACCGCAGCTGCAGTAGGCATCGGCCGGGGCATTTCGTTGCATCCCAGTCGGCCGCTCAGCGCGCCAGCGGGCTGTCCCAGACGACAAACAACAGCGCTTTCAGCTGGGCAAAGCGTTCCGGTCCGAGCTCGGTGCGCCACTCTTCCTCGATGTCGCGCAGGATATCGACCATTTTCCAGAAGGCGGCGTGTCCGCGTTCGGTGGACCGCACCACGCGCGCACTGCCTTCGCCCGGAATGTCGGAGCGCATGAGATAGCCGTAACCTTCGAGACTGCTAAGCAGCTGGTTGATGGCCTGCTTGCTCATGCCTGCGCGCTCGGCGATGGTGCCCGGGCGCGCGCCGTCCGGCCCGGGAAACTGCAGCACCGCCATATGCGGCAGGCGCAATTCGTCGAAGCCGGCGGCGTTGAGCTCCTTGATCAGCCGGCGCTGGATCACCTGGGCCGGCACGCGCAGCAGCGCACCGATCAGCAGGTCCTCGGTCTTGGTCTGCAGAACTTCAGCGGATGTGGCCATTGACGATCCGGTAAATTGAGTTTACTCATAGGCGGTAAATGTAATTTACTCGGGGAGCTTGTGCAATGCCAGCCTTGGATCTTCAGGTCAATCCAGCCAACGAAACCATCGGTACCAAGGGGCTGTCGGTTCGCTTCCTGGTGTCAGGCGACAGTTCGAACGGCAGCGTCGCCGCCTTCGAATTGATGGTGCCCGGCGCGCAACGGCTGCCGGCGCCGGCGCACAGCCACGACCACTACGAAGAGACGATCTACGGCGTCGACGGGGTGTTGACCTGGACCGTCGACGGCAAGGCGATCGAGGTCGGGCCAGGTGAGGCGCTGTGCATTCCACGCGGCGCCGTTCACCGGTTTGACAACAATGGCACCAGGGATGCCAAGGCGCTTTGCGTCATCACGCCGGCGGCGATCGGCCCGGACTATTTTCGCGAGGCCTTTGCGGTGCTCAATGCTGCCGCCGGCGGCCCGCCGGACAAGCTCAAAATGATGGACATCATGCGCCGGCACGGATTGACGCCGGCAGCGCCGCCACCGACGTGAAGCCGGTCGAAGAGACGCCGGTCACCCGTCGCAAGCGCTGAAATCAGCACCCGGGTTCCAGTCCTTGAAGGCGACGGTTCGGCCTTCCACCGAGACGGTCCTGTGCTTCGAGCTGCCGTCAGGCTGCGTCTTGCTGCTGGTGCCCTTGCCGGTCAGCACGTTGTACTCACAGGCGCTGGCGACATTATCCTGCTGGAAGTCCTCGTAGTCATAGGCAAAACCGGCGACGATGAAGGCACCGTTGCGCCAGGCGATGGTCAGCGTCATGTTGGTCCGCTGGCCGCCGATCGGCATCGCCGGCAGATAGAACTTGATCGACCCGTTCGGCAGCATCGTCAGTTCCGGCTCGGTGTCTGAATTTTCGTAGCCCGGCCGGTCGTAACCGTTCCATTCGCCGAGGATCTGCTCGTGCACGATTTCGACGGGCTTGAGGTAATTGTGCTCCTTGTCCCTGAGGAAGAAGTGGATGTCCATCGGATTGCCGGGCTGGGTCTCGACGACCATGGCAAGGTCGACGGCGCCGTCGCCGTTGAAGTCGCCGGTCACCGCCGTGATGATTTTCAGGGTGTCGTTCGGTTCGCCGAGGGCAGCTGTGGGCAACAGCATCGCCAGGGCGAAGAGCAGAGATTTCATGATGTGTTCCCAAGCGTGTGGAACAGGACCATCGCAGGTCTGCGAGATTTCGACAGCGGGTGGAGGAAAATATTTTCGGCCGAGGGGCGGCCTAGTCGCGTTGCGCACTCGCAAACACCACCAGGTTCCCGTCGGGGTCGCGCAGGCGCATGATGTAGAAATCGTCGGCTTCCTCGATCGGGCCGGGTTCGAGGCCTGCAGCCATCAACCGCTGCCGCTCGGGCGTCAGCGGCAGCACGCCGAGCGTCAGCGTGCTGGTGCCGGCCTTGTCCCTGTCCTCGAAGAGCTGCACCTCAGCGCTGTCGCTGAACTGCCATTCGGCCAGGCCCGGCATCGGCCGGCGCAGCGGCGACTTGCCGAAGAGCTTTGCATACCAGGGGATGCTGGCTTCGAGGTCGGCGCAGCTGACATGGGCGAAAATGGTCTGGATTGTCATCGGGAACCTCCATCCGGCGGTTGCACTTAAGCCGGAACGCGGCGATGGGTGGTGCGTTCCATCGTCATCCGCCAGCAGGCTTTGCTGCTGCCGAAAACTGACAGGGGCCCATGTCACGATGCTGAAGGATGATGTTTGGCACGATGCTGGAGGCAAGATGACGGTGATGCGAGCCGCAACCGCAGCCAGCGGGCAGGCCGGCTGATGGCGCCGGTCAAGGTCGATCCCGACAAGGTCAGGGAGTTTCCGGACGCGGCCAGCTTCCACGCCTGGCTCGGCAAGCACCACGCCACGGAAACCGAGGTGTGGATCAAAATCCACAAGGTGGGGTCGGGACTGAAGTCGATCACGCCGAAAGAGGCCATCGACGTGGTGCTGTGCTTCGGCTGGATCGACGCGGTGCGCAAGGGGCTCGACGACAACAGTTTTCTGCAGCGCTACACGCCGCGCGGCAGGAAGAGCATCTGGAGCCTGATCAACATCGACAATGTCGCGCGGCTGGTCGAGGAGGGCCGCATGACCGAGCATGGGCTGAGACAGGTCGAGGCAGCCAAGGCCGACGGCCGCTGGGCGCGCGCCTACGGCAGCGGCAAGGAGATGAAAATCCCCGATGACCTGCAGTCCGCGATCGACGCTGAACCCAAGGCGAAAGAGATGCTGGCAAAGCTCAGCGCTCAGAACCGCTTCGCGCTTGCCTTTCGCACCCACAACATGAAGACCGAAGCTGGCCGCAAAAAGAAGATCGAGACCTTCGTCGCGATGCTGAAGCGCGGCGAGACGATCCATCCGCAGGGCAAGAAGTAAGTCCTTTCAGGCGCCGGACTGCGGGCGCTTTGCGTTTAGCCGCACCCGTTTCACACTTTCTTGGAATTGCTCCAGCCACGGTGGATATTGGCCGCCTCGGGCTTTCGGGTGCCATGCAGTCGATCAAGGCGCTGATGACGGCCGGCTGCGTCAGATCGAGGTCGATTCGCCGCCGCCGAGAAGGACCCTGTCTCCGCCACTCGCGGGAACGTTCGCAATCCCGATACGATGTCCACTCTCACCCCATACTTTTTGACATAGACCTTATGTCCCGGATCCCAGGCGGGAGGCGCTTTACATGATTATGGATATCATATATCCTTAAGGATATTAAATATCCTCAAAAGGAGAGAGCAGTGACACAGCGCCTGAACGTCGCCCAACAATCGCCTGAGCTATTCAAGAAGTTTCTCGACTTCAGCATGGCCGAGGCGCGCAGCGTGATCGAAGAGAAGATCCGCGATCTGGTCCATATCCGGGCGTCCCAGATCAATGGCTGCGCCTTCTGCCTCGACATGCATGTCAAGGAAGCAAAGATCCACGGCGAGAGCGAGTTGCGGCTCTACCATGTCGCCATCTGGCGGGAATCGAACCTTTTCATTCCTCGTGAACGTGCCGCCCTTGCCTGGACCGAAGCTGTCACGAAGCTCCCCGAAGGCGGTATTCCGGACGAGCTCTATGAGCGTGTGCGTGCGCAGCTTTCGGAAAAGGAGATCTCCGACCTGACCTTCTCGATCATGGCCATCAACGCCTGGAACCGTGCTAACGTCGCCTTCAAGACCGTGCCCGGCTCTGCGGATAAACTCTACCGCCTCGACAAGGCAGGCCTGAACTAACCCCGTCCTTCTGGCAGACCCATCAATCGATGCGGCTCGACGTGGCGGCCGCTAACGGAGAAGTCTTATGAAAATCGTCATCATCGGGGGCACCGGCCTCATCGGTTCCAAGACAGTCGAACGCCTGCGCAAGCAGGGCTGTGAGGTGATCGCCGCCTCCCCGAATACCGGTGTCAACACCATCACCGGCGAAGGTCTGGAGGCAGCGCTCGCGGGCGCCGAGGTCGTGATCGACCTCGCCAACTCACCCTCCTTCGAGGACAAGGCCGCGATGGAATTCTTCGAGACGTCGGGCCGCAACCTGCTCGCGGCGGACAAGGCTGCCGGCGTCAAGCATCACATCGCGCTCTCGGTCGTCGGAACCGAACGCCTGCAGGACGTCGGCTATTTCCGCGCCAAGCTCGCCCAGGAAGAGCTGATCAAGGCTTCCGGCATTCCCTACACGATCGTTCATTCCACGCAGTTCATGGAGTTCCTGGCTGGCATCGCCCAATCGGGTACGGTCGGCGACGCCGTGCATCTGTCGCCGGCCTATGTACAACCCATCGCGTCCGATGACGTCGCCGACGTCATGGCCGGTGTCGCGCTCGCCGCGCCGATCAACGGCATGATCGAGATTTCCGGTCCGGAGCGCGTGCGAATGAGCGAGCTCGTCGCCCGCTACCTGAAGGCTGCCGGCGATCCTCGCAAGGTCGTGACTGATCCGGATGCGCTCTACTTCGGCGCGAGGCTGAACGACACGTCGCTCGTCTCCGACAACAATCCCCGTCTCGGCCGCATCACCTTCGAGCAATGGTTCGCCACCTCGGCGCGGAAATGACCGTCACGATGCGCCGCAGCTTCGGGGGCGGCGTTCCACTCAACGCATGAAAGGAGTTTCGAAATGATCAAATCAATCGTTGCCGCCCTTATCGTCACGGCTGCCTTGGCAAGCCCGGCCGCAGCCGAGGACACAGGCGGGAAGGCCGCCAAAGTCACGCTCGTCTATGAACATGAACTGCCGAATGTCCCCGGCAAGAGCATCAAGGGCATTCTGGTCGAATATGGTCCCGGCGGTCACTCGGAAGCGCACACCCATCCGACCTCCGCCTTCATCTATGCAACGGTTCTGGAAGGCTCCATCCGCAGCCAGGTCAATGACGGCCCGGTCAAGGTCTACAAGGCCGGCGAGAGCTTTTCGGAATTGCCGGGCGATCGCCACAGTGTGAGCGAGAACGGCAGCAAGACCAAGCCCGCAAAACTACTGGCAGTCTTCGTGGTCGACACCAACCAGAAGGAACTGACCTATCCTGTCAAGAAGTAGGCCGACCAGGCAAGTAGGCCGGGCGCCCATCCTTGCGTCCGGCCGTGCCGGTAGACTGAAATCATGCCGGCGAGTCAATGTCGGGTGATCACCGCCCAGTGCTCTCCACGCTCCCGTGGCCGGCATTTTCGCGTGGCATCCTCAGGGTGCCCGATGGCCCGCCTGTTGTCTGTAAGAAGGACTAGCCATCCGTCACGATCTGCCATTTCCATTCATCCGGCGCGCTCCAGCACCCATTCAAAGCTGCTCTTCCAGAGTTCGGCTGGAATCTCCTGCGCCAGGGCCTCGGTGAGATCGGAAAGCTTGACGCTGCGCAATTTTGCCCGCCAGGCCTCGTCGGCTTCCCACATGATGCGCGACACCGCGCAAGGGCTGCTTTCGCAATAGTCCTGCGGACGGCATGGGTTGTTTGCGCGGATGTTGTTGCACACGAACGTCGGCGACTTGCCCTCGACCGCTTCGACAATATCCAGGAAGGTCAGTTCAGCCGGTGTCCGCGCCAATCGATATCCACCTGATGGACCCAGCGTCGTATGGACCAGGCCCGCCTGCGACAGGCTTTGCAGGGCCTTGGATAGATACTCCTTGGGAAGGCCGTGGAACTCGGCAAGCGCTTTTGTTGAGAGATAGCGCCCCGCAGGCAGGCCTGCGAGAATGGCGCAGCAGTGCAGCGCCCATTCGACTTGGCTTTTCAGGATCATCGATGAATTCCGGGGTCGATACTGACCGAGCGTTATTAAGGATACAAAATATCCCTATTCTGCCGCGGTGTAAACAGACGGGCTCCCGGTCCCGCTTGAGTGGGGTTTCAGCATCGTCCGCAGGGCAAGAGGTAAGCCGTTCAGGCCCCGGAATGCGGGTCAGTGCTGTAGGGATGGACCGGATAGCCGGGACCGATGGCGTCCCGCACGCGGCCAATCCACGCCATGACCGCCGGATAGTCCGCCAGCGAGAAGCCGCAATCCTCGGCGCGATGGCTGTAGGCATAGACAGCGATATCGGCGATCGTGAAGTCGTTTCCGACGAGAAACGGGGTGTCGCCAAGGCTGCGGTTCATGGCGGCGAGGGTGCGGGCTCCGGCTTCGCGCTTGCCTGCAACCATGCCCTGGTTGCGCTCGAGGCGTCCGGTCAAGGTCCAGAAGCGCAGCGAGCCGATGACCGGTTCGACATTGTATTGTTCGAAGAACAGCCACTGCATGACCTTGGCGCGCTGATAGCGGTCAGCCGGCAGAAGGGGCGTCCCTTCGGCGAGGTAAGTCAGGATCGCGTTGGATTCCGCGATGGCGCTGCCGTCTTCGAGCTGGAGCACGGGGACGGCACCGGCAGGATTGAGCTCAAGGAAGGCGTCGGCGTGGCTCTCGCCCTCGAAAATCGAGACCTTGCGACTGTCATAGGGGATCTTGAGCAGCCCGAGCAGAACCCGGACCTTCCAGCCATTCTGCGATGGCAGATAATCATGAAGCTTGAGCATGGCTGGTCCTCGTGATGGATCAACCATCGCATGGCGTGCCGCCCGCCCACCACCCGATTCCTGCACGCCATCGCATGAAGACTGCGATCCCCGCCCCCTAATAAATCACTTCCGCGCGTGCCATCTTTCTCGCGAAGCAATCGACATGCCGGGAGCAGCAGATGCACACGCAATCCAGCAAGGTAGCGCTTGTTACCGGCGCCAATCGCGGCATCGGGCTCGAGACCGGGCGCCAGTTGGCGAAGCTCGGCTTCACCGTTCTGCTCGGCGTGCGGGACCTCGCCAAAGGCGAAGCGGCGGCACGAGGGCTCGATGGCCATGTCGAGACCATCGCGTTCGACGTCGCGGCGCCCGACGCGGCGGCACTGGCGGCGGCGGATGTCGAGCGCCGGTTCGGCCGTCTCGACGTGCTGATCAACAACGCCGCGATCCACTACGACACCGGTTCGCGGGCGTTGCTGCCGGACTGGAAGGTGATCCGCGAGGCGTTCGAGACCAATGTCTTTGGCGCCTGGCGGGCCGCGTCCGCCTTCGCGCCGCTGCTCAAGGCCGGTGGCCATGGCAGGCTGGTCAACGTTTCTTCCGAGGGCGGTTCGCTGGCCTCGATGGGGGCGGGGGCGCCGGCCTATTCGACATCGAAGGCGACGCTCAACGCGCTGACCTGCGTGCTGGCGGCCGAACTGCGCGGCGCCGGCGTGCTGGTCAACGCCGTCTGCCCCGGCTGGGTCGCCACCGACATGGGCGGGCCGGGCGGGCGGCCCGTGGCGCAAGGAGCAGCGGGCATCGTCTGGGCGGCGACCTTGCCGGACGACGGTCCGACCGGCGGTTTCTTTCGCGACGGCAAAAGGCTGCCGTGGTGAGGCTTCCGGACGCGGGCATGATCGGCGGAGGACAGATTCAGCCGGTGTCTGGTTTCGGACGGCTCACTTGTTGAATCGTTGAACCGCTGTAAGGTCTTGATTTCACGCAGTTCTGGGCGGAATGCCAGCTTTCGAAAAACCGCGCAAGAAAAAAGCCGTCCTCGCTTTTGCGAGTGGCGGCCTTTCCCTGGGAGGAAGTCAGAGAGAGAAGGGCGATCAATAAGCCTTGGCGAGCTTGCTGCCGTCCTTCTTGTGGGGGGTGCTTCTTGAGGTGTTGAAAGCCTGGGCTTCAAAAACTGGTTTCATAGATCTGATCTCACTCAGCCTCATCGTCCGGCGTCACCCCAAGCAGCTCCAGAGCGTTGGCCAGCGTCCTGATGCCTTGCGCCTGCTTGCGCTCGGCACAGAAGCGGATGGCTGTCTTCTGCAGTGTCGTTGCCTCGGCGACCTCGGCTGTCTCGGCTTTCGTCTGGATGACTTCGTCGAGTTGATGACTGAGCCGGTCGCAGTGCTCGCTGCGGGTGATGGCGGCTTTTGCTTCCGACGGTCCGATCGCGGTGACGGCAAGCGACATGCCGAGCAGGGCACCCGTCCATCCGTTAGAACCTCGTTGCATTGCCGGTAACATCCGTTGGCGTTGTGCCGCGACCATTCCGGCTGCAGCGGGGATGCTTATGCCAGCCGATCTTTTCGCCAGTTTTTCCGAACTGTTGAATCTTGTTTCTGGATTGTGTCCGGGGACGGTCTTGGTTTCTCCCACAAGAAGGAGGGAAGTGCCCCCGCTGCGGCGCTTGCGCCTCTTCCTCTGGCGCCCGCCATCGCGTATGGCCCCGGGGAAAATCCTTCCAAGTTCCAAGCCCCCGGAAATCGCATGATCAGACTGGAAAGCATCAGCAAGCAGAATGGCCGTCAGCTTGTCTTCATCGAAGCGTCGGCGGCGCTGCAGAAGGGCGAGAAGGTCGGCCTCGTCGGCCCCAACGGCGCCGGCAAGACGACGCTGTTTCGCATGATTACCGGGCAGGAACAGCCCGACGAAGGCCAGGTGCAGGTCGATCGCGGCGTCACCATCGGTTATTTCAGCCAGGATGTCGGCGACATGGAAGGCCATAGCGCGGTGGCCGAAGTGATGAACGGCGCCGGGCCGGTGAGCGAAGTGGCGGCCGAGATGGCCGCACTCGAGGCCGCCATGGCCGACCCCGACCAGGCCGACCAGATGGACGATATCATCGAAAAGTATGGCGAGGCGCAGCACCGTTTCGAGGAGCTCGATGGCTATGCGTTGGACGGCCGCGCGCGCGAGGTGCTCGATGGCCTGGGTTTCAGCCAGGAGATGATGGACGGCGATGTCGGCAAACTCTCCGGCGGCTGGAAGATGCGCGTGGCGCTGGCCCGCATCCTTCTGATGCGGCCCGACGCCATGCTGCTCGACGAGCCGAGCAACCATCTCGACCTCGAAAGCCTGATCTGGCTGGAATCCTTCCTGAAGAACTATGATGGCGCATTGCTGATGACCTCGCACGACCGCGAGTTCATGAACCGCATCGTCAACAAGGTGGTCGAGATCGACGCCGGTTCATTGACGGCCTATTCCGGCAATTACGAATTCTACCAGCAGCAGCGGGCGATCGCCGACAAACAGCAGCAGGCGCAGTTCGAGCGCCAGCAGGCGATGCTGGCTAAGGAGATTGCCTTCATCGAGCGCTTCAAGGCGCGCGCCTCGCACGCCGCCCAGGTGCAGAGCCGGGTGAAGAAGCTCGACAAGATCGACCGCGTCGAGCCGCCCAAACGTCGCCAGACGGTGTCGTTCGACTTCCAGCCGGCGCCGCGCTGTGGCGAGGATGTCGTGACGCTGAAGAGCGTCCACAAGGGTTATGGCAGCCGCAGCATCTATGAAGGGCTCGATTTCCAGGTCCGCCGCCGCGAGCGCTGGTGCATCATGGGCGTCAACGGCGCCGGCAAGTCGACGCTGTTGAAGCTGGTCGCCGGTGCGTCCGAGCCCGACGCCGGCACCGTGGCGCGCGGCCCAAGCGTCAAGATGGGCTATTTCGCCCAGCACGCCATGGAATTGCTGGAAGGCGAGCGCACCGTGTTCCAGACACTGGAGGACGCGTTCCCACAGGCCGGCCAGGCGCCGCTCAGGGCACTCGCCGGCTGCTTCGGCTTTTCCGGCGACGAAATCGAGAAGAAATGCCGGGTGCTGTCAGGCGGCGAGAAGGCGCGG
The DNA here is from genome assembly GCF_056404455.1 of Mesorhizobium sp. P2_D1. NCBI lineage: Bacteria > Pseudomonadati > Pseudomonadota > Alphaproteobacteria > Hyphomicrobiales > Phyllobacteriaceae > Mesorhizobium > Mesorhizobium sp. P2_D1. The sequence continues at coordinate 17,921 of NZ_JBFUDZ010000059.1, forward strand.
CTGGTGATGGCGCTGATGCTGTTCGACCCACCCAACCTGCTGGTGCTCGACGAGCCGACCAACCATCTCGACATCGCCACCAAGGAGATGCTGATCACGGCACTCTCGCAGTACGAAGGCACCATGCTGTTCGTGTCGCACGACCGGCATTTCCTGGCGGCGCTTTCCAACCGCGTGCTGGAACTGACGCCAGAAGGCATCCACACTTATGGCGGTGGCTATACCGAATATGTCGAGCGGACGGGGCACGAAGCGCCGGGGCTAAGGAGCTGAGGGCGCCGAGCCACTACCCCGCGGCCAGCCATTTGCGCGACTGGGCGAAGGTCTTGAAGGCCTTCGCCTCCATCGGGCGGCCAAGAAAATAGCCTTGCAGGATATCGCAGCCAAGCTCCTTCAGGATGCGCGCGTGCTCCATCGTCTCGACGCCCTCGGCAACCACTTCGATGCCGAGCGATTTGCCGATCTCGATGATCGACGACACCAGCTGTCGCTGCGCGGTTGAGCCGGTGATGGGCGTGATCAGTTGGCGGTCGATCTTGAGGCGACGCGGCTGCAATTTGAGCAGGGAAACGATCGAGGCATAGCCGGTGCCAAAATCGTCGATCTCGATGTCGATGCCGAGCTCCTTGATGTGCTCGATGTTCCAGGTGACGAGATCGTCGTTCTCGTCGAGGAAGATGGACTCCACCAGCTCGAACGACACCGTTCCTTCCTTGATGGCGAGCTCGCGCAAACCCTTGATCAAGTCCTTGTCCTCCAGGCGCCTGGCCGAGACGTTGACCGAGACGCGCGGGATGTTGAGATGGCTGCGCGACCAGCGCTCGAAATTCTCCAGCGCATCCTTGAGGACGATGCGGTCGATCAGCGCCACGACATTGAGCTCTTCGGCCACCTTGAGATAGGCGTCGGGGGCCAGGATGCCGCGTCGCGGATGCTTCCAGCGCGACAACGCTTCGACGCCGACGATCTCGAGCGTCCTGGCGTCGAATTGCGGCTGGTAGTAGGCGACAAATTCATCCCGCTCCAGCCCGCCCAGGATCTCGTCGGCGACCTGCTTGGTCCGCACGATCTCGCTCTGCAGTTCCTCGTTGAAGAACTCGTAGCGGTTGCGGCCACGGCCTTTCGCCCGGTAAAGCGCGAGATCGGCGTTGACGAGCAACTGCTTTGCGTCGACGCCGCTGTTGGCGGCAATGCCGATGCTGACCCCGAACCGGCACTGATGGCCCCGGTAATAGACAGGCTGGCGCATCTCCTCGATGATGCGGTCGGCGAGTGCCGAGAGCTCGTCGTCGTCACGTCCATGGCTCACCACGACGAATTCGTCGCCGCCGATGCGCGCAACGAAATCGCCAGAGCCGGCATTGGCCTTGATGACCTTCGAGGCATGCATCAGCATCGCGTCGCCCGCTGCGTGCCCGAGCGTGTCATTGATCTGCTTAAAGCGGTCGAGGTCGAGATGCAGCAGCGCCATGCGGTCGTGTTGGCCGGTTTCGGCCAGCATCTCGTCGAGATAGCGGCGGTTGGGCAGGCCGGTCAGTGAATCGTGCAACGCCACATGCTCGATATGCGCCTTGGCGAGCTTCAGTTCGGCGTTCTTCGATTCCGACAGCTGGCGCTCGCGAATGAGGTTCTCGTTGAGCTGCACATCGCTGGTCACGTCCCATTCGGCGCCGATCAGCTTGGGCGTGCCGCCAATGTCCTGGAAGAAGCTGGCGCGCGTGCGCACATGACGGACGGCGCCGTCGGGGCGCAGGAGCCGGTATTGCGAGAAGTAGGGGCCTTTTGTCGTCGCGGCCGAATCGAAGTCCTGCTTTGCCCGCTCGATGTCCTCTGGGTGGATCGCCAGCGCCCAGTCGTTGTAGCCGCGTGGCTTGCCGTCGGCCGGCTTGCCATAGATTTCGTTGACGCGGTCGTCCCACAGCAGTTCGTTGGTGGCGAGGTCGTGCTCCCAAACGCCGATGCCCGAGGCGTCCAGCGCCAGCTCCAGGCGACCGGACAGGCGCCTCAACTCGGCGTCATTCCTTTGCCTTTCGCCAAACAGCCGCCCGGCCACCAGGATCGGCAGTACCACCAGCGAGCCGGCAAGTGCCATGAGCGCCCGCAAGGTCCACTGATTTTTCGGTGCCGCTGGCCAGCCGTCCTTGGGGATGGCCGAAATCTGCCAGGAACCCGAAGGCAGCTGCACATCGGCCGCTACGGGATTGCCGGCGACGACAGTGCCGTTGCCGAAGAAACGTTCGCCCCCGCCGCCCAACGCATCCTTGCCGGTGAGCGCGACATCGATGTCGAGATCGGGATCGGCCAATCCGCTCGCCGCGTAGAGCCGGTCAACATCGACAACTGCCGAGACGATGCCCCAGAAGCGGTCGCCGCCTCCCGCCGTCGGCACGAAGACCGGGATGCGGCCGATGAAGCCGCGCCCGCCTTGCGCCAGCTTGACCGGTCCGGCAAATACCAGCACGCGCTGGTCGCGCGCCCTGAGCGCTGCCAGGCGTTGCTCCTCGTTCTTGCGGTAGTCGAGCCCGATTGCCTTCTCGTTGCCTTTCATCGGGTACATCAGTGAGATGACCAGGTCGGGCGCGCCGGCGATGTTGTGCAATTGCGATTTCTGCTCGAACAGATTGCCTGCGAGCGACGCAAATCTCTGCTGGCCCATGTAGGGCTCTGTAACGATGGCCGAGACGAGCCCCTGAACAAGCTGGAGATTGCCGTTTATGTTGCCTTCGAGCTTGGCGCGGATGACGTTGACCTTGGCCAGCACATCGGCGCGCGCCAGTTGGTCGGAGACCTCCCTGTTCTGCTGGTCGGCAACGACGGCGCAGACCATGAGCACAACAAAGGCTATTGCCGCCGGCAAGTTGGCGGAAGAAAATACGGCCTGTCTCAAGCGGCCGAGACTGTATCGCGTTGTGGCCAATTCGACCCGGGTACCTTTGCTGGACAATAGCTCGTCGGTCGATCCTAGTAGCAAACGCTTAAATTTAACCTTCCAGGCCAGCCTGAAGTTTCAGCATCGTGCCAATGCCGGCATTTCAGCCCGCAGGCTGAACCAGTGCGTGACGAACCGGCGCCGTTTGGACTTCTTCACGGTCAATGCCGACCGCTAAAGGTTCGCCCCAGAGAAAATGCGCGATGCCCAGTCGAGGAAGACGCGAAGCCGCGGCGAGAGCTGCCTGTTTTGCGGGTAAAGCGCTGACAGCGGTGTCGGCGAGGGCGGGTAGTYGGCCAGCACCTCGACGAGCGTCCCATCGGCAAGGTCCTTCTCGAAGCGATAGCGCGGTGCCTGGATGAGGCCAAGTCCAAGCCGTGCCAGATCGGCGGCGGTGTCGGAATTGTTGGCGGCGACGCGGCCCGGCAACCGGATCTCGCGGGTCTTGCCGGCGACGGTGAATTCGAAGGGAAGGGTCTCGCCGGTGCGCGACGAGACGAAGCCGACTGCCTGGTGACCGTCCAACGCATCGGGGGAGATCGGCATGCCGTGGCGTTCGAGATAGGCGGGACTGGCGCAGGTGATCTCGCGGATCATCGCCAGGCGCCGCATGATCATGCCGCTGTCGGGGGGCTCGCCGACACGTATCACGCAGTCGACGCCCTCGCGCACGAGATCGACCAGCCGGTCGCTCTGGCCGATCTGCAGGTCGATGCGGGAATAGCGCGCGAGAAACTCGGGCAGGCGCGGCAACAGGAATGTGCGGGTGAGCAGCGTGCTGGCGTCGATCCGCAGCAGCCCGTAGGGCTCGGCATTGCGGAAGGCGGCCTCGGCATCCTCGATCTCGGCAAGGATGGACAGGCACCGCCGATAATAGGCCTCGCCGTCCTGCGTGGCATTCACCTGCCGCGTCGTTCGCTCCAGCAGGCGCGCGCCGAGATGCTCTTCGAGCCGCCGGATCGCTTCCGTCGCGGTCGAGCGCGGCAGGCCGAGATCTGCCGCGGCGGCGGTGAAGCTGCGCCGCTCCAGGACGCGAACGAAGAGCCGCATGGTGTCCAGACGATCCATGGTCTTTGTTCGCATTCTCCGAATAGTCATGTCAATAGGCGGCTAATTATCCGGAAGATGGCTTGGCCTATATCCGTGTCACCAACAACGCGGAGACACTTCCATGACAAATCAGCAGACAGATACAGGCGCTCAAACCAGAACGGCGATTGTGACCGGCGCCTCCAAGGGCATCGGTGCCGCCATCGCGCGGCGGCTCGCCGGCGACGGTGTCGCCGTCGTCGTCAACTATGCGCGGGGACGCGCGGAGGCCGAAGAGCTTGTCCGGGCGATCGAGGCCGACGGCGGCAAGGCGATCGCCGTGCAGGCCGATATCGCCGATCCGGCGGGCCTCACGAGGCTGTTCGATGCCGGCGAGAAGGCGTTCGGCGGCATCGACATCCTCGTCAACAATGCCGGCATCATGAAGACGTCACCGATCGCCGAGACCGATGACGCCTCGTTCGACATGCAGGTCGCGATCAATCTCGGCGGTGTATTCCGCGGCATGCGGGAAGGCGCGCGCCGACTTCGCGACGGCGGTCGTATCATCAACTTCTCGAGCAGCGTCGTCGGCCTCTACCAGCCGGGTTACGGCGTCTACGCCGCCACCAAGGCAGGCGTCGAGGCGATGACCCACATCCTGGCCAAGGAGCTTGGCGCGCGCCGCGTCACCGTCAACGCGGTGGCGCCCGGACCGATCGAGACTGCCCTGTTCACGGACGGCAAGAGCCAGGCGCAAATCGAGGCCATCGGCAAGATGATCCCGCTCGGCCGGCTCGGCCAGCCCGAAGACATCGCCGGGCTGGTGTCTTTCCTGGCCGGGTCGGATAGCGGTTGGGTCAACGGGCAAATCATCCGCGCCAATGGCGGCGTGGTCTGAGGAGACGATCATGCAACAGACAATCTTGATCACAGGTGCTTCCAGCGGCTTCGGCGCGATGACGGCGTGGGCGCTCGCAAGGGCAGGTCACACGGTCTATGCATCGATGCGCGACCCGGCGGCGCGCGGGGGTGCTGCGGCCGCCGAAATGGAAAAGTTTGCTCGTGATGAGGGCGTGGCGCTCAAGCCCATTGCGCTCGACGTGACCTCGGACGCCTCGGCAGAGGCGGCAGTCCGGCTGATCGTTAGCGAGGCCGGCCGGCTCGACGTGCTGATCCACAACGCCGGACACATGGGGTTTGGACCGACCGAGGCTTTCGCGCCCGAGCAGCTGGCGCAGCTCTATGACGTCAATGTCGTCGGCACACAGCGCGTCAACCGCGCGGCCTTGCCGCATATGCGCTCCCTTGGCAAGGGCCAGATGATCTGGGTCGGCTCGAGCAGCACGCGGGGCGGCACGCCGCCCTTCCTCGCGGCCTACTTCGCGGCCAAGGCCGGCATGGATGCACTGGCGCAGAGCTATGCGCTGGAACTTGCCCGCTTCGGCATCGAGACGACAATCGTCGTGCCGGGCGCCTTCACCAAGGGCACCGAGCATTTTCATCATGCGGCAGCGCCGGCGGATGCGGAGCGCGCGGCGCTCTACTGGTCCGGCCCTTACGCCGGCGTCGATCAGCAGGTGCTGAAGGGGCTGGCCGCAATTGAGCCGGCGGATGCCGACCCGGCTGATATCGCGGCGGCCATCGTCGACCTCGTGGCGATGCCGCACGGAAGGCGTCCGCTGCGCGTGCACGTCGACCCCGCTGACGATGGTGCGGCGGTCGTCAATGGCGTCGCCGATCGCGTCCGCGCGCAACTCATGGAACGGATCGGCCTTGCCGACCTGCTCCATCCGGCTGCTTGAACCCAACCCTCAAAGACCAAGGAAAACGATCATGCCATTCGCCAACATCAAGATGCCGCAAGCGGCTCTCTCCAAGGCGCAGAAGGAAGACCTCATCCATCGAACCACGGCAATGTTCGTCGACTTTTTCGGCGAAGGCGTCCGGCCCTACACGATGGTGCTGGTGGAGGAGGTCGCCGACGGCGGCTATGGCCGTGCCGACGAAGTCTTCGTCGTGCCGGAGGCCTATCGCGCGAAGGAGTAGCGCCCGAACCGCGCCTTACCTTGGCCGGCGGGGCTGAGGCAGGCGCGGCGCCGACACGCCGGGAGGGCCTACTTGCCGGCCATGTGATCGGCAAGCTCCTGGGCCTGGGCGAGAAGCGCCGGGAAGACCGGCTCGCCCGGCAGGTGCTGGCCCACACAGGCGCGATAGTCGGCGTCACCTTTCTCCCAGGCGGCATTGGCGGCGTCATACGACTTTTGGTCCTTGAGGTCCGAGGCTTGGTAGGCCTCCTGGAACTTCTGGGCGGCGGCATCGGCCGAGGCCCACAAGGCGTCGCAGGCGGCGATCTTCGGGACAGGCGGTGCCGCAGGGGCCGAGGCGATCATGACGCTGTTGCCCTTGACGAGCGTGACGATGACCTGCTGGTCGGGGTTCGGTCCTATGTCCTGCGCCCAACCGCCGAGCCGCGCAAAGGCGATGTCGGCGCCTCCAGGCTTCTTCAGGGGAAAGTCGAGCGTCCCCGTGAACGCGGCGTCGCTGTTGATCGCCTGGGTGTAGAAGGCATCGAGCTTCAGTGCCGCATCGATGCCGGTGGGCAGTCTGAAGCTCGCGTCCATCTCGGCGGCTTTGGACTGGAGCCAGCGCGCGAGAAGACCCCGCGTCGTTGCCACCAGGCTCGGGCCGTCGTCGCCTTTGCTGTACCGCAACCCGTCCAGCATGCCGAACCCGATATCGGCATCGCTCAGGCTTTCGAGATTGATCGTGCCGGTTGCCGGAAAACCTGAAACCGCCAAGGGGCCGAGAAGAGCGGAAAGCCGCTTTTCGAGATCGGCCAGCGCTTTCGTCCCGGCGGCATCGAGCGTTTCCACGGGTTCGTTCGCGCTCTCCAATGCTGCGATAGCGGAAATCGCCTTATCGCGTGCGGCGATATAGTCGTCCTCCGGCGAGGCCGCGAAAGCTGCTCCGGTCGCGAGTGCGAACACGATCATCCAGACCAACCGCATGACATAGCCCCCTTGTGGCGATCGACAGATTGGGAGCCATCGAGCAGCTTTGCGGCTATTGCGCGGCACGCCTCACACCTTCCGCTTCTCCACCTCCGCCTTCCTCAGCAAGAATCGCTGGATCTTGCCGCTCGGCGTCTTCGGCAATTCGGTGACGAAGTCGATTTCGCGCGGATAGGCGTGGGCCGAGAGCCGCTTGCGGACATGCTGAGCGAGTTCCTCGGCCAGTTCCGGGCTGCCGCGAAATGAAGATGCCAGGATGACGAAGGCCTTGACGATTTCGGTGCGCTGCGGGTCAGGCACGCCGACAACCGCTGCCTCGTTGACCGCCGGGTGTTCGATGAGCGCGCTTTCGACGTCGAACGGGCCGATGCGATAGCCGGCCGAGGTTATGACGTCGTCGGCGCGGCCGATGAAGCTGATCGACCCGTCCGGCTCGAACTCGACCGTGTCGCCGCTGCGGTAATAGCCGCCCGAAATCGCCGGTGTTTCCGCCTGGTGGTAGCCGTCGAACCAGCGCAGCGGCGAGTTGGCGATGTCGACGGCGAGGATGCCGGGCTGGTTGGGGCCGAGCTCCTGGCCGGCATCGTCCAGCACGACGATGCGGTAGCCCGGCATGGCGAAGCCGGCCGAGCCGGGGCGCACCGGGTGCGACAGGCCGTGATGGTTGTTGACCAACATGCCGTTTTCGGTCTGGCCGTAATGGTCGTGGATCGGCACGCCGAGATGGGCGTCGAACCAGCGGATGACTTCCGGGTTGAGCGGCTCGCCCGCGCTGCTCACCACGCGCAGCCGGCCCTTGATGCGGGCGGCGGGAGCCGCGGCTTCGGCCAGCAGCAGGCGGAAGGCGGTCGGCGATCCGGCGAGGCTGGTGACGCCGAGGCGCTCGATGATGTCGTAGGTGCTTTTGGCGGTGAAGGCGCCTTCGTTGAAGGTGGTGGCGATGCCGAGCAGCAAGGGGCCGGTGATCGCGTAATACAGACCGTAGGCCCAGCCGGGATCGGCGATGTTCCAGAAGACGTCGTCGGGCCGCAAACCGATCGCATCGCGCATATAGGCGCCGAAGGCCAGCAGCGCGCGCAGCGGCACCGGCACGCCCTTGGGCAGGCCCGTCGTGCCCGAGGTCGACATCATCATGAACAGGTCGTCGCCCTTGCGCATGACCGGCTCGCAGGACGTCGATGCGGCGGCAAACGCGGCGCGGAAATCGATGTCGCCCGCCGGCAAGGTCTCGCCAGGGGCAAGTATGGTCGCCACGCTGGGGCAATCCTCCACCTCGTCCAGCTTGCCGCGATTGGCTGTGTTGGTGACGACGAGTTTTGCACCGCTGGTCTTCAGCCGGTGCTCGATGGCCTTCGGGCCGAAGGCGGTGAACAGAGGCTGGTAGACCGCGCCGATGCGCCAGGTGCCGAGGATAAGCGCGACAAGTTCGGGAATGCGCGGCAGCATGCCGGCGACGACATCACCGGGGCCGACGCCTGCTTCGTTGAGTATATTGCCGACGCGCGCCGACATATCGCGAAGATCATCGAAGCTGAATTCCCGCAGCTCGCCATTGGCGGAGATCGAGCGCAGCGCCAGCCGGTTTTGCCCGGCGTGGCGATCGCAGCATTCGACGCAGGCATTGATGCCGGTCAAGGGGTCGCCATGAAGGCGCGCGACTTCATCTTCGATACGAAAGCGCTGAACGGCATCCGCGTAGCGCGGCAAGCCGGCCGAAGCTCCAACCATCGCAGCGTGCCTCCGTGGTGGCGTCCTCGTGGACCATCGTCATTGCCGACAGGATAGCCAAGATCACACTCATGGTCGATGAGGTGATCGCCGCGAGGCTTGATGCAAACGGGGCAGGGGCTCGCCTTCCCGCTTCGGGCGCCAGGATCGCGCCGAGGGGTATCCGGCCCCGAGCGCTCTTCATCCTCTGGCCCTAGAGGCCGAACCAGCGCGAGCGGCGGCTCGATCCAAAAGTCTCCTTGTCAGCGCGCAGCGCCACCGAGGGCTCGTAGTAGGTGCCCGTTGGTGCTGGGCCTGAGAAGAAATCGACCTCGACCTTGCCGATGCGGCCGCCGCCGAACTCGATATAGCAGGTGCCGAAGCCGTCATAGAGGGAGCCGCTGCCGCTCTGGCGCAGTTTTGCGATGAGCCCGGTAGCAACGGCGCGCGCCGCACCCTCGGCGAACACGCCGGCCTTGGGCGTGCCGGTGTTGGCGCCGTCGCCGACGGCATAGACATTCTCGTATCTCGTTTCGAGCGTACGCGGATTGACCGGGATCCAACCGTTCTCGGCCATGCCGCTTTCCAGCACCACTGGCGGCACGCGATGCTTAGGAACACCGAGGAAGAGATCGAACGGCATTTCCGTGCCGTCGTCGAGCACCGCCACATTGCGGGCATTGTCGACGGAGGCGACGCGCCTGCCGGGGACAAACTTGATGTCGCGTTCGGCAAAGGCCGCCAGCAGCGCTCGCGAGGTGTCGGGCGAGGGTGGTACCGGGCTGCCAAGCGGCAGCACCAGGGCGATCTCGCAGGCCTCTCGCACGCCCTGCCTGACCAGATAGTCGTGCAGCATCAGCACACATTCGCTGGGTGCCGGCGGGCACTTGTAGGGCGCCCCGCAGACGCCGACCATCGCCTTGCCTTTTCTGAAGGTCGGCAGCACGTCGCGCAGCCGCTCCGCTCCCGCCACGGTGTAGAACTCGTTGGTTCCCGAAAGCCCTGGCGTGGCGTCGAAATCATATTCGGCACCCAGCGCGACGACGAGGTGGTCGGCGTCGAACACGCCGTCATTGGTGGTCACCCGGCGCCTTTCGGGGTCGATCGAGGTTATCGTGCGCTTCAGCATCCTGACGCCGGGCTTGGCGTAGCTTTTGTATGGCAGGCGCACGGCCTGCGGCGTCTTCAGGCCGAACATCACGTCCAGCTTGGAAAAGCCGAACACGAAGGAATCGCTCTGGTCGATCAGCGTCACCTCGATGCTATCGCCCATCGCTTCGGAAAGCAGCGTCGTCAGTTCCAGGCCGCCGAAACCAGCTCCCAGCACGACGATACGCGGTTTGCTTGCAGTGTTCATCTTTGTTCCCACCAGTGTTTCCCGGTTGATCGATCATTCCCGTCGTGGCGGCGGGACTTCCCGTGTCCTCGCCGCCAAAATGTTGGCCGTCCAAGTCCAGGTAGGTTGGTCGATGTCAGGTCAGGACTGGCTGCGACACGATGCGGATGTACGGCTTCGGCTCCTTCCAACCCTGAGGGTAGAGTTGCTTCGCTTCGTCGTTCGACACCGATCCCGCGATGATGACGTCGTCGCCTGGCTTCCAGTTGACCGGCGTCGCCAGGCGGTGCTTGGCCGTCAGCTGCAGGGAGTCCACCACGCGCAGCACCTCGTCGAAGTTGCGGCCCGTCGTCATCGGGTAGGATATCACCAGCTTGATCTTCTTGTCCGGGCCGATGACATAGACGTTGCGCACCGTCTGGTTGTCGGCGGCGGTGCGTCCGTCGGCGCTGTTGCCGGCCGACGCCGGCAACATGTCGTAGAGCTGCGAGATGGCGAGCGTCGGGTCGCCGATCATCGGGAAGTTCGGCGCCATGCCTTGCGTCTCGGCGATGTCCTTGGCCCAGCCGGCGTGCTTCTCGACCGGGTCGACCGAGAGGCCGATGACCTTGACGCCGCGCTTGTCGAACTCGGGCTTGAGGCGCGCCATGTAGCCCAGTTCGGTCGTGCACACCGGCGTGTAGTCCTTGGGGTGGGAGAACAGGATGCCCCAGCCCTTGCCCAGCCATTCGTGGAAGCTGATCGTGCCTTCGGTGGTCTCGGCGGTGAAGTCGGGGGCGATGTCTGCGATACGGAGTGACATGGTTGCTTTCCTTTCCGGTTGGAATTCGATTGCGAGGGCAAATTAGGAAATCTATGTTCCGCGAGCGTTCCCCGACGCTCCCTGGTTGGTGACGGCTCTGGCACCCCAGGGCTGGCTTTCCTGATGGTGCCTGTATGCGCGTTTCGATCCATCTGCTCGGCCGCTTCGCCGTCAGCGTCGATGGTCGCCCGATCCCGGCGGCCGACTGGCGGCGCGACCGCGCCTCGGCCCTGGTCAAGCTGCTGGCGCTCAGGTCTGCCCACCGCATCCACCGCGAGCAGGCCATGGAAATTTTCTGGCCCGACGCCGATCCCGAGGCGGCCGGCGCCAATCTGCGCAAGGCCATTCATTTCGCGCGCCGCGCGCTGGGAGCCCATGACCTGATCGAGGTGAGCAACGACATCGTCTCGCTTGCCCCGCATGCCGAGCTCGAGATCGACGCCGAAAGCTTCGAGGCCGCCGCCAGGGCGGCGCTGCGAGGTGGTGACCGGAGCGCCTATGAGCGCGCCGCCGACCTTTATGGTGGCCGGCTTTTGCCGGACGATCTTTTCGTCGAGTGGCTCGACACACCGCGCGCGCAATCGCAGCAGCGCTACAGCGATCTTTTGCGCGCCGGCGGCCTATGGCAGCGCCTGATCGCGCTCGACCCTGCCGACGAGCAGGCCCAGTGCGCGCTGATGCAGGCGGCACTCGATGCCGGCAACCGTGTCGAGGCCATCCGCCAGTTCAACCAGCTGCGCGACAACCTGCACGCCGAACTCGGCGTTGGGCCGAGTGCGGCGACCATCGCCCTTTACGAGAAGGCGCTGGCCCTCTCCGGCGCCGCGACCGTCAACCCGTCGGAGCGCATCCGCACGTCGCTCGCCTGGGGCCTGGTGCATTTGCAAAGCGGCGAGTTCGACAAGGCAAGCGAGATCGCCAGGCACACCCGCGACCTGGCGCTCGGCGCCGACCTGCCGCGCGAAGTCGGCGAGGCGAGCGCGCTGCTCGGCCTCGCCTCGATGATGCGGGCGCAGTGGCCGCAACTGTTCCGCTCCGAATTCATCGAATGGGTTCGCGCCAAACCGGCCTTCGTGCAGCATGTCTTCGATGGCCATCTTTGCCTATCCGAATTCTGTCTCTGCAGCGCCTCGGGCCATGCCGAAGTCGCAGGCCTTGCCAGCGAACTGCTCACCGTGGCCGAGGAGGCCGGATCGAATGCCGGTCGCGGGCTTGCCTGCCTGCTTCTGGGCGAGGCGGCGCTGTTTTCGGGCGACCTCGACGAGGCCGAGCGCCACCTGAGCAAGGCCGAGCGGCTGCTGCTTGAGGCGGACGCGGTGGCCGGCCGCGTGCTCGCCATAGAGCGGCTGGCCGAGATCGCGCTGGAGCGCGGCCAGAAATGGCGCGCCAGCCGGCTCATCCAACGCGGTCTCACCGACGCCGAACGCTCATGGCTGTCGCCGCACCTGATCATGCGCATGCAGGCGCTCGCCGTGCGGGCAGCGGCGACACCCAAGATGGTGGCGCAGGAGATCCTCGCCGGCGACCGGCTGTTGACCCAGGGCGCCTGCCAGCCCTGTTCGATGGCGCTGCGCACGGCCTCTGCGATCGCCCTTGCCGAGGCGGGCGAACTGGACCAGGTCGACCGCCGCCTGAACGACGCCGAGCGCATCGCCGGCATGTGGCATGGCGGCCCGTGGGCAGCCGCCCTTTGGGAAGCGCGCGGTGTCCAGCGGCGGGCGCAGAACCACGAGATCCGCGCGCTCGCCGCCTTCGACGAGGCGGCCTCGCGCTATCAGGAGCTCGGCCGCCCGCGCGACCAGGCCCGGTGCCTTGCCCGCATGGGTTCCGAGGGTTGACGGCAAGGAATCGGTTCCTCGTCCTATGACGGATGGCGCGTGGGCTGGTCTCACCCGCGCGGGCCTGTATGATCGCAACGGGAATGCCTGGGAGGAGGCTCGCTCATGCGGCTGGATCAGAATCTCCGTCATTGGAGGATTTGGGCACTCATCGCCGCCATGGTGCTTTGGCCGCAGGCGGCGCCGGCCGACGGCATCACACCGGAGCGGATCACGGCTGCCCTGCCCAAGCTTGAAGCGCTCGCCGAAGCGGCCGTCGCGGAGGGTGCCGTACCCGGCCTCGCCATCGCCGTCGTGCACGATGACCAGGTGATCTTCCTTAGGGGGTTCGGCCATCGCGAGGCCGGCAAGCCCGAGGTCGTCGACGCCGACACCGTGTTCCAGATCGCATCGCTTTCCAAGCCGGTCTCCGCCACCGTCGTGGCGGCGCTGGTCAGCGACGGGATCGTGTCCTGGGATTCGAAGATCGCCGACCTCGATCCGGCCTTCCGGCTGGCCGATCCCTATCCAACCAGCCAACTCACCGTCCGCGACCTGTTTTCGCACCGCAGCGGACTGCCCGGGACCGCCGGAGACGACCTCGAGGACATTGGCTATGATCGCGCCGAGATCCTGCATCGCCTGCGGTTCGTCCCGCCATCGTCGAGCTTTCGCGCCGGGTATTCCTACAGCAATTTAGGATTGACGGAGGGTGCCGTGGCGGCCGCGACGCCGACAGGCAAGCCGTGGGAGGCGGTCGCCGAGGAGAAGCTCTACCGTCCGCTTGGCATGGCCTCGACCAGTTCGCGCCATTCGGACTTCGTCAAGCACGCGAACCGCGCGGCGCTTCACGTCAAGGTCGATGGCGCCTGGGCCGCGAAGATAGAG
>NZ_JBFUDZ010000060.1:0-30244 GCF_056404455.1 Mesorhizobium sp. P2_D1
GCAGTGCGCCGTCCATTTGTTGTGTGGGGAAGAGCGATGGCGGACGTTGCACCTCCAAGGTCCGATGTCGTGAGCTGACCCGATCTGGTCATTCCCACCGCATTTCGGTGTCTCCAAAGCGGACACTCAGCCAAGTCGGCGCTGTTGACCTAAGCGGACGCTCGCGTCCGACGTGGGACTAGAATAGGCTGCAGCGAAGCCGCTTGATCGACCGGGGAGGGCGCAGGCAAGTATGGAGCGAAGGCTTACCGCGATACTTGCTGCCGATGTGGTTGGCTACAGCCGCCTCATGGGTGAGGACGAGGTAGGCACACTCGAACGATTGAAGGGTTGCCGTCGCGAACTGGTCGACCCCGCGATCGAGGAATTCCACGGCCGAATCATCAAGCTCATGGGCGACGGCGCGCTCGTCGAGTTCGCGAGTGTCGTCGATGCCGTCCATTGCGCTTCCGTGATCCAGCGCCGAATGGCAGAGCGCAACAAGGGCACCACTGATGCCCGGCAGATCCGGTTTCGCATCGGCGTCAATCTCGGCGACGTCATCGTGGACGAAAACGATATCTACGGAGATGGCGTGAACATCGCCGCTCGCCTCGAGGCTATGGCCGAGCCAGGCGGAGTCTGCATCTCCGGAACCGCATTCGATCATGCCGTCCACAAGGTGGACGTAGGCTTTGCCAGTCTGGGAGAGCAGCGCCTCAAGAATATCGCCGATCCGGTTCGCGCCTATCGACTCTTGCTCGATCCCGCGGCATCGGGAAAGGTCACGGCCGCGCCCCACCGGCCGCGCCCGCGCGTCATGATCCTGGCGGGCGCCGCCGTGCTGGCGATTGCCGCGATTGCCGGCATTTTTGCGTGGCAGAAGTTCTCGGTGCCATCGCGGCCATCGGTTGCCGTGCTGCCGTTTGCAAACCTCGGCGGCGATCCAGGCCAGGACTATTTCGCTGACGGCATCACCGAAGATCTGATCACCGACCTCACCAAGCTTTCCGGTCTGGACGTCATCGCGCGCAATTCGGTGTTCGCCTACAAGGACAAGCCTGCAGCGCTGGCGGACGTCGCGCGCGACCTTGGCGTCCGCTTCGTCGTCGAGGGGAGCGTCCGCCGCACCGGCGAGCAGATCCGCCTCAATGCCCAGCTCATCGATACGGCAACGGGGGACAACCTGTGGGCCAACCGGTTCGACCGCGGTATGGCCGGGGTGTTTGGCGTCCAGGACGAGATGAGCCGTGAGATCGCCAAGGCGCTCGGCTTGCAACCGTCAACGGTGGAAAGCGAGCGGATGGCGCGTCCGCCGACCGAAGATCTAGAAGCCTACGACTACTATCTCAGAGCCGAGCAGGCGGTACGCACCGGCGGACGGGCCGGGCTGCGGGAGTCGCTTCCGCTCTACGACAAGGCGGAGGAACTCGACCCCGCTTTTGCCGAAGCCTTCGCGGCGGATGCAAGCACGACAGTCTATATCTGGCGCGAATCGTTCAACGACATCATGCAGAGCGCGCCCGCGCGCAAGCGCGCCTATGAGAAGGCAAGCCGTGCGCTGCAACTCGACCCGGATCTTTCGTCGCCTTATGCGATTCTTGGCATCATGCAGGTCGTGGATCGCCGCTACGAGGAAGCCATCGCTTCGGCCGAGCGAGCCGTCGCACTCGGCCCCGGCGATGCGGAGACGCAAATAGCTCTAGGATACGTGCAACTGTTCGCCGGCAATCACGCCGAGGCAGCCGCAGCGGTCGAGACAGCGCTTAGGCTCGATCCCAGCCTCTCGGCCATCAACCGGCAAATTGCCGGTCTGGTCTTTCTTGTCCAGGGCAGCAACGAGAAGGCGATCGAGGCGCTCGAACGCACGCGAGACGATGCGCCGTCGGTTGGAGATTTCAGAATTACCCTCGCTGCCGCCTACGTCCGCGCCGGCCGCTTGCCGGATGCGAGGGCGGCGATCGCCGAGGGACTAGGTTCCATGTCGACACCGGGGTTCGATTCATTGTCGGCAGTGCGGCTCAACGGTGTCCAATATCGTAACCCCCGGGATTCGGCTCTCATCATCGACGCGCTGCAGCAGGCGGGCTTGCCCGAATGGCCGTTCGGCTTCACCGCCGACCAACACGACCAGTTGAAGGGAGGCGAGATTAACTCCCTCGTCCTAGGCCATACGTTGCAAGGTCAACTTGAGCCCGGTCTCCAGCCAGCCATCCTGCAGGTCGGAAAGGACGGCAAGGCCGCGTTCCGCTCGACGACGCGACTACTCACCGAGACCGTCTATGTCGATGGCGACCTATTGTGCGAGCAGAGTGAGAATATGTTCGGGCGCCCCGACTGCGGACCTGTCTACAAACGCCGTGACGGCGCCGGCAACGGCTATTCCTTCGTCAACTCAAGCAAGGTGTTCCACTTCGCGGTGGTTCAGTAGATGCACGCGTCTCAGTGATACTTGTCGAGCTCCAAATTGGCCGCGACCTTCGGCCAGTTGGCATCGGCTTTCGGTATATTTTCAGCTGCATGCGCGGCGAAATCGTTCGCATTGCCGACGTCGTAGATCAGGTAGAGCTTGCCGTCGATAATCTTGAATGCTTCCGGATCGACATTGATCGTGACCCCTCCGCCCACGACTTCGGCAGCACAGTAGCCGCCATATTGAGGAGCGTACTTGACCGGTTCGCTCATGAACATTTCCAGGTGTTTCTTGCTGGCGAAATGCCAGGGAGTCCCCAGCCAGTCATAAGTGAACTCTTCGGAGCCCTTCACGGCCTTGCCGTCAGTGAAGTAAGCGACAGTGTCGTAGCCCATGATCGCCACACCGCCGAAATAGCCGGTGTTTACCGAATTGTCGGCCCGGGCCGATCCCACGCCGGCGACCGTAGCTACCGCGACTAGGGCAGCCGCCCCCAAATTCCGAACCAGTCGTGACTTGATCATCGTGCTCATCTGCATCCTCCGTTAATCGTGGATCTCTGCGCACTTCGCCGTGTTCGCCTCGCCAAGGATCTTGGCTTGGCAGGTAGCACCATGGCGTTTGAATAGTCGTATGATATCCGTGTTGCCCTTCCAGAATGCGCGCGTTGTCGGCATGTAGCCATGGCCCTCGGGATGGTTCACATCGGCACCTTTCGCAATAAGGAATTCGGCCAGTTCAACGTGGTTTTCCTCGCCGGCCACCAACAACGGCGTAGCACCCGCCTTGTTGGC
Organism: Mesorhizobium sp. P2_D1; assembly: GCF_056404455.1. Lineage (NCBI taxonomy): Bacteria > Pseudomonadati > Pseudomonadota > Alphaproteobacteria > Hyphomicrobiales > Phyllobacteriaceae > Mesorhizobium > Mesorhizobium sp. P2_D1. The sequence continues at coordinate 3,187 of NZ_JBFUDZ010000060.1, forward strand.
GGCATCGTCGAGCACCGCGCCTTTTTCCAGCAGCAGCTTGGCGATCGGCAGGCTGCCCGAGAAGGCCGCCGCATGAAGCGGGGTGAAGCCGCCCGAGTTACGCGCCATGACGTCTGCACCCTTGCCCAGCAGGAATTCGGCGATTTCCGGCTGGTTGTCGAGCGCTGCAGCTATGAGAAGGGTTGCTTGGTCGCGTGCCCGGCTGTCAACGTCGGCACCACTCGCGAGAGCTTGCTCGACACCGACTTTGTCGCCGGCAGCTATGGCGTCGAACAGCAAATCGCCCGCCGCTGCATTGGTCGCGGCAAACGCCAACACGACAAGTATCAGCAGTCCACGCATCAGTATCGATATCACGCGCGAGGATAGCGTACAAGTTCGGGACGACAGTGCTCCGCATCGTGGCAGTTTGACGTTGCCCGGAAAAATGGACTGTCCGCTTGGGATTGCGCCAAGAACGACTGGACTTGGAGCTTTCTATTGCCTCTGCTCCATCGATGTCCGCTTTTGGTGAATGGACGGGACCGTCGTAGTGCCCGAAATGCGGCGCAAAGCGATCATGCGCACCTTCGCCTGCGAGAGTCTGCTCCGGGTCAAAAATCGGTCTTTCAGGGGTGACGGTTTGACCTTGGAGTGTTCACCCAGACAGACCACTGTGTTTGAGGTATGCCCCAATCATTTTGCATGAGGTTCTGATGACACTACGCCGCACAATTCTGCCCGGATCGGCCGTTTTTGATAAGGTGAATGACACGGCCTATTGATTTCATTACATTCTTGGAAGTCTTCCAAACTGAATATGCGGGTTCGATTCCCGCTACCCGCTCCAGACCTCCCGTCCGCACGATCTCCGGGTCGAAACACCGCGCGGCAAGCCGCGCAGCGCTCCTCCACTGTGCAGATGTCTGCGCCGCGCTAGCTGTTGAACGCGGACGCAACCTGATGCTGCTGCGGCACCTGGCCGTTCGGCGTCAGCTTGTCGATGACGCCGGGCAGGGCCGTGGACAGCTGCTTGAGCAGTTCCTGCTCGTCCATCCCCGTCCGCTGCGCGATCTCGTGAATGACCTGCGGCCCGAGTGCGGCGCCGAGATCATTGGCGTTGATCGACTGGTTCTGCCCGGTGCCGACCCAGGAGTCGGCGACATTGCCGTGGCCGGCATCCCTGAGCTTGTCGAGCAGGCCGCCCAATCCGCCGAGCAGGCCGCCGTCGGCGGGGGTCGTTCCGGTGGAAGCGGGTCCGGTCGGGGCCGGGGTCTCGGTCTGGTCCGGCTGTTCGGCACTTCTGCCGCTCAGCATTTTTCCGACCAGCAGCGCGCCAAGCGCGATCATCAACGGTTTGGTGATGTTGCCGCCTGGAACGGCGTTGTCAAAAAGTCCCATAGTGGATCCTCCATAACGACAAGCCCAACACCTCCTCAACAATGGGGCGTGCGGGCGGAATTTCAAGCTGGCTTGAGCTTTTGACAATCCTATGAAAATGTTCGGCCGGCGGGTGGATGGAGAGGAAAAAATGTCAATCATCAGCTGGATCATACTCGGCGTCATCGCCGGCTTCCTGGGCAGCAAGATCGTCAACAAGAGCGGCCAGGGCATTTTGATGGACATTGTGCTCGGGATCGTCGGCGCCATTGTCGGCGGCCTGATCTTCAGCGCCTTCGGCGCGTCGGGCGTCACCGGCCTCAACATCTACAGTCTGATCGTCGCCGTGATCGGCGCGGTGGTCGTGCTGTGGGCCTACCACCAGTTCAGCGGAGGACGGGCGTAAAAACAATGAGGTAGAGCGGTTCTGCGTTTCCGTGAACGATGAACCACTCTAAGCTCTGGCCAGATAATCTGAAATTTCGAATGTCGCTGAGGACCGGCTCCGGGCCGGTACGCGTTATCAGCCTATGGCATCAACACTGCGTCTGCTGCGGCGAAAAAGATCAGCGTTCCCGCGATGAACACCGCCCAGCCGATGAGCGACTTGCGGATGGCGGCCTTGTGCTCGGCGTCGGAGTTCTTGTTCTGGTCAAAATCCGTCATGGGGAAACTCCCTTGGCTGATTGATCACGGCGTCCTGGATTGGACGGTGTTCGCCGATTAGACGATCTTTTTCGGCTCGGCAACAGCGCGCGGAAAGACGTGGGCGAGCACCCGCTTGGCCTGCTTGGGCGGACCTAGGCGACGACGGTCAGTCGGCGCTTGCGCTGGTCCAGCGAGACGATGGCAAGTCCGCTGCCAACCACCAGCAGAATGCCGCAGACCGCCAGCGCATTGGGGAATTGCCCGAACACCAGCAAGCCCGAAATGACCGCCCAGACGGTGAAGCAATAGTAGAACGGCGCAACCGCACTGGTCGGCCCGACGCGATAGGCCATGAAGATGAAGAAGTGGCCGAAGATCAGGAAAAATCCGGCGCCGGCCATCAGCAGCAGATGGCGCGCCTCGGGCATGACCCAGCGCTCGGAAACCAGATGCGCTGCACCGGCGCCGACCAGCACCACCACGACGGCGGAGATCGCCACGATCATCCCCGGCACCTCTGCCGTAACCCGCCGGCCGGCGAGGTCCCGTGCCGCCGACAGCGTCGCGTTGCCGAGCGCCAGCAAGGCGTAGACCGAAATGCCTTGCATGGTCGGTTGCGCCACCATCAGCGCGCCGATGAAGCCGAGCCCGATCAGCGCCATGCGCTGGCCGCCGATCCGCTCGCCAAACAGGATCGAGGAGCCGACCAGCATCAACAGCGGCGTGATCTGTCCGAGTGCCGTCGAATCCGCGATCTGCATGTTGGCGAGCGCCACCACGTAGCAGAGGATCGCCGCCAGCTCGAGCAGGTTCCTGCGCAGCACGTGCCTGTCGAAGATCAGCGGAATCTGCTTGCCGTACCCCAGCGCGAACAACAGCGGGAAACCCCAGAGCGTTGCCGCCGCACCGCGCAGAAACAGCACTTCGTAGGACGGCAGGCCCGACGTCGCGAGTTTCATCATCGTATCGTTGACGAGATACGATCCGGTCGAGACGATCATGAACAGGGGGCCGCGAATAGCGGTCGGAATGAAATGCATCCGGCGAGGAAATCAGACCTCGATGACGACCGCAATGGGCCATGAACTGGCGGTGAATCGGACAGCATCGGGCAGGCAAGACAGCGCTGTGGCGCCTTCGATCGACAGGCCTGCCACCCATTTCATTTCGTCTCGTCCCTTCCTATATCAGCGCCATATCCCCGCAATCGGATCAATGGTTCGGACTGAGTGAGACGGCACCCGGCCAAAAGACGCTTGTGTTTTTTGGCCTTTGTCGCTAATCGCCCCGCATTCGACTGAACTGAAGGTCCAGGCCGTCCAAGGAAAGAGACTATGGCAAAAGGTAAATTCGAGCGTAACAAGCCTCATGTGAACATCGGCACGATTGGTCACGTTGACCATGGCAAGACGTCGCTGACGGCGGCGATCACGAAGTATTTTGGCGAATACAAGCGCTATGACCAGATCGACGCGGCACCTGAGGAGAAGGCGCGCGGCATCACGATCTCGACGGCGCATGTCGAATACGAGACGGCCAACCGCCACTACGCTCACGTCGACTGCCCCGGCCACGCCGACTATGTGAAGAACATGATCACCGGTGCCGCGCAGATGGACGGCGCGATCCTGGTTGTGTCGGCTGCCGACGGCCCGATGCCGCAGACCCGCGAGCACATCCTGCTTGCCCGTCAGGTCGGCGTGCCGTCGATCGTGGTGTTTTTGAACAAGGTCGACCAGGTCGACGATGCCGAGCTGCTCGAACTGGTCGAGCTCGAGGTTCGTGAGCTKCTGACCAAGAACGAGTTCCCCGGCGACGACATTCCGATCGTCAAGGGCTCGGCKCTGGCTGCYYTGGAAGATTCCGACAAGAAGATCGGCGAGGACGCGATCCGCGAGCTGATGGCTGCGGTCGACGCCTACATCCCGACSCCKGTTCGTCCGCTCGACAAGCCGTTCCTGATGCCGATCGAGGACGTGTTCTCGATCTCKGGCCGTGGCACGGTTGTGACCGGTCGCGTCGAGCGCGGCGTGGTCAAGGTCGGCGAGGAACTSGAGATCATCGGCATCCGTCCGACGACCAAGACGACCTGCACCGGCGTCGAGATGTTCCGCAAGCTGCTCGATCAGGGCCAGGCTGGCGACAACATCGGCGCGCTGCTGCGCGGCGTTGACCGTGAAGGTGTCGAGCGCGGCCAGGTTCTGGCCAAGCCCGGCACGGTGAAGCCGCACAAGAAGTTCGTGGCCGAAGCCTACATCCTGACCAAGGACGAAGGTGGCCGTCACACGCCGTTCTTCACCAACTACCGTCCGCAGTTCTATTTCCGCACGACGGACGTGACCGGYATCGTGTCGCTGCCGGAAGGCACCGAGATGGTGATGCCGGGCGACAACATCACGGTCGATGTCGAGCTGATCGTGCCGATCGCCATGGAAGAGAAGCTGCGCTTCGCTATCCGTGAAGGCGGCCGCACCGTCGGTGCCGGCATCGTCGTCACCATCAAGGAATAACTGACCCCGGCATCCGCTGGGTCAGGTTCGAGACGGAAAGGGCGGTCCTTGGGGGCCGCCCTTTTTCCTTTTGCCCGGCGGTCGTCGGGTGTTGTCGGTCGAACCCTGTTGCAAGCCTTTGGACCTCGTCTAGGATAGCTTGCATGGCGGGGCTTTTCCAAATGGTTCCAGGGCGCCTTTTGCATCGTCGAGCTTTATGGTCGCTGCGGCTGATCTGCCTGCTGGCGTCGCTTGTCGCGGGGCATGCTGCCTTTGCGGCGGATACGGCGCCGGATCTCGGTCCGACGATGCGCTTCGTCGTCGTCCGCAGCAACGCAACGGGCTGCGAGCCGATCTGCCCGGAATGGATATCAGCCGAAGGCTCGATAGAAGCCCGGACGCCGGTTCTGTTCAAACGCATGCTCAAGACGCTTGGCGGCCGAAATCTGCCGATCGTCGTCGATTCTCCCGGCGGCAATGTCGAGGCGGCGCTCACGCTTGGCCGGTTGATCCGCAAGAACAAGCTCGATATCGCCGTCGGCAAGACCCGGTTCGACGGCTGTCTGCCTGATGCGAAGGACTGCGCGGAAAACGATGGCAGGGGCGCCCGCTATTTCGGCGATGCCTACGCCAGCGGCGCCATGTGCAATTCCGCCTGTCCGCTGATGTTTGCCGGCGGTATCCGGCGGTTGGTCGGTGAATCGGCCTATCTCGGCGTCCATCAGATCACCACGACCTATATCCGCACGAAACTGCAATATCGCACCACCTATCGCATCGTGGGCGGCAAGAAGAAGATACTCAGCACAAGGATCGTCAGCCGGAAGAGTGCCGGCAGCTACAAGACCTACGAAATGAGCAAGGCGGTGGAGAAAAGGCTGGCAGCCTATCTCGACGGGATGGGCGTCGGACCGGGCGTGCTCGAAACGATGAAGGACACCCCGGCCAGCGCAATCCACCAACTGGAAGTGCAAAACATGCTTCGGATGAATATGGTCACCAGCCTGGATTCCGTTGACATACTGACCGCTGGAACCATCTGCCGCGCCACTCCATTGCCCGAGAATTGCCGGGAAGTGCCGTCTCCGGCAGACAAGGCCACCCGGCCGGCCGCTGCCGAGGTGGCAAAAGTCGAGCCCGCCGCCATCGCGCCGACCGAACCCGAAAGCGTACAGCGGGACAATGTCGCCGACATGCGCTTCGTTCTGGTGCGCGGCAAGAGTTTCCTCTGCGATCCCGATTGTCCGGAGTGGATCGCAGCGGAAGGCAGGATTACCGCCGAGACGCCACAGAAGCTGCGCGAACTGCTTGGCACCCTGGAGGATCGGCGGCTGCCCGTCGTGATCAACTCACCGGGAGGCGACCTTTCCGGTGCTCTTGCCGCCGGGAGGCTGATCCGCGAACGCAGGCTCGACGTGGCGGTCGCACGCACGGAGTTCATGGAATGCGAGCCGGAGAAGCCGGGCTGCACGGCTCAGGACGGCGTCTATGTCGGGCTCACCAATGATGCGTTGGGCGAATGCGATGCAGCCTGTCCGATCATGCTTGCGGGCGGTGTCAGACGCCTGGTCGGCCCCCATGCGCGGTTGCGCTTGCGGTCGCTGGAACTGGACCAGCAGGTCAAGACCTACCTCGAAGAGATGGCGGTCGGGCCTGACCTGTTTGCTGCGATAAAGCTCCATTCGAGCCAACGGCAGCTCGACCCCAGGAAGATGCTCAAAGTCGGGCTGACGACAGGGCCTCAATCGGCGGATGAACTGACCGGAGCTTCCATTTGCAAATCGGCCCCGAAGCCGGGCAATTGCCGCCTGGTATCGGCGCCCAAACTCCAGGCCAACGCGCCCACCAAGTCATAGTTTCGGCGGCACGGTCGGCGGACTGGCCGTCGAGGCAGGTTGAGCCATCCCCGATAGTTCCGCTATCGTCACCCCGGCATTGCCATCTCTGGCGCTGCATAAGGGGCCAGTGGAGGAAACAAATGAGCCAGGACGTCCCGACATTGTACGAATGGGCTGGCGGCACCGAGGCGCTGAACCGGCTGACGGAAACCTTCTACGACAAGGTGCTTCGCGACCCGGTCGTCGGGCCGGTGTTCAGGGCTATGTCGCCGGACCATCCGGCCCACGTTGCGGCGTTCATCGGCGAGGTTTTGGCGAGGTTTTCGGCGGACCGAAAACCTACAGCGAAAAATTTGGCGGTCACCGCGAGATGGTCATGCACCACCTGGGCAAGCATCTGACCGAGGAGCAGCGCCGCCGCTGGATCAATCTTCTGGCCGATGCCGCCGACGCGGTCGGCCTGCCCGACGATCCTGAATTCCGCTCGGCCTTCATGGGCTACGTCGAATGGGGCTCTCGTCTGGCCAAGATGAACTCCAATCTCGGCGAGACCTGCGATCCCGAGACGGAGCCGATGCCGGCCTGGGGCTGGGGCGTGCCGGGTGGGCCGTACAGGCCGCCGGAAACAAAGTAGCCTCCAGTCGCCACGGGAGGTGTCGGGCTGATGCTAGAAGATATGAATATCGTGCGCTGGCACGAGTGGGATGGCCCCGGCCTCGAACACTTGCTGCTGCAGGAGCGGGCAGGGGAAGTCTCGGCCGACTCTGTCGTGATCTGTTCTGGTGAAACGCCTTTTGCGGTGCGCTACCGCATCGCCTGCAACGCGAACTGGCATGCCAGGAGTGTCATGGTCGAYGTGATCGGCAGCGGCCAGACACTTGTCCTTGCCGCCGACGGCGATGGTCGCTGGACCAGGGATGGCCTGCCGATGCCCGAGCTCGACGGCGTCCTCGACCCTGATCTCACCGTCACGCCGTTCACCAACACGCTGCCGATCCGGCGATTGCGGCTTTCGACGGGACAAAGTGCCGAGATCACCACCGCCTTCATCGATTTCCCGGCCCTCACCGTCGTCGCCAACCCGCAGCGCTACACATGCCTCGAAGAGGGCAGGCGATATCTCTATGAATCGCGCGCCAGCGACTTCAAGCGGGAGCTCGAGATCGACCGGGACGGGCTGGTCGTCAGCTATCCCGATTTCTGGCGCAGGGGTTAAGGCGCGTTTGCTTGCAAACCACTCTTTACAGAGCGTGCGGAAGCTTTTAGGAAGCGCCTGCTGCGCCGACATGCGCACGATACGGGCATAGCTCAGTTGGTAGAGCGGCGGTCTCCAAAACCGCAGGTCGTAGGTTCGAGCCCTGCTGCCCGTGCCATTTCTCGAAATGGCCCTCAACGCGATATTTCGCCATTTCTCGAAATGGCCCTCGAAACGATATTTCGCGGCTGCCCTTTGAAAATCGGCCACCCGCTTGCCATATTAGGTCGATTGGGGCATAAGGGCGCCATAGCCGGGACGGAACGACTGGATGGTTCCGAGGCGGCGTTTGGTCATAAAGCGGACACTTGCCACTTGCGTGGATCAAGAATCGGTTTTATGTAGACGAAACAGACACGCGACGCGTGGAGCTGGGAAGCCGGCTTTACGCGTCTGATTTGCATGGGCGAAATGATTGCGCTGACTCGGCGCGAAAACAAGCCCAGGCGGCACGTCCCGGCCAGCGGGATCATCCAGGGGACCCGGCCAACGGGTCTTGAAGACAGAGCGGCATATGGCTTCGAAAACCACAAATCCTTTCGTCTTTCTCCAGCAGGTTCGCGCGGAGACCGCCAAGGTGACTTGGCCGTCGCGACGCGAAACGATGATCTCGACGGTGATGGTCCTCGCTTTCGCTGTGATCGCGATGATCTTTTTCTTCACCGCCGATCAGCTCATGGGCCTCGCGGTCGAGCAGATTCTTGGCATCGGACGCTAAGTCCGGCGATTACGGAGAAGTCTTGAAATGACTGCGCGGTGGTACATCGTCCACGCCTATTCGAACTTTGAAAAAAAGGTCGCCGAGGATATCGAGAACAAGGCCAAGCAGAAGGGCCTGTCCGCCGATATCGAGCAGATCGTGGTGCCGACCGAGAAGGTCGTCGAGGTTCGTCGTGGCCGCAAGGTCGATGCCGAGCGCAAGTTCTTCCCGGGCTATGTGCTCCTGAAGGCCAATCTGACTGACGCGGTGTTCTCGCTGGTCAAGAACACGCCAAAGGTCACCGGTTTCCTTGGCGACTCCAAGCCGGTGCCGATCACCGAGGCGGAAGCGCAGCGCATCCTGAACCAGGTGCAGGAAGGCGTCGAGCGGCCGAAGCCTTCGGTCACGTTCGAGATCGGCGAGGCGATCCGCGTTTCGGATGGTCCCTTCGCGTCGTTCAACGGTTTCGTCCAGGAAGTGGACGAGGAGCGGGCGCGGCTCAAGGTAGAAGTTTCGATCTTCGGGCGCGCTGTGCCTGTCGATCTGGAATTCGGACAGGTCGAAAAGGGCTGATCCGAAATCCCGCCGCCAAGCGCGGCGGGGAAGGGCGGCGCGGAAATCGCGCGGTTCTGAGAACGGTGGGAGACGAATGCGGCTTAGCCAGCCACATGGATCGCACCACCAGACTGCAACCGCCGGCAAGACCGGCATAGACAAAGGCAGGAAAAGAGATGGCTAAGAAAATTGCAGGCCAGCTCAAGCTCCAGGTCAAAGCGGGATCGGCCACGCCGTCTCCCCCGATCGGCCCGGCGCTTGGTCAGCGTGGCATCAACATCATGGAGTTCTGCAAGGCGTTCAACGCGCAGACCCAGGAAATGGAAAAGGGATCGCCGATTCCGGTCGTCATCACCTACTACCAAGACAAGTCCTTCACCTTCGTCATGAAGACGCCGCCGGTGAGCTACTTCCTGAAGAAGGCGGCAAACCTGACGTCGGGTTCGAAGGAGCCGGGCAAGATCAAGGCTGGCACGATCGGCCGCGACAAGGTTCGCGCCATCGCCGAGCAGAAGATGAAGGATCTGAACGCAAACGACGTCGAAGCGGCCATGCGCATGGTCGAGGGCTCCGCCCGCTCGATGGGTCTGGAAGTGGTGGGCTAAGATCATGGCAAAGATTGCAAAGCGTGTATCGAAGACCCGCGAAGGCATCGATCCCAACAAGGCTTACGCCCTGGGTGAAGCGCTGAAGCTGCTCAAGGACCGTTCCTCGGTCAAGTTCGACGAGACCGTCGAAGTCGCCATGAACCTCGGCGTCGACCCGCGCCATGCCGACCAGATGGTCCGCGGCGTGGTCAACCTGCCGAACGGCACCGGCCGCTCGGTTCGCGTTGCCGTGTTCGCCCGTGGCGACAAGGCTGACGAAGCTCGCGCCGCTGGCGCCGACATCGTCGGTGCCGAGGATCTGGTCGACATCGTCCAGAAGGGCACGATCGACTTCGATCGCTGCATCGCCACGCCGGACATGATGCCGCTGGTCGGCCGTCTCGGCAAGGTGCTCGGCCCGCGCGGCATGATGCCGAACCCGAAGGTCGGCACCGTCACCACCGACGTTGCCGCCGCCGTCAAGGCATCGAAGGGCGGCGCCGTCGAGTTCCGCGTCGAGAAGGCCGGCATCGTTCATGCCGGTGTCGGCAAGGTCTCGTTCGAGGTCAAGGCCCTGGAAGAGAACATCCGCGCCTTCGCTGACGCGGTGACCAAGGCAAAGCCGACGGGCGCCAAGGGCAACTACGTCAAGAAGGTGTCGGTCACCTCGACGATGGGCCCGGGCCTCAAGCTCGACGTCTCGACGCTCGCGGCGTCCTGATAAGTTTATCTGGGATCGGCCGTTAAAGGGCTGATCCGCAAAAGAATTCCGGGCCTCCAACCCAGGTTGGCGGCCCGGTGCCGGAAGTCGAAAGGCTTCCGGACATCCTGTCCGAGATTGCAGGCGGCCCAAAAGCCTTAATTCATGTGGGCCTGCATGAGACGGGTGAAGACCGGACAACGGAGCGACTGCTCCAATGAAAGGTTCGAACCGTGTTTGCCTTTTGTCTGCGCATCGTCGGCCTGGCCGTCGATGTGGCGAAAGGGGGCAGGATCCTCGAGCGTCGTTCGGGAGATCCGTTACTGGATGGCCCGGCCGACAAAAGGCAACCCGACGCCTGTCCTCGTGAATGGGAATGTTCCCGTTAACAGGATGGGGGTCAACTGGAGATAGGCAGTGGACAGAGCGGAAAAACGCGAACTCGTCACGGGCCTGAATGGTGCGTTCTCGAACGCAGGTTCAGTGGTCGTGGCCCACTACGCCGGTATCACCGTCGCGCAAATGAACGACCTTCGGTCGAAAATGCGCGCTGCCGGTGGCACCGTCAAAGTCGCGAAGAACCGTCTCGCCAAAATCGCTCTTCAGGGCACGGACTCCGCATCGATCATCGACCTGTTCAAGGGACAGACGCTGATTGCTTATTCGGAGGATCCGATTGCGGCGCCGAAGGTCGCGTCCGATTTCGCCAAGGGAAATGACAAGCTCGTCATTCTCGGCGGCGCAATGGGCACCGCCTCGCTCAATGCCGACGGTGTGAAGGCACTCGCCACACTTCCGTCGCTCGATGAGCTGCGCGCCAGGCTGGTTGGCATGATCGCCACGCCGGCAACCCGGATCGCCCAGATCGTCAATGCGCCAGCGGCTTCGGTCGCGCGCGTCATCGGCGCTTACGCCCGGAAGGACGAGGCGGCATGAGGCCGTTCCTCGCTATCACAAACACACGTTCGAACCTGATGAAGGAATACAACAATGGCTGATCTCGCAAAGATCGTAGACGACCTTTCGAAGCTGACCGTCCTCGAGGCGGCTGAGCTGTCGAAGCTTCTGGAAGAAAAGTGGGGCGTCTCCGCCGCTGCTCCGGTGGCGGTTGCCGCCGCTGGCGGCGGTGCGGCTGCTGCTGCTCCGGCCGAGGAAAAGACGGAATTCGACGTCGTCCTCACCGAGGCAGGCGCTCAGAAGATCAACGTCATCAAGGAAGTCCGCGCCATCACCGGTCTTGGCCTCAAGGAAGCCAAGGATCTGGTCGAAGCGGCTCCGAAGCCGGTCAAGGAAGGCGTTTCCAAGGCCGACGCTGACAAGTTCAAGGCCCAGCTGGAAGCAGCCGGCGCCAAGGTCGACCTGAAGTAAGCGTAAAAGCGGCGGACGGCCTCGCGCCGTCCGCCACTCCCTTCGGCCGGAGGGAGCACGCGTAGCGCGAGACGTACGAGAACCTCTTTCCTGAGGGCCGCAAACCGGCCTTCAGGAAACGGGTTTTCTCCCGTTTTAGCCGGCTGCCGATAGGCGCCGGGAAAAACAGACAAAGGGTCGCCGCCCAGGTGGCCCAGAATGCAAGGCGAGCCGCGGCGAGGTTCGTCCCGAGTTTAGAGCTAAGGAGCGACGATGGCCCAGACCCAGACTTTCAATGGCCGCAGACGCGTACGCAAGTTCTTCGGAAAGATCCCGGAAGTTGCGGAGATGCCGAACCTGATCGAGGTTCAGAAGGCATCCTATGACCAGTTCCTGATGGTGGCGGAGCCCAAGGGCGGGCGTCCGGACGAGGGACTGCAGGCCGTCTTCAAGTCGGTTTTCCCGATTCAGGACTTTTCCGGCTCCTCGATGCTGGAGTTCGTGAAGTACGAGTTCGAAGGACCGAAATTCGACGTTGACGAATGCCGGCAGCGCGACCTCACCTATGCCGCGCCGCTGAAGGTGACGCTGCGCCTCATCGTGTTCGATATTGACGAGGATACCGGCGCCAAGTCGATCAAGGACATCAAGGAGCAGGACGTCTACATGGGCGACATGCCGCTCATGACGCTCAACGGCACCTTCATCGTCAACGGCACCGAGCGCGTTATCGTCTCGCAGATGCACCGCTCGCCGGGCGTCTTCTTCGACCATGACAAGGGCAAGTCGCACTCGTCGGGCAAGCTTCTGTTTGCCGCGCGCGTCATCCCCTATCGCGGCTCGTGGCTCGACATAGAGTTCGATTCCAAGGACGTCGTGCACGCCCGCATCGACCGTCGCCGCAAGATTCCGGTGACGTCGCTGCTGATGGCGCTCGGCATGGACGGTGAAGAGATCCTGTCGACCTTCTACAACAAGATCACCTACAAGCGCGCCGGCGACCACTGGCGCATTCCGTTCAACGTCGAGCGTTTCCGCGGCCTCAAGGCCGTCGGCGACCTGGTCGACGCCGATACGGGCGAAGTTGTTGTCGAAGCCGGCAAGAAGATCACTGCCCGCCAGGCCCGGGCGCTTGGCGAAAAGGGTCTCAAGGCGATCAAGTCGACCGACGAGGATCTGCTCGGCAATTACCTGGCCGAGGACATCGTCAACTACGCCACCGGCGAGATCTTCCTCGAAGCCGGCGACGAGATCGACGAAAAGACGCTGAAGGTGCTGCTTGGCACCGGTGAAAACGAGATCAAGGTTCTCGACATCGACCACGTCAATGTCGGCGCCTATATCCGCAACACGCTCAACGTCGACAAGAACGAGAGCCGCCAGGACGCGCTGTTCGACATCTATCGTGTCATGCGCCCCGGCGAGCCGCCGACGCTCGAGACCGCCGAAGCCATGTTCAACTCGCTGTTCTTCGACAGCGAGCGCTACGATCTGTCGGCCGTTGGCCGCGTCAAGATGAACATGCGCCTCGAGCTCAAGGCCGAGGACACCGTGCGCGTGCTGCGCAAGGATGACATCCTGGCCGTGGTCAAGACGCTGGTCGAACTGCGTGACGGCAAGGGCGAGATTGACGACATCGACAATCTCGGCAACCGCCGCGTGCGGTCGGTCGGCGAGCTGATGGAAAACCAGTACCGCGTCGGCCTGCTGCGCATGGAGCGCGCGATCAAGGAGCGTATGTCCTCGATCGAGATCGACACGGTGATGCCGCAGGACCTGATCAACGCCAAGCCGGCGGCTGCCGCCGTGCGCGAGTTCTTCGGTTCCTCTCAGCTGTCGCAGTTCATGGACCAGACCAACCCGCTGTCGGAGATCACCCACAAGCGCCGCCTCTCGGCGCTTGGACCGGGCGGTCTGACCCGCGAGCGCGCCGGCTTCGAGGTGCGCGACGTGCACCCGACGCACTACGGCCGCATCTGCCCGATCGAGACGCCGGAAGGCCCGAATATCGGTCTGATCAACTCGCTGGCCACCTTCGCACGTGTCAACAAGTACGGCTTCATCGAGAGCCCGTACCGCAAGATCGTCGACGGCAAGCTGACCAATGACGTCGTCTATCTCTCGGCGATGGAAGAAGCCAAGCACCACGTCGCGCAGGCCAACGCCGAGCTCGACAAGAGTGGTGGCTTCGTCGACGAGTTCGTCATTTGCCGCAGCGCCGGCGAAGTGATGATGGCGCCGCGCGAAAACGTCGACCTGATGGACGTGTCGCCCAAGCAGATGGTTTCGGTGGCCGCGGCCCTGATCCCGTTCCTCGAGAACGACGACGCCAACCGCGCTCTGATGGGCTCGAACATGCAGCGTCAGGCTGTGCCGCTGGTGCGCGCCGAGGCGCCGTTCGTCGGCACCGGCATGGAGCCGATCGTCGCCCGTGACTCGGGCGCCGCCATCGGCGCCCGCCGCGGCGGCATCGTCGACCAGGTGGACGCGACGCGTATCGTTATCCGCGCCACCGAAGATCTCGATCCGGGCAAGTCSGGCGTCGACATCTACCGGCTGATGAAGTTCCAGCGTTCGAACCAGAACACCTGCATCAACCAGCGTCCGCTGGTCCGCATGGGCGACCGGGTCAACAAGGGCGACATCATCGCCGACGGTCCGTCGACCGAGCTCGGTGATCTGGCTCTCGGCCGCAACGTGCTGGTCGCGTTCATGCCGTGGAACGGTTACAACTACGAGGACTCGATCCTCCTGTCCGAGCGCATCGTCGCCGACGACGTCTTCACCTCGATCCATATCGAGGAGTTCGAGGTCATGGCGCGCGACACCAAGCTCGGTCCGGAGGAAATCACGCGCGATATCCCGAACGTCTCGGAAGAAGCGCTGAAGAACCTCGACGAAGCCGGCATCGTCTATATCGGTGCCGAGGTTCAGCCGGGCGATATCCTGGTCGGCAAGATCACGCCGAAGGGCGAAAGCCCGATGACGCCGGAAGAGAAGCTTCTGCGCGCCATCTTCGGCGAAAAGGCATCGGACGTGCGCGACACCTCGATGCGCATGCCTCCGGGCACCTTCGGCACGGTCGTCGAGGTGCGCGTCTTCAATCGCCACGGTGTGGAGAAGGACGAGCGCGCCATGGCGATCGAGCGCGAGGAGATCGAACGCCTCGCCAAGGACCGCGACGACGAGCAGGCCATTCTGGATCGTAACGTCTACGCGCGTCTTTCCGACGTGCTCGTCGGCAAGGAAGCGATCGCTGGACCGAAGGGCTTCAAGAAGGGCTCGACGCTGTCCAAGGACACGCTCGACGAGTATCCGCGTTCGCAGTGGTGGCAGTTTGCGGTGGAGAACGAAAAGCTCCAGAGCGAACTGGAAGCCCTGCGTGGCCAGTACGACGATTCCAAGAAGGCGCTTGAACAGCGCTTCATGGACAAGGTCGAGAAGGTCCAGCGCGGCGACGAAATGCCTCCGGGCGTCATGAAGATGGTCAAGGTCTTCGTGGCCGTGAAGCGCAAGATGCAGCCCGGCGACAAGATGGCCGGCCGTCACGGCAACAAGGGTGTCGTGTCGCGGATCGTTCCGGTTGAGGACATGCCTTTCCTCGAGGACGGCACGCATGCCGATATCGTGCTCAACCCGCTGGGTGTGCCGAGCCGCATGAATGTCGGTCAGATCCTGGAAACGCATCTGGGCTGGGCTTGCGCCGGCATGGGCAGGAAGATCGGCGAGCTGATCGACACGTACAAGGCAGCCGGCGACATCAAGCCGCTGCGCAAGACGCTCGAGAGCTTCATGCCGGCCAACGACCGCAACGAGCCGGTCCGCGAATATGACGACGAGAGCATCGTTCGCCTCAGCGAACAGATGCGCCGCGGCGTCTCGATCGCGACCCCGGTGTTCGACGGCGCGCACGAGGCTGACATCAACATCATGCTGGAGCAGGCGGGCCTGCACACCAGCGGTCAGTCGCAGCTCTATGACGGACGCACGGGCGAGCCGTTCGATCGCAAGGTGACGATGGGCTACATCTACATGCTCAAGCTTCACCATCTCGTGGACGACAAGATCCACGCGCGTTCGATCGGTCCGTACTCGCTCGTCACCCAGCAACCGCTGGGCGGCAAGGCGCAGTTCGGTGGCCAGCGCTTCGGCGAAATGGAGGTCTGGGCGCTCGAAGCATACGGCGCCGCCTATACGCTGCAGGAAATGCTGACGGTGAAGTCGGACGACGTCGCCGGCCGCACCAAGGTCTACGAGGCGATCGTCCGTGGCGACGACACTTTCGAGGCTGGCATTCCCGAGAGCTTCAACGTTCTCGTCAAGGAAATGCGGTCTCTCGGCCTCAATGTCGAGCTGGAGAACACCAAGCTCGACGACAACCCGGTCCGGCTGCCCGACGCGGCCGAGTAAGGCAACGGCGCGCCGCGGAAAGCCGCGGCGCGCCATGAGCATGATCACGAAAAGTGGCTACCGGTTTTCGGACAGGATCATGCTCAACCAAGAAGTATTCGACGGCCAGTGGCCGACAAAGACGGCGGGCGTTTGGCTCGCGACTAGATGCAAGGGGTTTTCGAGGACCCCGAAAAGGAGAACGGCATGAACCAAGAGGTCATGAATCTCTTCAATCCCCAGGCGCCGGCACAGGTGTTCGATTCCATCCGGATATCGCTCGCCAGCCCTGAGAAGATTCTGTCCTGGTCGTTCGGCGAGATCAAGAAGCCGGAGACCATCAACTACCGCACCTTCAAGCCGGAGCGTGACGGTCTGTTCTGCGCGCGCATTTTTGGCCCGATCAAGGACTATGAGTGCCTGTGCGGCAAGTACAAGCGCATGAAGTACAAGGGCGTCATCTGCGAGAAGTGCGGCGTCGAAGTCACGCTGTCGCGCGTCCGCCGCGAGCGCATGGGCCATATCGAGCTCGCAGCGCCCGTCGCCCACATCTGGTTCCTGAAGTCGCTGCCGTCGCGCATCGGCACGCTGCTCGACATGACCCTGAAGGACATCGAGCGCGTCCTCTACTTCGAGAACTACATCGTCACCGAGCCTGGCCTCACCGCGCTGAAGGAGCACCAGCTGCTCAGCGAGGAAGAGTACATGATCGCCGTCGACGAGTATGGCGAGGACAGCTTCACCGCCATGATCGGCGCCGAGGCCATCCATGACCTTCTGGCCGGCATGGACCTGGAGAAGATCGCCGGCGACCTGCGTACGGAACTGGCTTCGACCACCTCCGAGCTGAAGCAGAAGAAGTATCTGAAGCGGCTCAAGGTCGTCGAGAACTTCATGGAATCCGGCAACCGTCCGGAATGGATGATTATGAAAGTGGTTCCGGTGATCCCGCCGGACCTGCGTCCGCTCGTCCCGCTCGACGGCGGCCGTTTCGCCACCTCGGATCTGAACGATCTCTATCGCCGCGTCATCAACCGCAACAACCGTCTGAAGCGGCTGATCGAGCTGCGCGCCCCCGGCATCATCGTGCGCAATGAAAAGCGCATGCTGCAGGAAGCCGTCGATGCGCTGTTCGACAACGGCCGTCGCGGCCGCGTCATCACGGGCGCCAACAAGCGTCCGCTGAAGTCGCTGTCCGACATGCTCAAGGGCAAGCAGGGCCGGTTCCGTCAGAACCTGCTCGGCAAGCGCGTCGACTATTCCGGCCGCTCGGTCATCGTGACCGGTCCGGAGCTCAAGCTGCACCAGTGCGGCCTGCCGAAGAAGATGGCGCTCGAACTGTTCAAGCCCTTCATCTACGCCCGTCTCGACGCCAAGGGTTACTCCTCGACCGTCAAGCAGGCCAAGAAGCTGGTCGAGAAGGAACGTCCGGAAGTCTGGGATATCCTCGACGAGGTCATCCGCGAGCATCCGGTGCTCTTGAACCGCGCGCCGACGCTGCACCGTCTCGGCATCCAGGCGTTCGAGCCGATCCTGATCGAAGGCAAGGCGATCCAGCTTCACCCGCTGGTCTGCACGGCCTTCAACGCCGACTTCGACGGCGACCAGATGGCCGTTCACGTGCCGCTGTCGCTGGAAGCGCAGCTTGAAGCCCGCGTGCTGATGATGTCGACCAACAACATCCTGCACCCGGCTTCCGGCGCGCCGATCATCGTGCCGTCGCAGGACATGGTTCTGGGTCTCTACTATCTCTCGATCGTCAACCAGAACGAGCCGGGCGAGGGCATGGTGTTTGCCGACATGGGCGAACTCCAGCATGCGCTTGAGACCAAGGCGGTGACGCTGCACTCCAAGATCCGCGGTCGTTTCCGTTCGGTCGATGCCGATGGCAAGGTCGTGTCGAAGATCTACGACACCACTCCTGGCCGCATGATCATCGGCGAKCTTCTGCCGAAGAACGTCAACGTGCCTTACGAGACCGCCAACCAGGAGATGACCAAGAAGAACATCTCCAAGATGATCGACACCGTCTACCGTCACTGCGGTCAGAAGGAGACGGTTATTTTCTGCGATCGCATCATGGCGCTCGGCTTCAGCCATGCCTGCCGTGCCGGTATTTCGTTCGGCAAGGACGACATGCTGATCCCGGATGMCAAGATCAAGCTGGTCTCCGACACCGAGGCTTTGGCCAAGGAATACGAGCAGCAGTACAATGACGGCCTGATCACGCAGGGCGAGAAGTACAACAAGGTCGTCGACGCCTGGGCCAAGTGCTCGGAAAAGGTCGCCGACGAAATGATGGCCCGCATCAAGGCGGTCGAGTTCGAGGACAATGGCCGTCAGAAGCCGATGAACTCGATCTACATGATGTCGCACTCCGGTGCGCGTGGCTCGCCCACCCAGATGCGCCAGCTCGCTGGCATGCGCGGCCTGATGGCCAAGCCGTCGGGTGAAATCATCGAGACGCCGATCATCTCGAACTTCAAGGAAGGCCTGACCGTGCTCGAGTACTTCAACTCGACCCACGGTGCCCGCAAGGGTCTGGCCGACACCGCCTTGAAGACGGCGAACTCGGGCTACCTCACCCGTCGTCTGGTCGACGTGGCGCAGGACTGCATCGTCAACTCCGTCGACTGCGGCACCGACAAGGGCCTCACCATGCAGCCGATCGTCGATGCCGGCCAGGTCGTCGCTTCCGTTGGCCAGCGCGTGCTCGGCCGTACGTCGCTCGACGACATCAACCATCCGGTGTCGGGCGAGGTTCTGGTCAAGGCCGGAACGCTGATGGACGAGCGCGACGTGGAAAAGATCGAAAAGGCCGGCGTCCAGTCGGTCCGCATCCGCTCGGCACTGACCTGCGAGGTCAGGGTTGGCGTGTGCGCGGTCTGCTACGGACGCGATCTTGCCCGCGGCACCCCGGTCAACCAGGGCGAAGCCGTCGGCGTCATCGCGGCGCAGTCGATCGGCGAGCCGGGCACCCAGCTCACCATGCGTACCTTCCACATGGGCGGTACGGCGCAGGTGGTGGACTCCTCGTTCCTTGAAGCCTCCTACGAGGGCAAGGTCGAGATCCGCAACCGCAATGTGGTGCGCAACTCGGACGGCCAGCAGATGGTCATGGGCCGCAACATGGCGGTGCTGATCCTCGACGAAACCGGCAAGGAGCGCGCCACGCACCGTCTCACCTATGGTTCGCGTATCTTCGTGGACGATGGCGACAAGGTGAAGCGCGGCCAGCGTATCGCCGAGTGGGATCCCTATACCCGCCCGGTCCTCACCGAAATCGAGGGCAGGGTGTCGTACGAGGATCTGGTCGACGGCATTTCCGTTCAGGAAACTGCCGACGAGTCGACCGGCATCACCAAGCGTGAGGTCATCGACTGGCGCTCGACGCCACGCGGCAACGACCTCAAGCCGGCGATCGCCATCCAGGACGCCAAGGGCAAGGTCGGCAAGCTGTCGAAGGGCGGCGACGCCCGCTTCCTGCTCTCGGTCGAGGCCATTCTTTCGGTCGAGCCGGGTGCCCAGGTTCGCCCCGGCGACGTGCTGGCGCGTATCCCGATGGAAAGCGCCAAGACCAAGGACATCACCGGCGGTCTGCCGCGTGTTGCCGAACTGTTCGAGGCTCGCCGTCCGAAGGATCACGCCATCATCGCCGAGATCGATGGCACGATCCGCTTCGGCCGCGACTACAAGAACAAGCGTCGCATCATCATCGAGCCGCATGACTCGACGCTTGAGCCGGTCGAATACCTGATCCCGAAGGGCAAGCCGTTCCATCTCCAGGACGGCGACGTCATCGAGAAGGGCGACTACATCCTCGACGGCAATCCTGCGCCGCACGACATTCTGGCGATCAAGGGCGTGGAGGCACTTGCTTCCTACCTCGTCAACGAGATCCAGGAAGTCTACCGTCTGCAGGGCGTGTCGATCAACGACAAGCACATCGAGGTGATCGTTCGCCAGATGCTGCAGAAGGTCGAGATCACCACGCAGGGCGACTCGACCTACATTCCGGGCGACCACGTCGACGTGATCGAGCTGGAAGAGGTCAACGAGCGTCTGATCGAGGACGGCAAGAAGCCGGCCGAAGGCCAGCCGGTGCTGCTCGGCATCACCAAGGCATCGCTGCAGACGCCGTCCTTCATCTCGGCCGCCTCCTTCCAGGAGACGACCAGGGTGCTGACGGAAGCAGCGGTTGCCGGCAAGACCGACATGCTGCAGGGGCTGAAGGAAAACGTCATCGTCGGCCGGCTTATCCCGGCCGGTACCGGCGGCACGATGAGCCAGATCCGGCGCATCGCCACCTCGCGCGACGAACTGATCATCGACGAGCGCCGCAAGGCCTCCGGTGTGGAAGTCGCCGAGCCGATGCTGGCCGACATGACAACCGCCGCGCAGTAAGCGCGGCGACCAGACAAAAGAATTGAGCGGTTCATTGTTTCGGTGAACCGCTCAAGGAATCTCAGGCAACAGGGCCGTCGGGGCAACCCGGCGGCTTTTTTGTATACTGAACCAACTGTCGGTATTCATGGCAGATGGACCAAGGAGCCCGCAATTGGAAGAAGCTGCCCTTTGGGAGTTGATAAACGATGGCCGGGATCGCATGGGCTTTGCTCAGAAACGGCTCTGGGACGCGATCACGATCAATCCGGAAAGATGGACGCACACCTCAGCGAATGGCGCCGAACACAGCTTCTGGGTTGTTGCTTTGATCGGGCAGAGCGTCGTTTCTTACAACGATTTCGAACACGGCTTTGACCGCTCGACCTTCATCCGCTTTGGCGAACTCACTGAGCTGGGCTGGGGGCAGGCCGGTCTCGACGTGGTGGTCCAGGATATTCTGAACGAAATTGAATTCGGACACCCGACAGCGCCACGGGTTTCCTCTGCGCAACCCGGAGAGTGTCCCGATTCCAATAGAAAGTAGTCCGCTGACCAGGCGATCTTGCCGAAAATCGCCGCTGCTCAGTCGAAAAACGCCTCGACCACATTGCGCTTGCCGAGCATGAAGGCATCGGCGACATGCTGGAGCGGCGCCAGATCGACGTCGGAGCTGCCGGCGCGGACAATCTCGGCAAACCGCTTGTAAAGCATCGGGTATTCTGCTTCCGGTTCGTCATGGACGACGCGGCCGTCGACGGCGAGCTTCGAGCCGCCGCCTGAAAGGACCATCGCACCCTTGTCGGTGTCGGCAACTATGTCCCAGCTTTGCGGGCCTGTCTGGAGCCAGTCGAGATCCATCGCCACCGGCAATCCGTTCGAGGTGCGGAAGGTGACCTGTGCCGCGACCGGCGCGGCGCGGTTTTCAGGAAAATCGAGCACGGCCGAGGTGATGAACATCGGCGGCAGGATGTGGGTCACGATCGACAGTGCATTGATGCCGGGATCGAAGACGCCGAAGCCGCCGGGAGCCCAGATCCATTCCTGGTTCGGGTGCCAGCGACGCACGTCTTCCTTCCAGTTGATGGCGGCGGACTTGATCTTGGCCGAACTCAGGAAGGCACGCGCGGCCTCGACTGCCGGCGCATAACGCGAATGCCAGCTGGCAAACAGCGAGACGCCGTTCTTCGCGGCCAATGCCTTGAGGTTCTCGACCTCGCTGACAGTGGCGCCGGGTGGCTTCTCCAGGAAGACGTGTTTCTTTGCTTCCAGTGCTGTGCGCGCCGCGTCGTAGCGAAACTGCGGCGGCATGCAGAGCGAAACGGCCTCGAGCTCCGGCACCGCGTCGAGCATGGCTTCGATATCAGGAAAATTCGGAATGCCGTCGACCTTGCCGTGCCGGCTGGCGGCGGCGATGAGGCGATAGTCCTGGTCCTTCCCCAGGGCCGGCAGGTGCTGGTCGCGGACGATCTTGCCGACACCGACGATGCCTATCTTGATGGGCTGGGACACGGCCGCTCCGTCTGTTGAATGATGGTGGTGGCTTCTTATCAGAACACTTGTCCCCGACAAGCCGAAGCCGGCGAGCCGACGCCGAAAAGTCAGCCCCAGCTTTCCTCGAACGGCAAGGTCAGTTTTCCACCCGCCAAAAAGGCCTCGATCGCCGGTTCGAAAGGCGAGGGGTCGAGGCTGTTCGCAGCCAGCCATTCGTCGGAATAATATGTGTTGGCATAGCGATCGCCAGAATCGCAGATCAGCGTCACCAGTGAACCCRCCCTTCCTTCCTCGATCATGCGCGCGGCCTGAAAGCACATGGCGATGAAGTTGGTGCCGGTCGAGCCGCCGACACGACGGCCGAGCCGTCGCGACAACACCCGCATCGCCGCCAGCGACAGAGCGTCCGGCACCCGCAGCATATGATCGATGACGCCAGGCACGAAGGACGGCTCCATTCGCGGCCGGCCGATCCCCTCGATCCGCGACGGCTGTTCGCAGCGGCAGTTGCGATCATGCGTGGCAAAACCGTCGAAGAAGGCCGAGCGCTCGACGTCGGCAACCGACAGCCGCGTCGCATGCTGCTTGTAGCGCAGGAAGCGGCCGATCGTGGCGGTGGTGCCGCCGGTGCCGGCGCTCATCACGATCCAGGCCGGAACCGGATGCCGCTCCTCGCGCATCTGCCCGAAGATCGATTCGGCGATGTTGTTGTTGCCGCGCCAGTCGGTGGCGCGCTCGGCATGGGTGAACTGGTCCATGAAATGGCCGCCGAGTTTCGCCGCGAGTTCGGCCGACTCGGCATAGATGCGCCTGCCGTCGTCGATGAAATGGCTGTTGCCGCCATAGTGCTCGATCGCGGCGATCTTTTCGCGCGAGGTCGAGCGCGGCATCACCGCATAGAACGGCACCCCGATCATACGGGCAAAGTACGCCTCCGATACCGCGGTCGAACCCGACGACGCTTCGATCACCGGCGCGCCTTCGCGGATCAGGCCATTGCACAGCGCATACAGAAACAGCGAACGCGCCAGCCGGTGCTTCAGGCTGCCGGTCGGATGGGTGGACTCATCCTTGAGATAGAGATCGATGCCGGCCAGTGCCGGTAGATCGAGCTTCCACAGATGCGTGTCGGCCGAGCGGCGCTGATCGGCCTCGATCGCCGCGACGGCCCGGTCGGCCCAGGTCCGGGACGCAGGTCCAACCGCTTTTGGTCCGGCCATCGTCAGCGCCCCCGATTCAGATCGGCACGTCGAAAGTAACGATCGACACTTCGCCTTCGAGCGCGCCCTGGAAGGCGGAAAGATGCGGCTCATCGTCGGGTGCGCCGTCCATGTCGCCGATCTGGTCGAGTTCGGCCTCGGCGTAACCTTCCGCAGCAAGCGATTCGAGCGCCCGGCGCACCGCCGAATCGTCGTCGGGGGCGACCAGCATCACATGCACGCCTTCCGGCTTGCCGCCCTTTTTCTTCCACACCCGGCCGGTGATGATGGTGACGGGGCGCTCTTCATTGTCGTTCACGGGCCGATTCCTCTTGGCAGATTGCGGGCGGGCGAGGGGATTTTCACTGCTCATGCGGCCTTTTCGCATGAAGCAGGGCCGTGCAACAGCGCAAAGCCGGTCACTTTCTTCCTCGCCCTTGCAAAATTGCGAAACAAAATTACATGCGTTTTTCGCATGGCTGCCGAGCCTTGGTTGGCGCGCAATATTTGGCGCTCCGGGCTTGACGGTTCGCGGTCTTACGAGTAGAAGCCGCCCAGTCAGAACCGATGTGAGGCTCTCCCTTCCGAAGCGACACGCTTTGGAGTTTGCCTCAAACAGGGTTCGTTTTACGAGCGAAAAGACATTTCCGGCGTGCACGAAGCGGGTCCGCTTCCTCTGCCATTTGTTCGGGCAAAGACCGCGAGGCGCGGTTTGTGGCCCGAATTTGCGTATGGAAATGACGCTTTGAGCGGCCCTGACCGGGCGAGACACGGAATTGAGAGACAAGAGGGTTTAATGCCTACCGTCAACCAGCTGATCCGCWAGCCGCGCATTGCGCCGGTGAAGCGCAACAAGGTCCCGGCCATGCAGCAGAACCCGCAGAAGCGGGGCGTCTGCACGCGCGTCTATACAACGACGCCGAAGAAGCCGAACTCGGCGCTGCGCAAGGTGGCCAAGATCCGCCTGACCAATGGTTTTGAAGTGATCGGGTACATCCCCGGCGAAGGTCACAACCTTCAGGAACACTCCGTGGTCATGATCCGCGGCGGCCGCGTCAAGGATCTTCCGGGCGTTCGCTACCACATCATCCGCGGCGTGCTCGACACGCAGGGTGTGAAGAACCGCAAGCAGCGCCGTTCGAAGTACGGCGCCAAGCGTCCGAAGTGACCGAAGCGTAGCGAAGGTCATCCCGGGCAAGCATCCGGGATCAAGGCCACCACGCATAATTGAGGCAGAGAAAAAATGTCGCGTCGTCACAGTGCAGAAAAGCGTGAGATCAATCCGGACCCGAAGTTCGGCGATCTGATCGTCACCAAGTTCATGAACGCCGTCATGTATGACGGCAAGAAGTCGGTTGCCGAGACCATCGTCTACGGCGCGCTCGACCAGGTTCAGTCGAAGACCAAGCAGGAGCCGGTCACCGTCTTCCATCAGGCGCTCGACAATGTCGCGCCGCATGTGGAAGTGCGTTCGCGTCGTGTCGGCGGCGCCACCTACCAGGTTCCGGTCGACGTGCGCCCCGAGCGCCGCCAGGCTCTGGCCATTCGTTGGCTGATCGCCGCGGCCCGCAACCGCAACGAGACCACCATGGTCGACCGCCTCTCCGGCGAGCTGATGGACGCGGCCAACAACCGCGGCACCGCCGTCAAGAAGCGTGAAGACACCCACAAGATGGCTGAAGCCAACCGCGCTTTCGCGCACTACCGCTGGTAAAGCGCGTACGAGACTGAGAGGCAGCTACGATGGCCCGCGAATACAAAATCGAAGACTACCGCAATTTCGGTATCATGGCGCATATTGACGCCGGCAAGACGACGACCACCGAGCGCGTCCTCTATTACACGGGCAAGTCGCACAAGATCGGCGAAGTCCACGACGGCGCTGCCACCATGGATTGGATGGAGCAGGAGCAGGAGCGCGGCATCACCATCACGTCCGCCGCGACCACGACCTTCTGGAAGGGTCGCAGCGGCAAGATGTACCGCTTCAACATCATCGACACCCCCGGACACGTCGACTTCACCATCGAAGTCGAGCGTTCGCTGCGCGTGCTCGACGGCGCCATTGCGCTGCTCGACGCCAACGCCGGTGTCGAGCCGCAGACGGAAACCGTCTGGCGCCAGGCCGACAAGTATCGCGTTCCGCGCATGATCTTCTGCAACAAGATGGACAAGATCGGCGCCGACTTCTACCGCTCGGTCGAGATGATCGGTTCGCGCCTCGGTGCGCATGCCGTCGTCATGCAGCTGCCGATCGGTGCCGAGACCGAGTTCAAGGGCGTTGTCGACCTCGTCGAGATGAACGCGCTTGTCTGGCGCGACGAGACACTGGGTGCTGCCTGGGACGTCGTCGAGATCCCGGCCGACCTCAAGGCTCGTGCCGAGGAATACCGCGAGAAGATGATCGAAGCCGCCGTCGAAATGGACGAGACGGCACTCGAGAACTACCTCGAAGGCAAGATGCCGTCGAATGACGAGATCCGCGCGCTGATCCGCAAGGGCACCATCGCGGTGAAGTTCTACCCGATGTTCTGTGGCTCGGCCTTCAAGAACAAGGGTGTGCAGCCTCTACTCGACGCCGTCGTCGAATATCTGCCGTCGCCGGCCGATGTTCCGGCCATCAAGGGCGTCGATGCCAAGACCGACGCCGAGATCGAGCGTCACGCCGACGACAACGAGCCGCTGTCGATGCTCGCCTTCAAGATCATGAACGACCCGTTCGTCGGTTCGCTCACCTTTGCCCGCATCTATTCGGGCAAGCTCACCAAGGGCATCTCGGTCGACAACACCGTGAAGGGCAAGAAGGAACGCATCGGCCGCATGCTGCAGATGCATGCCAACTCGCGCGCCGACGTCGAAGAGGCTTTCGCCGGCGACATCGTCGCTCTGGCTGGCCTCAAGGATACGACCACCGGCGACACGCTGAGTGACCCGCTGCATCCGGTCATCCTCGAGCGCATGGAATTCCCCGATCCGGTCATCCAGATCGCGATCGAGCCGAAGACCAAGAACGACCAGGAAAAGATGGGCCTCGCCCTTCACCGCCTGGCCGCCGAGGATCCTTCCTTCCGCGTCAAGACCGACGAGGAAAGCGGCCAGACGATCATTTCCGGCATGGGTGAGCTTCACCTCGACATCATCGTCGACCGCATGCGTCGCGAATTCAAGGTCGAGGCCAATGTCGGTGCGCCGCAGGTGGCCTATCGCGAGACGATCACCCGCAGGCACGAGCAGGACTACACGCACAAGAAGCAGACCGGCGGTACCGGTCAGTTCGCCCGCGTCAAGATCGTCTTCGAGCCGAATCCGGACAGCAGCGAATTCGAGTTCGAAACCAAGATCGTCGGCGGTGCGGTTCCCAAGGAATACATCCCCGGTGTCGAAAAGGGCATCAACAGCGTCATGACCTCGGGTCCGTTCGCGGGCTTCCCGATGATCGGTGTCAAGGCGACGCTGATCGACGGCGCTTACCACGATGTCGACTCCAGCGTTCTGGCCTTCGAAATCGCCGGCCGCGCCTGCTTCCGTGAAGCCGCACCCAAGCTTGGCGTCCAGTTGCTCGAGCCGATCATGAAGGTCGAAGTGGTGACGCCGGAAGACTACGTCGGCAGCGTCATCGGCGATCTGAACGGCCGTCGCGGCCAGATCCAGGGCCAGGAATCACGTGGCGTGGCAGTGGTCATCAACGCGATGGTGCCGCTCGCCAACATGTTCAAGTACGTCGACAACCTGCGCTCGATGAGCCAGGGCCGCGCGGCCTACACGATGCAGTTCGATCACTACGAGCCTGTGCCGACCGCGGTCGCCCAGGAAGTTCAGAAGAAATACGCGTAACTCGAACGGGTTGCAGCGGTAACTTAATTCAAGGCCCGCACGGGCGAGCAGGATTGGAGACATCACATGGCAAAAGGTAAATTCGAGCGTAACAAGCCTCATGTGAACATCGGCACGATTGGTCACGTTGACCATGGCAAGACGTCGCTGACGGCGGCGATCACGAAGTATTTTGGCGAATACAAGCGCTATGACCAGATCGACGCGGCACCTGAGGAGAAGGCGCGCGGCATCACGATCTCGACGGCGCATGTCGAATACGAGACGGCCAACCGCCACTA